>NZ_JAPZEI010000005.1 GCF_027257905.1 Coraliomargarita parva
AGGAGAGGGCAACACCCAAAAAGCTTCGTAAACACCTACAAAAATAATACTAACAACTGTCACCAAGCTCTGACGAAGTGTTACCTATGTCTTGAACCTAAACTGTTACCCATGTCCTGACCCCTCCGCCACACAACACGGATCTCAGCTTCCAGGCCTCTGGCCTCCCCCTTCAGGTCTCAAGTTTCAGCCCTCAGCCTTCCAGGCGGCGGCGCAGCCGCCTCCCCTTCATCCTTCACAAAAAAGGCCCCGGCGTTTCCACCGGGACCTCTCATAACTAAGGAAAAACTGTTTTCCCGCTTAGACCAGCATGAGGGCGGGCGTCTCGAGGATCTCCTTGAGGGCCTGCAGGTACTGGGCGCCGACGGCACCGTCGATCACGCGGTGGTCCCCGGAAAGGCCGATCTTCATGGTCTGGCCGATCACGATCTCGTCCTTCTCATTGACGACGGGCTTCTTGATGGTCGCACCGATGCTGAGGATGGCCGCGTTGTTCGGATTGATGATCCCGTAGAAATCGGAGATGCCAAACATACCGAGGTTGGTCACGGTGAGGGTCGAGCCGCTCATTTCGTTCGGCGCCAGCTTCTTGTCGCGCGCCTTCTTGATCAGGACCTTGGCTTCGGCGCCGATTTGACGCAGCCCCTTGGTCTCGGCGGCACGAATGACCGGAGTCACCAGGCCGTCGTCGATGGCCACCCCGAACGCGAGGTGTACATTGGCGTGCTGAACGATCGTGTCGCCCTCCCAGGAGCGGTTGATGGCCGGCACACGGCGCACGGCTTCGGCCGCAGCCTTCAGGGTCAGGTCGTTCACCGTAAACTTGGTACCGCCATGCTCTTTCGGCAGGTCGGCCAGCTTGGCATTGAGGTCGGCACGGAGCTTGGCCAGCGGCGCGCCGTCGACTTCGATTTGCAGATAGAAATGCGGGGCCTGTGTCTTGGAGGCCACCAGGGCCTTGGCGATGCTCTTGCGCATGTTGGAAACCGGCATTTCGAGGGCTTCCAAGGTGGCGACCGGTTCAGCCGGTGCCGGAGCGGCAGCCGCCGGTGCGCTGGCAGCCGGAGCGGGCTTGGCGTTCAGTACGTCGTCCTTGACGATACGGCCACCGGGACCGCTGCCCTGGATGGCAGTCAGATCGATGCCCTTCTCTGCGGCAATTTTCTTGGCCAACGGGGAAGCCTTGATGCGCTCAGCCCCCGAGCTGGCAACCGGCTCGGGGGCCGGGGCTTCCGCCTGAACCGGAGCGGGCGCTTCTTCTTTCGGTTCCGGTGCGGATTCCGCCTTCGGTGCTTCTTCTGCTGCAGCAGGGGCGCTACCGCCTCCGGCATCCGGAGCGGCTTCGCCCTTCTCGCCGACCGCAGCGATCGCGCCGCCAACGGGCACTTCATCGCCTTCCTTGCAATACTGCTTGAGCAAGACACCGTCTTCGAAGCACTCGACTTCCATCGTTGCCTTGTCGGTCTCGACCTCGGCGATCATGTCGCCATTGGCGACCTCGTCGCCTTCCTTTTTCAACCATTTGACCAGCGTGCCCACCGTCATGGTGTCGCTGAGCTTGGGCATATCAATCAGTGTAGCCATTTATAAAAGAAGTTAGAAGTTTGAACAGGGAATTGTACTACTTGCAGCAACGGAGCGCGCCGTCGATGACGCGTTCTTCGTTCGGGATCTGCCAGTCTTCCAGGGGCTTCGCATAAACCTGCGGTGCATCAATAGCGGATACCCGATGGACCGGAGCGTCAAGGTAATCAAATGCCTTGAACTGGATGAGGTGGGAAATCTGGGCGTCGACCCCGCAGTAGGGCTTGTTTTCTTCCACCAGCAGCGCGCGGCCGGTCTTTTTGACCGAATTGAGGATCGTTTCCTCGTCCAGCGGACGAATGGAACGCAGGTCCACCACCTCGGCGTTGATACCGTGCTTTGCCTGCAGCGTTTCGGCGGCTTTGAGCGAGATCATGGCGCAACGGCCGTGCGAGACGATGGTCAGGTCGGTGCCTTCCTTGAGGACGTTGGCCACGCCGAGCTCGACGATGTACTCCTCCTCCGGCACTTCCCATTTTTCCCCGTACAGGAGGGTGTTCTCCATGACGAAGACCGGGTCGTTGTCGCGGATCGCAGCCTTCATCAGCCCCTTGGCATCGTAGGCATTGGACGGACAGACCACCTTCAGGCCCGGATGGTTGGCCACCATGTTTTCCGGCGTGTGCGAGTGGGTCGCCCCGACATTGGTGCCCCCATTGGCCGGACCACGGACCACAATGGGAATGTTCATGAGGCCGCCGGACATGTAGCGGCAGAAGGAGGCGTTATTGAAGAGCTGGTCGATGGCCACGTAGCTGAAGGACATGAACATCATTTCGATGACCGGACGGACCCCCAGCGCGGAGGCACCGATCGCCAGGCCGGAGAAGGCCGCTTCCGAAATCGGGGTGTCGATCAGACGCTTGTCGCCGTATTTTTCCCAAAGGCCTTCCGTGACCTTGTAGGCTCCGTTGTACTGGGCGACTTCCTCGCCCATGATGCAGACGTTTTCGTCACGCTCGATTTCCTCGGCCAGTGCTTGCTTGATCGCTTCGCGATATGTGATGAGTGGCATGGTGTGAAAAGAGTTGAAAGTTGTTAGTTGAAGGTGGGAGGCAGGCGACTTCCTAGAAATCGTTGAAGAAGTGCGTGCCCTTCAGCTTGCCTTCGCTGTCGTTGTCGACTTCCCAGTAAACATCCGTCTGGATTTCGGAGCGCGGGGCGACCGGGCTTTCCTCGGCGAATTTGGCGGATTCCTCCGCTTCGTTCTTCTTCGCCTGGTCGATCTCCTTGGCGAGATCTTCCGTCAGGGTGCCGTCCTTCAGAAGCTGGGCCTTGAAGAGGTTGAGCGGATCCTTGTTCTTCTTGTAATCCTCGATCTCCTCCTTCGTCCGGTATTTCTCGTGGTTCGCATCGGCCACGGAGTGACCGCGGTAACGGTAGGTGCGGATCTCGAGCAGGAAGGGCTTGAGCTCTTCGCGGGCGCGTGTCATGGCACGGTTGGCCACCTCGCGGACCTCGTAAATGTCATGGCCGTCGCAGACTTCCCAGGCCATATTGAAGCCTTCGGCACGGTGCGCCAGGCTCTCGCGTGCGGAGGAGCGCTTCAGGCTGGTGCCCATGGAGTAACCGTTGTTCTCGATCACGAAGACCACCGGAATCCCCCAGAGCGAAACCAGGTTCAGCGTCTCCATGAATGAACCCTGGTTGACGGCGCCGTCTCCCAAGAAACAGACCGCACAGCCCTTGACGCCCTTGTACTTGAGTGCAAAGGCGAGGCCCGCACCGAGCGGCGTCTGGCCGGCGACGATGCCGTGGCCACCCCAGTAATTCTTGTCCGGCGCAAAGAAGTGCATCGAACCACCCTTGCCCTTCGAGCAACCGGTATGCTTGCCGTACATTTCAGCCATGCACTCGTTCATGCTCATCCCCACCGCCAGGGCGTGGCCGTGGTCACGGTAGGCGGTGATGATGTGGTCGTTCTCCTCCATCAGGGACACGATGCCGGTGGCAACCGCTTCCTGCCCGATATAGAGGTGAAGGAAGCCGCCGATCTTGCCCTGGTTGTAGGCGCGGAGCGAGCGTTCTTCAAAGCGACGAATCCCGACCATGGTATTATAGAGGTCGATCTTCGCTTCTTTGCTAAGCTTTTGGTTAATCGGGGCAGACGCGAAATCTTTCACAGCTGACCCCGTGCTGGTTTTCGCGCGGGTGGTCTTTTTTTTCGTAGTAGCCATAACTGCTGGATTGGTGAGCGTCGCAGATTCCACACCAAACTCAAGTAAAATAGTGACATTTTGGCGCCATCTGATACGCGAATTGATTTTCGTGATTTCTAAGACAGTTTGCCGCAACAAAATGACCGAAAAGACGCCACCAAGCGACCGGTATGGCATTGTTCGTTGAAGCTTGCTTATCGAGGGTGCCGAGGTCGGGATCCGAGATACAGGGATTGGTGTGCATCAGAGATCGGGCGCTGGTGTTGAAGTTTGTGAACCTGCTTCGAGCCTCGGCGGACGAGCCCTTCGACTGGCTCAGGATAGACAGAAGCGCGTCCGCCGAGGCGTGTCTTTATAAATCGCAGAATGGAGGGACGCGGTGCTGCCAGTCGAATCACCGTCGAAATCGCTGTCGCGCTTTCGCTACAGGGGAATTTTGCATGCCTCCAGGTAGTACCCGACAAACACCCTTCAACCAACAACGCACATCAGCTCGGTTCCTTCAGCCCTCCAGAGCCATTCCTATAGCCTGTCCCTAACAATTTATCCGACTCATCCTAAAAGCGACAAACCGATGACGATCAGGTAAAAAGCGTACAAGGAGCGCCTGTGAGCTTGCTCTAAAGGCTCACTTTCAAGAGCCTAGACCGATGCCCACTCCCCCGCGCAAGCCCTGCGTCCTTTTGGTATACGGCCAGTACTCAAGCAGTTTCACCGCCTACCCATGGATGCTGGCCAAGGATGGGCGACTCACGGTTGACGTACTCACGCGTCCCGACCACACCGTGCGCCATTCCGTCTGGATACGAAAGGTGCATTACTTTGAAAGCATCACGGATGTCGTCGCCTCACTAAAAGCCTGCTTGTCTGAGGAATCCTATGAAATGGTCCTCTACATGGACGAACCGGCACGCGCACAGCTGCTCACACATCGGAACGATCCGATACTCGAGCCCCACCTGCCCTTTCCGGCAAACTCCGCATTGAATCAAGCCGTCGACGACAAGCAATTGTTCTACCGCTGGTGCGCACAGCACGAAATTCCCATTCCCCGGAGCATCGAGGTCAAACAGCCCGACGACATTCGGCCGGCCGTCGAGAAAATCGGCTACCCCTGCATGCTGAAAGCCGCAGTCGGTTCCGGCGGCAAGGGCATCCATTTATTCCTGAATGCCGAAGAACTGGAGGACTACCTGCGGGAAGCGCACACAGACACAGGCCCCTGGGTCGCACAGGAATACATCGACGGGCCGGTCGGCTCCGTGAGTATGGCTTGCAAGAAGGGAAAGGTTTACGGGATGTGCAGCTCGGCCAAGCATGTCTCACTTTCCGGAGGACTGGGCCCCTCGGCCATTCGGCGCCTAATCCACGACCCGGCTCTGGACGCAATCGCCCGTCGGGTCGCCGAAGCCGGACACATCACAGGCATCACAGGCTTCGACTGGATGCAGGTCGGCCCCGGCCAATACCGGGTCATCGATCCACACCTCGGACGCTGCACTACCAGCTGCGTGGTTGCCTCGCAAGACGGAGTGGAGATGGGCCGGGCCATCCACTCGGCACTGACGGGCGGCGTACCCGAGCCAGTTTCCCGCGGTAGCGGTCGCATTATCTGGATGATGCCGCAGACTATTGAACTGATCTTTCAAGGACGTTTCTTCCTGGCTTGGTCCAAAGCCAGCCTCTTCCGCAAAAACACGAGCATCTTCTGGTGCGGGCAGGGCGAATGGCGTATGCTGCTACGGCTCATGGGCGCGTACCTGGTCGCCCAGATGCGCATACTGGGAGGCCGCCTCCGCGGCAGGCACTGACGACAGGCCCCAATGCTTTTTCTCCGAGGGAAACTTTGACCTTCGCGTGAAAAGCGACAGATCTCGACGAATGGAAAAGACGGATCCCATCCTCTCTGTACAAATTTCAGTCTATGCCCTCGACGGTGACATCAAGCCCGCGGTGCATACCTATCTGGACGCCCTGGACGCGACCGGCATCGACCGCGATACCGGCACCATGGCCACCGTCGTCTGGGGTCCGGCGGACGCGGTGTGGAACGCGCTGCGGCAGGCCTACGAAACCGTCGCTGCCAAACACCCGGTCATCGTCAACACCACGCTTTGCAACGCAGCCCCACTTCCGGCCCGGGCCGCAGGCCGACGCTAAGCCGGGCTGTAAGCCGCAAGGACGGCGGACGATGTATCTCCATCCCATGGATTACTCTATCATCGTGCCGGCCTACAACGAAGCCGAGGAACTGCCCGCCACCCTGCAGGCACTGCGCGCGGCAATGGACGTGCAGAAGCGGCGGGGTGAATTGATCGTAGTCGACAACAATTCGAGCGACGCAACCGCAGAGGTCGCAGGCGCACACGGGGCCGACCGGGTCGTGTTTGAACCCGTCAACCAGATCGCCCGTGCGCGCAATGCCGGCGCAGGGGCCAGTCGCGGGCGGCAGCTCGTCTTTGTCGATGCCGACACCCGCATCGACGCCGGGCTGCTGGAACAAAGCCTCGCCCATCTGGATGGCGGACACTGCGTGGGCGGGGGAGCCCGCATCGAGTTCGAGGGCAAGCCCGGGTGGATCGGGCGTGTGGGGATCGGACTGTGGAAACGGATCTCACAGCTCACGCGCACCGCAGCGGGAAGCTACCTCTTCTGTCGACGGGATGCATTTGAGGCAATTGGCGGCTTTGACGAGCGACTCTACGCCAGCGAGGAAGTACGGCTTTCACATCAGCTCAAGCGCTGGGGCCGCCCAAAGAGCTTGCGATTTGTGATCGTGCCGGAACCGCCGGCACAGACCTCCGCGCGCAAGCTCGACTGGTATTCCGGCCCGGCTATGCTCGGCTGGGTCGCCTTCATGATTCTGGTGCCGGTCGCCGTGCGCTCCCGTAAATTCTGTGGCTTCTGGTATAAACGACCTGTTAAAACGACCGACTAGACAGTTTACCAATTGCGCCCCGACAGCCACTTCATATCGTCCGGGCCATGAAATCTCTCCCCTTTCTCCTGGTTTGCCTATCCCTGCTGGCCGGCCTAGGCAACCTGAACGCGAATACTACGGAACGCACCCGCGGCCCTTCCATTTTCGAACGGATCTTCAAGAACCGCAACGAGGAAGAGACTCAAGCGACCAAGAAGAAGGCCGAAGCCGAAGCCAAGGCACGCAAGGAAGAAGCCGCCAAGAAGAAGCAAGCTGAAGCGACCAAGGCCCGCGAAGCAAAGGAAGCGAAGCAAGCGGCCGCAAAACGCTACAGCAAGAAAGAGCGTGAAGTGCTCGAGCAATGGAAGCGCGAGACCGCCGCATCCAGCAAGAGCAAGAGCAAGAAGGAAAAGGAAAAGTCCCTGCCCCCCGGCCTGCAGAAGAAGCTGGAACGTGGCGGCGAGCTTCCTCCCGGCTGGAAAAAGAAGCTTCAAGTCGGCAGCATCCTGGACAAGGACTTCGAGCGAAGGGCGATCTCCCTGCCCGATGAAATCCGCAGGCGCTTGCCCAAGGCCCCCTCCGGCACGATAGACATCCTGATCGAGGACGAAATCATCCGCGTACAGGAAAAGACCCGCAGGATCCTCGACATCCTAAGCGACCGCAGCCGGTAAAGGGGAGAGGCCGGAGGCCTCTGGAGGGCTGAAGGATGACGAAGCGCGTTCGCGCGGAGATGGTAAAATGCGAAGCATTTTGCCCGGAGCGAAGCGTAGGGTGACTGAAGCGGGTGCCCATAAACTTCAACACAAGCGCCCGATCCCGGAAAGGTCTTATAGCCTGTCCCTTAGTATTCCCTTGAACCCCTCCACCGCTTCGCGGTCCCCCTCCCCTGCGAGCAGAGGAGGAGCTTTTTTGTGCTTAGCTCGACGCCGCGCACCTCTCATAACCAGTCTCAACCTTCATTCTGATAACCGTGGCGTGCCCGGCCTTCGTTCCTACGGCGTGGCGTGCCCGGCCTTCGTTCCTACGGCGTGGCGTGCCCGGCCTTCGTTCCTACGGCGTGGCGTGCCCGGCCTTCGTTCCTACGGCGTGGCGTGCCCGGCCTTCGTTCCTTACGGCGTGGCGTGCCCGCTTGTGACGCCCAGAGGCCCGGATAACAAGACTGGATCGGACGCACCCCACCAACAAACAGCAACAGCTGTACAAAAAAAGCCCCGGTGTTTCCACCGGGGCTGAAATAGAGATAAGGCGCGGGGCCGATTAATGTTCGCAACTGCAACCGCAGCCGCCTTCACCTTCACCTTCGCCGCCGCAGCAACCGCCGCCCTGGTGGACGTGGCCGTGAGCCAGTTCTTCGGGCTTGGCTTCGCGCACGTCCTGGATCGTAACCGCGAAATTCAGGTGCTTGCCGGCGAGGGGATGGTTCCCGTCAACCGTGACGTCTTCACCTTCCACCTTGGTAATGCGGACCGAGACAGGCCCTTGGTCGGTGTTGGCCTGGAACTGCATGCCCACCTGCAAGTCTTCCACGCCCTGGAAGCGCTCACGCGGCACGACCTGCTCGAGTGAGGGGTTAAACTCGCCATAGCCTTCAGAAGGCTCGACCCGGACCTCAACGGAATCACCCTTGATCTTGCCTTCAAGCGCGGACTCCAGTCCGGGGATAATATTGCGGTGACCGTGCAGGTAGGTCAGCGGTTGGCCAGGTTGGGATTGGTCGATGACGACACCCGCATCATCCTTGAGCGAGTAGTCCATCGCGACGACGGTACCTTCTTTGATTTCCATAAAACTTCCTTTGCTTCGTGTTCTGGTAGTGAATTGAAGGGGCCAGCATGTCCCGCTCGTCAGCGAGGTCAAAAGTGAAAGCGAGAAAGTTACAGCTCCGGGTAAAGGCGCCCACAAGTTCGAAAAACTATTCGCAATCAACAAAATAGCTCCGTAACTATTCGCGAAGTATGCTTATCCAGGAGAATCCGCTCTACCGGCGACTGAGAAAACACGCGCAGAAAAGGCTCGTGTTCGACCCGGGCGTGTCCCGGCATAAGCAGCTCCCGGCATACAAGCGGTACATCCAGCTGGAAAATGAAATGCTGCGGCGCTACCACCGCAAAGGCGACTCCGGACTGGGCGTGTGCCGGGCGCGGGCCGTCATGCTCGACGTGCTGATTGAGAACCTTTTTCTTGCCGCTCTGGACCTCTACACAACGCAGCATGGGCCGCTCCCCTGTAAGATGGCGATCCTCGCCACCGGCGGATACGGGCGCGCCGAACTAAATCCGCACAGCGACATCGACATCATGTTCCTCTATCCGGAACGGCTGTCGGGGGCGAAGTATGAAAAGTTCCAGGAGGTGCTGGCCGAGGAGATCCTCTACCCGCTCTGGGACCTTGGGATGAAAGTCGGCCATGCCTCGCGCAACGCCAAGGAGGTCATCGAAGAGGCGAAGAAGGAAATCCAGTCCAAGAATGCGATCATGGAATCGCGCCTGATCTGCGGCTCCGCCCCGCTGTACGAGAAGATGTACAAGCGCTTCTCCGAGTTTTGCCGCAAGGACAATGCCGCGGTTTACATCAAACAGCGTCTGGCCGATGAGAAGGACCGCCACGCCAAAGCCGGCAATACGGTCTACCTGCAGGAGCCCGACATCAAGAACGGGGTCGGCGGATTGCGCGACTACCAGAATATACTTTGGATGGCCTACATCAAGTACGGCTACCGCTCCTTCAAAGAACTGGAGAAGGCAAAGCTACTGCGCGCGGACGAGTGTGTGGCGATGGAAGCGGCCTACGACTTTCTCCTCCGCACCCGGACGGAGCTGCACCTCCTCAACCGCAGGCCGACCGACAAGCTCGATCTCGAGCAACAGACCCATGTCGCGAAGAACCTGAAATACCCGCAGAGGGACATCTTCGGCCGTGTCGAAGCCTTCATGCAGGACTACTATTCGGCGGCCCGCACCATCTACCAGACCAGCGAGCTGCTCAAGGAACGTCTTTCCCTGGAGTCCCAGGCCCAGAGCGGTCAATCCGCCCGGATCAGCTTCCGCGAAGCCTTTCGCGCCCACCAGCACCTGCCGATGAAACGGGTGGACGGGTTCCGGCTCTACGACCGTATCATCTCGGCGGACAGCAAACAGGTCTTCGCCGAGGACCCGGTCCGCATGATCCGCGTGTTCCGGCTTTTGCAGCAATTCGGCGCACGCCTCGATCCGGACCTGAAATACCTGATTTCCCGCTCGATTCCCCTGATCAACCACAAGCTGATCAACAGTCCGTCCGCGGCCAAGAGCTTCCTCGCGATCCTCCGCAGCCCGGGGGAAGTTTTCCCCATCCTCCGCATCATGCACGACCTCGGAGTGCTCGGGCGCTACCTGCCGGAGTTCGGAGAATTGACCTGCATGGTGCAGCATGAGTACTACCACCGCTACACTGCCGACGAACACGTGCTGCGGACCATCCGGCATCTGGATAATATTTTCCTGAAACGGACACCGGAGGAGGCGAAGTATGAAAACGAGCTTCGCAAGAACGACGACCCCTTGCTTCTTTACCTAATCTTGCTCTTGCACGACATTGGTAAATCGGAGGGCATTCAGGGCCATGCAGACAGCGGGGTGAAGCTCGCGAGACCCATTTTACAACGGTTTAACATCGCCGCCGAACAGCGGGAGCAAATTTTATTTATTATCCGGAGCCACCTGGAAATGGCACGATTCTGGCAACGGTTTGATCTGGATGATCCGCAAACCGCCCGTTCATTTGCCGAATTGGTGGAAGATCCTCAAAAACTCCGATTTCTTTATGTGCATACTTACTGTGACGCCCGTGGCACCGCTCCAACCCTGTGGAACAGCTACAAGGATAGTATGCACCGTTGTCTCTTCCTCCGAACACTGGAGCAATTTGGAGATGGAGAACTCCTAGAACAAAAGCGGGTCGAACAGAAGAACATGTTGTACAACGACATACTCGAACGCGCAATTGAAGGAGTCTCGGAAGAAGAAATCGAGGCGCACTTCCGCTTGCTCCCCGAACGCTATTTTATCAACACCACGCCCAACGAGGTGGAGCTTCACCTCCGCATGGTCAACGGCCTGCTCAGCCAGATCCAGAGCGCCGAGTCCATGGCGGCACTGGCTCCGATCATCGACTGGTCGGACGACATCGACCTCGGCATGACGGTGGTCAATGTGGTGACCTGGGACCGTGCCGGACTCTTTTACAAGCTGGCCGGTGCCCTCTCGCTCGCAGGGGTCAATATCGTCAGCACCAAGGCGATTTCACGCACCGACCACATTACGATCGACACCTTCCATGTGATGGATCCCGACGGAGGCGTGGTCACCAACAGCCGGGCTCGCGAAGTCTTTGAGGCACGCCTGCGCGAAGCCTTGATTGAGGGCAAGGACCTGATGACCCCGATTTCGGAACTGGAAGCCAAGTCTGCCAAAGCGAAGAAGAGCAAGAGCGACATGCTCCCGGCCCCCTTCCCTCCCAGCGTGGACGTCTATCACGAGCTTTCGCTCAAGCGCACCATCATCGAGGTACAGGCCAACGACCGGATCGGCCTACTCTTCCGCATGGCGCGACTCATCACCCAGAAGGGATTTGATATCAGCTTCGCCCGTGTCGCAACCGAGCGCGGGGTGGCCATGGACACATTCTACATCGAGAACGTGAATTCCAAGGAAAGTACCACCACCTCGAACTTGCTCGACCTGCGACAGGATCTGGACGCCATCGTCCGGGAAGCCAGCTGACGACCATTCCTTCGCGCTTGCTTGCCAAGCAGGAAAGCGCATAGAGAATACCCGTATGGATGTCCGGGAGAATGAATACGCCGCGATTGATTCGCTCTATCGAATCAGCAGCCTGGTCTCGAATACCGACGACCCGAACGAGGCGCTGGATTACATCCTTCAGGAAATCATCAATGTACTGCATCCAAGCAGTGCCTCGATCTCCCTGATCAATCCGGACAGCAAAAGACTGGAATTGGAAGTCTCCCGTGGCTTGCCGGAGGGCTGGGGCGACATGGATCTGGAACTGGGTCAGGGCATCACGGGGTGGGCCGCGCTGCATGGACGCCCGATCATCGTTCCGGACGTACGGATGGAGCCGCGCTACATCTCGATCCGCCCGCAGATCCGCTCTGAAATGGCGGTCCCGATGGAAGACCGGGGGGTCATTATCGGGGTCGTCAACGTGGACAGCGAAGTGGTCGACGCCTTCGACGAGCAGGCCCTGAAGATCCTGACTCTGCTGACCAATGAAGCGGCACGCGTGGTCTCCCGGCTCTGGCTGATCAAGCAGCTCCGGTCCAAGGCCCACCAACTGGAGTCGCTGGTTAACATGGGCCGGCGACTGGTCGGCGAACTCGACCTGAACGAGGTCTTCGACGGGCTTGCGCGGGAAGGCCGGCGTCTACTGGATTGCCATAGCTGCGCGCTCTTTCTCCTCACCCCGGACAAGAAACAGCTCTCATTGCATACCATGATTGGCCGCTCCGGCCGGATCGAAGCCGTCGAATGCTTCAACCTTGAAGACTCCGCCGTCGGGTCCGCCATCCACCGCCACAAGCAGGTGGAAGTGACCAATCTGTCCTTCACCGAGGAAAACACTTTCAGCCGGATCATTCAGCGTGAGGGCCTGGCCTCGATGCTGGCTTCGCCGATTATTTTCAACGACGAGGTCATCGGTGTGCTCAACGCCTACACCCGCCGGTCGCACCGCTTCAACAACGACGAAAAGAAAGTCTTCGGCACGCTGGCCGGACTCGGAGCCATCGCCATCCAGAATGCGCGGCTCTACTCGCGCATCTTCTCAACCGAGGAGTCGATGCGTCGCAACGACAAGCTGACCACCCTCGGGATGCTGGCGGCGGAAATCGCCCATGAAATCCGCAATCCACTCACCGTGATCAAGCTGCTGTTCGACTCGCTGGACCTGCAGTTTCCGCATGATGACGCCCGGCAGACCGATATCACGGTGATCGTGGAAAAGCTGGACCAGCTGGAAGAAATCGTGGAGCGGGTCTTGAGTTTCGGGCGCAACCGCGAGGGCATCCATGCCCGCTACGACCTCAACCGCATCACAGAGGAAAGCCTCCGGCTCGTACGGCTCAAATTGCACCAGCAAAAGATCGAGGTCGTCTTCAAGCCTTCCCCGAACGGCCTTTTTGTTGAGGTCAACAAAGGGCAGATCCAACAGGTACTGCTCAACCTCATTCTCAACGCGACCCAGGCCATGCCGGATGGCGGCAAGATCACCATCACACTGAGCCGTGATGAAGATATCGCCTCAGTCAGCATCCGTGACAATGGCCCCGGCATACCGGGCGGCATACAGGACAAGATCTTCGACTCCTTCCTGACCAGCCGGAACGACGGCACCGGACTGGGCCTCTCCATCAGTAAACGTATCCTACGCAGCCACCGGGGGGACATCGATCTGGTCGAATCTTCTCCCGCCGGAACCGAATTCCGCTTCTGGCTGAATATTGAATAAGCCATGCCGAGTCGCCGAGAAATGCTTTGGCCGGCCGCACTGGCGCTGACCATTTTCCTTGCCTCCAGCCGGACCCGGCTGGCCGCGCCGGTCATCAGCTTCGACCTGGCACTAACACCCGACAAGATCGCCCATTTTCTGGTCTACGGGCTTCTGGCCACCGCCGTGCTCCGCCTCTCCACATTTCGCAAGCAGGCTTGGGCGGGACTCGGATGGACCGTTTTCCTCGTCTCCGCCTACGGCATGTCCGACGAGCTGCACCAGTTGCTCACCCCCGGACGTTCCTTTGAACTGGCCGATTGGCTGGCCGACACGATCGGTGCAGGGGTTGCCGGACTGCTTTACCTGAAGTGCCGCCCCTACCGAAATTTGCTGGAGCACAAGCCGCAGGCGAAACGCACAACCAGCCCGAACTGCCCCCTCCCCGACGGTAAGTTCATCGAAGAAACCGCGTCCTGAATCGACTGGCTGCAGGCATTTCCGGACATCATCCGGCTGACGCCGGATGCTACATGATAGGTCTTTGCCATAGAAGCATCGACGGTTACGTCGATGACGGACTTCAGATTAAATCGAAACGGTCTGAGGCAATATGCTCTAGCTATTCTGGCAGCAGGAGTCCCCACCCGTGCATCCGCTACACTCGCCGCCACCACCTGAGCAGCCGCCACAGGTCTCGCGGAGCACACGTGCCCGGTCGAAGGTCGAAAACTGGTAGTCGGCGCTCGCGAATTCGTAGACCTTATCGGCTGCGATCCGGACACTGCCCTCGGAAAAGTCGATTTGCATTGGAACCGTGCGCATCTGCTCGATATCGATCAAGCTGGCCGCTTCCAAGGGCTCGATCCGTGTCTCCACCTTGCCCGGGCCTGCCACACGAATGCCCGTATGGACCGTCTTCACCGAAACCAAGGTACCCTCCGGACTGAACTGCACCGAGTTCTGGTCCGCATGCATGCCAATGATCTCGGAATCGAAAGCCTTGATGAGACCGATCGGTGTGGGGAGCTCGACCGGTCGCGCCGGCTCGACGGAACGAAGCGAACCATCCTCGTAAAGAGAGAAACCGGTGCGGGTCAGAATCGGACCGGCCGGCGATTCCACCGTCACACGTTGCCCCGGCCAGAGGGTCAGCGTCTTGAGCTCACCCCCCGGATAGAAATGAATGCTGATGACCTTGGCACTGATTTTACCGACCGGTAAGTCAAATTCGTGGAACTCGGCAAGTTCGCCTTCCTGTTGCTCCGACCAGAAGCCGTCAATTTGGCCATTGAGCGGAAAGACTCGGTTGACACTGCCATCCTCGTAAAAGGTCACCAACTCGGCCTTGATCAGGCCCAGCGGTGTTTGGATCGGCATCTGTTCGTCCAATGCCGCGGCCTTGATCTGGCCGTTCTTAAAAAAGGTAAGCGCACTACGGTGCTTCTTTTGCCGCTCGCCGAAGCCGGCGGTGCGGTATTGCGGAATGAGCGCTCCAACCGGTGTTTCAATGCGGTTGGCTTCGGTGAACATGCATGATTTTAAGCAACCATCCGGATATGTCATGGGACTGGAGATGCCTGCGAGTGAGCCGTAGTTTGTTTCGAGAGTTTCCATAGCAGCCGGCAAAGCTGCATAAAACAGGCCCAGGAGTGGAATCAAAGCGATTTGCACAGTCACTATAACGGTGCGTTATACTAAGAATTAAGGCGGATTAACCACGCAATGGGAGGGACGGGCTTCCGCACGGCCGCTTACAAGGCTGCGGACACGCGGAAGCGTGTCCCTCCAGGGATCGGCTTTTTTACGAAATGAATACTGGAATGCCACGACACGACACCTCACCGGGCACAAAAAACCCCGGCGGATGCCGGGGTTGAAAGTTTGGGGATTCGAACCGCTCAGGAGGCGTGCTGCCGAACCATGCGGTAGAACTCGGCAAAGAGGGGGTCGGCATCGTTCGGGCCGGGAGCCGCTTCAGGGTGGTATTGCACGGAAAAGACCGGACGGTCCTTGAGGCGAAGGCCCTCCACAGTGTTGTCGTTGAGATTGATCTCGGTCACTATCGCACCGGCCTTCTCCAGTTCCTCCTGGGTCGAAGCGAAACCATGGTTCTGGGAAGTGATGGACACTTTACCGGTCTCCAGGTTCTTGACCGGCTGATTTCCACCGCGGTGGCCGAACTTCAACTTGAAAGTCTTGGCGCCCAAAGCGTGGGTGATGATCTGGTGCCCGAGGCAGATGCCGAAGGTCGGATAATGCTCGATCAGCTGTTTGACCGTCTTGTGGGCGTAATCCACTGCCGCCGGGTCACCGGGGCCATTGGAAAGAAAGACTCCGTCGGGATTAAATTCGCGAATTTCCTCAGGCGTCGCAGTCGCGGGAAACACATGCACATCAAAACCATGGTACTGGAGCTTGCGGTAGATCGAGTACTTGGTACCGAAATCCATGGCAGCGACGCGGAAACGGGAAAGCTTCGCCTCTTCCTCACGCATGAGGTGAGTGCCTTCGACTGTAAAGGGAGCCGACTGGGTCTGCTCCGGATCCCAATGGTAGGGCTTCTTGGCACAGACCTCCTTGACATAGTCCACACCGACCAGGCCTTTGAATTCCTTTGCGAGCTTCACCGCTTCCTCGTCCGAGATATCCTCGGTACTGATGCAGGCGTTCATCGCGCCGGTCACGCGCAACTTCTTGGTAATGGCCCGAGTATCCACACCTTCCACCCCGGGAATGCCGGCCTCGGCCAAATAGTCCTGCACCGACTGACGGCTGCGCCAGTTACTGGTGACCGGGCTGATCTCACGGACGACGAAGCCTTTGACCTTCGGGCCATCCGATTCGACGTCTTCGGGATTGATCCCGTAGTTGCCGATCTGCACCGCAGTCATGGTGACAATTTGGGAAAAGTAAGAAGGGTCGGTAAGGATTTCCTGGTAACCAGTCATGCTGGTATTGAAACAGGCTTCCCCTACATTTGTGGCGACCGCACCAAAAGCGCGACCGCGGAAGACGGTGCCGTCCTCCAACGCGATAATTCCATTCCGAGTCGTCGAATCCATGTTAGCGGTGCAGCAAAGAGAGAATCCGGTCACATGCAATTAAAAACCGGGATTCCTCGATCGGGCCAAGCCGATTCATTCCAAGCGCGCCCCGGTCACCCGATCCGGCGGGCCACCACCGAGAAATATTCGTCCATAAGCCCTTGGAAATACGTCTCCATTTCATGCGGCCAATCCGCCTCCGGATCGATCTCCCAAAGCGGATGGACTTCCAGGTGCTCCAGGGTCCACTCATAATAGGGACGGTCATCCGAACGGAAGCAAAAGCGCCCGCCCGGTTCCGTACGGCGCGCCACTTCATCGAGAAAGTCAGGCTGCACCATACGGCGACGATGATGACGCGCCTTCGGCCAAGGGTCGGGAAACAGGAGCACCGTGAGGTCAAAACGGATGCGTTCCGGCAGCACCTCAAGGAACTCGCCCAGTTCCGCCTTGAAAAAATGGAGGTTTTCCAAGTCCCGCTTATTGCGCTTGTCGAGGGCCTTGCGGATGCGAAGCGAGATCAGGTCGACCCCCACGCAAACCTGTTCGGGATGGGCTTCCGCGTAACTGGTCAGCCAATGGCCGTGCCCACAGCCTGCTTCAAATAGAATACGATCCACCCCCTCCAGGGCGGCTTCGCACTCCGCCCGCAGGGTGGATTTACGGACGGCCTGTTTGGCCAGTTCACGCGCATGACTATCAGATATCGGCTCCATCACAGCCGTTATGGACGAGCTGCCGCGTAAAGGTCAAGTCACAGGCAGGGCATTTGTTTCAGTCGCATAAGGCAGGCTGAAGCAGATCCGTGTGCCCTTACCGGACTCGCTATGCGCTTCCACCCGCCCTTCGTGCAGAAGAATGATATGCTTGGTGATACTGAGCCCCAAGCCCGTACCGCCGCGGTCCCGGGAGCGCCCTTTATCCACGCGGTAAAAGCGCTCGAAAATGTGTGGTACATCCTTGGCCGGTATGCCCGGCCCGTCATCTTCGACCGCACAGTCCACCATGCCGTCGGCGGCATTGAGTTCGGCCCGCAGCACCAAATTGGTGAATTCCGGAGCGTAACGGAAGGCATTCTCAACCAGATTGTCCAAGACCTGGTTGATGCGGAAGCGGTCAAAGGCGAAATCGCCGATCCGCTCGTCGTAGGCCAACTCGATCTTCTGTCGGCCGGGTTCCAGACGCGAACGATAGCTCTCCTGAACATCCTCCAGCAAGGTACGCAGCGACTGGACCACCGGTTCCACCTGATCCGGCTTCGATTCCAGGCGCGAGAGTGTGAGCAGGTCCTCCACGAGCACATGGAGGCGATGCGCATTATTCAGGATTTTATCGAGGAAACGCGCCCGCGACTCCGGGGGCAGGGTCGCGTTGTCCTCCACCAAAGTCTCGGCAAAGCCCTTGATAATCGTCAGCGGGGTACGCAACTCATGCGAAACATTGGCCACGAAATCACGCCGAATCATTTCCAGCCGCTTCAACTGGGTGATATCGTGGAGGACAAGCAAGGTGACTTCCCCGCTGCCCGATTGTCCGGGCTGGACCATCGAGCAGGACGCCTCGAACCAGAACTTCTCCCCCTTGTGCTCAACCGAGATCTGGTGCAACTGGCGTGTCGTACGGTGCGCACTGAAGTTATCGAGAAACTCGAGCAGGCTGGTCGAACGCAGAACCGACTCCAACCGCATGCCCCGGATCCGGCGCCCCTGCTGGAAAAGCCGCTCAGCCGACTCGTTGGCATACTCGATAACATGGCGGTCATCAAAGATCAGCACCGCCTCCTGGATGGATCCGAGGGTGGCTTCGATCTGCTGGTTCGAGTCCTTGTCGACCTCCGTATGCGCGTTCAACTCGTCAACCAGCTCATTGACCTGCCGGACCAAACACTCCAGCCCCAGTTGTTGCAGCGCACGGCTGGAGTCCGGCAGCAGGTAGCGACGCCGACCCCGAACCGAATCCTCGAGCTCACGAACGAAACGTCGCGTCTTATAGATATAGAAAATGAGCGTGGCCACAGCCACGGCCAGCAAACTGCCCAGCAATAGAATCATGAAATATCGACCGCACGGTAGCCGACTCCACGAACAGTCTCAATCAAATGTGAATAGCGCCCCAACTTTTCACGGACCCGGCGCACATGGGTGTCGACCGTCCGGGTCTCGATATCCGTGTCATAGTTCCAGACATTGACCAGGAGGTTTTCGCGGGACTGGACCCGCCCCTTGCGCTCCATCAGCAACTTGAGCAGGCGAAATTCGGTTGCCGTGAGAACCACCGGCTCCTCATCGACGGTCAACTGGTGCAATTCCTCGTCGATCAGGACCCCGCCAATCTGGATGCGCGACTGGACCGGCGCCTGGGACTGTTTCGTCCCGCGGTTGAGGATCTTGCCGACCCGGAGGAGGAGTTCCTTGGTATTGAAAGGCTTGGACACATAGTCATCCGCGCCGGTCTCGAGCCCCTTCACCCGGTCTTCCGCTTCGCCGCGAGCGGTCAGGAAGATAATCGGGATCTCTTTCATCAGCGGATCGGAACGGGCGATGCGGCAGAGCTGCAGACCGTTCAATTCGGGCATCATGATGTCGAGGATCATGAGGTGAGGCTGGAAATCCCGCGCCACCCCGACAAAGGCCAGCGGATCGTTGAGCACCTCGCAGATATAGCCCTCCTGCTCCAGCTTGTACTTCAATAGTTCCGTGACATCCGGTTCGTCATCCACAACCAGGATACGATAGGATTTGTTCGTGCTCATAGGGTCGATAGTGATCATGAAACATTCGGGCGGGTGAATACAACCGTGATTCGTCCGGTTGCGTCACAAATCTTTGCCCCCTTCCGTTACAGCAGGTCAATGTGATTTAAGGTTTTCCAGGCAACCGGAGCCAGATTTAACACCAGCGCCACATAAACGAAACATGACCGACACAATCCGCAGATCGGCCGGTGAACACATTCAGATCGAGTGCGCCCTTGAATTCTGCGAATTTATCACCACACTTTCGCGCTCACTTTAAAAACTGTGTCGAAACGACGCAGTGCATGCATCCAGCAAGATTTCCCATGACAGACCAAAAGACCGAAGAAACGGAAACAACCGAAGACGTTGTCGAGAACACAACAGCGGAGGCTGCCGCCGTGGACACCGAAGCGGCCGCAGCGGAAGCCGAGCCTTCCGAGCTGGAGAAAGCGCAAGCCGAAGCCGCCGAGATGAAAACGCGCTACCTGCGCTCGGTTGCCGATTTGGAGAACTACCGCAAGCGCATCGCGCGGGAGAAGCAGGAGATCATCCGCAGCGCTGCGGCCAATGTGATCGAATCCCTCCTCCCCGTGCTCGATAACATGAAGCTCGGCCTGCAGGCCGCGGACAACCATCCCGAAGCAAAAGACGTGACGATCGGCTTCAAGATGGTCGACGACCAGTTGAAGAAGACCCTATCCGAGCAAGGGCTGGAGGAGCTCAAGCCGGACGGCGCGTCCTTCGATCCGAACCTGCACGAATGTATCGCACACCAGCCTTCGGCGGAGGTCGCGGAAGACTATGTCATCCAGACCGTACGCTCCGGCTACCGTCTCAACGAGCGACTCATCCGTGCCGCCAGCGTCATTGTATCCAGCGGACCGGCTGAAGACGCCGCAGCGCAAGACAGCGAATAAAGAACATGTCGAAACGCGATTACTACGAAATTCTAGGCGTCAACAAGGAGGCCTCGGCCGACGAACTGAAGAAGGCTTACCGCAAGATGGCGGTCAAGTACCACCCGGACAAGAATCCGGGAGACGCCGAAGCCGAAGCCAAGTTCAAGGAAGTCTCCGAGGCCTACGATATCCTCAAGGACGAGGAAAAGCGTGCCGCCTATGACCGCTTTGGCCACGCCGCCTTCCAGGGCGGCGGCATGGGCCGGGCCGGCGGCGCCGGTGCGGGCGGCTTCCACGACCCCTTCGATATCTTCCGCGAAGCCTTCGGTGGCGGCGGCGGCGGGATCTTCGAGGAATTCTTCGGAGGTGGGGGCGGACGCTCCAGCGGGGGCGCCCAGCACGGAGCCGACCTGCGCTATGACCTGGAAATCACCCTGGAAGAAGCGGCCAAGGGCACCGAGAAAGAAATTCGTTACCGTCGTCCGGTCGAGTGCAAGCAATGCCATGGTTCCGGGGCGGAACCGGGATCGAAAAAAGTCACCTGCCCGACCTGCGGCGGTGCCGGCCAAGTCACTTCGAACCGCGGCTTCATCAGCTTCCGGCAAGTCTGCCCGAGCTGTCAGGGCGCAGGGCAAACGATCGAAAAGCCCTGCACCAGCTGCCACGGCGAAGGCCGGGTGATGGACTCGAGCACAGTCAAGGTCCGCATCCCCGCCGGCGTCCACACCGGATCCAAGCTCCGCTCCGCCGGCAAAGGCGAAGCCGGACAAATGGGCGGTCAAGCCGGCGACCTTTACATCATCATCCATGTCAAGGAGCACGAACTCTTCGAACGCCATGATGACGACCTCTTCTGTGAAGTGCCGATCAAATTCACCCTGGCGGCGCTGGGGGGCTCGATCAACGTACCGACCCTCTTCGGCAAGGGCAACCTGAAGATCCCCACCGGCACCCAGACCGGGACCACCTTCCGCCTGCGCGGACAGGGCGTACCGCACCTGCGCGGGGGCGGCAACGGCGACATGCTGATTCGTGTGCAGGTGGAAGTGCCAACCAAGCTGAACAACGAACAAAAGGCGGCACTCGAATCCTTTGCGGACGCCTGCGGCGATGCCGGCAACCCGGTCAGCGAATCCTTCGTCGAGAAAGCCAAGAAGTTCTTCAAATAGGAGCCTCCAGCGAAGCAACGCGGACGCTCCCTTTCCACTCACCCACAGTCCTCCACATACATGGCCTATCCCATCGTCATCCTCGGTTCCGGTCGCGGGACCAATGCCGAAGCACTCTTGAAAGCGGAAGCCGCCAAACAGCTCGGCATGGCCAAGATTGCGGCGATCCTCAGCGACCACGAAGACGTCCGCATTCTGGAACTGGGCCAGAAGTACCAGGTTCCGGCGATTTACCTGGACCCTGGCCGCAAAGGGGCACGCCTGACCGAAGAAGCGGAAACCGCCTACATCGAGCGGATCGAGTCCTTCTCGCCCCAGCTCATCGTGCTGGCGGGTTTCATGCGCATCCTCAGTCCCCGATTCATCGAGGCATTCAAAGGCCGGATCATCAACCTCCACCCCAGCCTGCTGCCCAGCTTCAAAGGGGCCAAGGGTATCCAGCAGGCCTTTGACCATGGCGTGAAGATCACCGGTTGCACAGTGCACTGGGTCACCTCGGATCTCGACGGCGGACCGATCATCGACCAGAAGCCCGTGCGTATCGAAGCGAAGGATACCCTCGAGATCCTGGAGAAGAAGGTCCACATCGCGGAGCATCAACTCCTTCCCGATGTGGTCGCACGCCTGAGCAAAGGTGACTTGAAATAATGCCGCAGCCGAGGCTTTACGGCCCGGCCGCATGTACTAATTTAGCGGATCGGGGGATGCCCCCTCGCCTGCAACCGAACCACTTTCACCTACCGTGAGCACACAAATCGAACTCCGCGCGGAAATCTCCGAAGAACTGGCCGACCAGCTGGAAAGCTACTTTTACGAAACCGAGGCCATCGCCTGGGGGGTCATGCAAAAGGAAAAGCACGACCCCTATGAAGTCTTCGGCATCTTTCCTGACGAAGCCACCGCCGATGCCGCGCTGGCCGAACTCCGCGCGGACTTCCCCGGCCTGCCGGAAGACTTCGAGCTGAATGTCATCGAGGATGCCGACTGGCAAAATGCCTACAAGGAATTCGTCAAGCCGTGGAGCGACCGCCAACTGCACTGGATCCCGCTCTGGGAGCGCGAGACAATCACGCCGCCGGCAGGGTCCGCGACCGTGTATCTGGACGCCGGCATGGCGTTCGGCACCGGCAGCCATGAAACCACCCGCCTCTGTGCCCGCCGCCTCCTCGACTACCTGGAAACCCATCCGGATGCGCGCGAAAGCGCCGATGTGATCGATGCGGGCTGCGGCTCCGGCGTGCTGGCGTTTTCCGCCGCGGCACTAGGCTTCAAGAAAATCTTCGGTTTCGACTTCGACCCGGAAGCCATCGTGGTCTGCCACAGCAACGCCGGGGAAAATCCGCACATCCCCGCAATTGAGTTCGCGGTCGCCGACCTGGAAAAAGGACTGGCCGGCCGCCAGGCCGACTTCCTTATGGCCAACATCCAGACCGATGTCCTCATCCCGCATTCCGATCCGGTTGTCATGGGCGTCAAGTCCGGCGGCACTATGGCGCTCAGCGGCATCCTCACCAAGGAACTCGATCAGGTACGCAGTCACTACGAGGCACGCTTCGCCGCACTGCGACCCGAGGACAAGCTACACATCGACAGCCGCCAGGACGGAGAATGGGGCGACCTGCTCTTTGTCCTGAGCTGAGTCTACCGGGCAAAAAACTCCCCGGGATAGGCGGGGAATTCATGACACAGGAGCGCTTTCCTCCATCCATTGCTGCGCATTCATGCTTGCGGTGACATAGGAAGCTCCTCAAATATGACTGCATTCATGCAAACCATTGGGGAACGACTAGAAGAAGCGCGCAAACGGAAGGGTATATCGCTGCGTGAAGCAGCCGAAGCAACCAAGATCCGGAGTGATTTCCTCAGTAGCATTGAGCAGAACAAATTCGATTTCGAACTGCCGGAGATCTACAAGAATGGTTTCATCAAAAACTATGCGCGCTACCTTCGTCTCGACCCGGAAAAGGTCCTGACCGACTACCACGCACAGCAGCTGAGCCATACCCGTCTGGGCCGCAAAAACGGTGCCGAGCTCTTCGGGACCATGGACCTGAAAAAGTCACCGGCCGGAACCGCAGAGCCTGAAGCCGCCGGAGGCAACGGCGAGCGCAGCAGCACACCGGGCGCGAGTATGGGCCGCATCAGCTCGACTCCGTCACCGGCCAAAGTGGACGAAAACGACGAAGCGGAAGATCAAGCCGGCTCGGACGAAGAGAGCGACAAGATCTTTTACATCAAGGCCGGCCTCATCTTCGTCGGTACGCTCGCATTTGTCATTGTGGTCTTTGGCCTGATCAAAGCCATCCTGGGCGGCGGGGACGATGCCGTACCGGCCGACAACGGAACAGACAGTGCCATCACCTCAAGTGTCGATATACCGGTCGAGCCTCCCAGCCTGCCGGCGACAACCAGCAGCCTGAAGCTCATCGCCAACGGTACCGTGTATGTGATGGTCAAGCAGAAGCAGGACAATCAGGTCATCTACAAGGGCACACTCAGCTCCGGGGACGAAATCCCCCTGACCAAGACCGGCCCGGTCGATGTCATGTTCACCGCCGGTGAAAACCTGGTAATCGAACAGAATGGCGAGCGCATGCGCCCCGGCGCCTCCGGCACCGCCAAGATCACCTTGGATTAGGTCCCGCGGGGGATCCGAGATCCACGATGCGGGAAGCGCGGAGTCGGTCTGCGCTCAAGAATGCTGCAGGTGCATTCAGTTTGTCACCATGGGACACGCCACAATTTGACTTCAGGTTTCATCCTTCACCCTCCCTGAGGCCTCCGGCCTCTTAGCTCCCCAATCCAGGGACCTCGCTCCCACCCTTGCGCAAGCTGAGGGGACGCCCAAGGACTTCACCGTACAGGAAAGCGGCCCGGGCAGCCTGGGGATCGCTTAAATTCTCACGGATCGGGCCTGACAAAATACCGCGCCCCTCCGATCGGGCGGTGTGAGTGCGGGCCCCTCGCACCTTGACGCCAGCGGCATTGGCCTGCTTTTTCAAGGCGGCCGCCCGACGCTTGGTTTCCTCAATCCGTTCCAACTGCGCCTGCATGTTTTGCTCATAGGCGAAGGTGGGCGACACTGGATCCGGCCCCGCATGAGCAGGCTGGCCGTGCGGCGCTTCAACCGTTCCCCGGGCACGTTCGCGAACCGCTTTCTGGCGTTCGCGGAGTTCGCGCCGGTGTTCGATCTCTGCCCGGCGTTGACGTAATTCTTCCGCCCGGGGCGCCGCCTCCGTGGCAACCGGCGGGGTCTCAGCACCGGACGCCGCCTGACGCCGTTCCATGATCTTGCGTCGGATTTCCTCCTGGATCCTGCGCTGGCGTTCCAGCACGTCCGGATCAACGCCGCCACGGCCCCGACGCCGGGGATCTTCTTCGCCACCACTCGCCCGGTTCGACAGGAAGTTGATGAAGAAGTAGACCCCCGCGACGATCAGCGGGATGATGAACTCTAAGAGATTGTCCATACGAGGTGCCGGTCAGAGACGATGGCTATTTGTTTTCGCCTCCCTTGGAGATCGAATCACGCATGTCGGTATCCGCCTTGATATTGTTCAGGCGATAGTAATCCATGACGCCAAGATTACCGGAGCGGAACGCTTCGGCAAGGGCGAGCGGCACCTGGGCTTCGGCTTCAACCACCTTGGCGCTCATTTCCTCGACCTTGGCCTTCATTTCCTGCTCCAGCGCAACGGCTGCGGCACGACGCATTTCCGCCTTGGCCTGGGCCACGTTCTTATCGGCTTCAGCTTGGGACTCCTGCAATTTCGCACCGATATTCTCGCCCACATCCACGTCGGCGATGTCGATCGAAAGGATCTCGAAGGCAGTGCCCACATCCAGGCCGCGCTCCAGCACCACCTTGGAAATCTTGTCCGGCGACTCGAGCACGTCCTTGTAGGAATCCGCCGAACCAATCGTGGTCACGATACCTTCACCCACCCGGGCAATAATGGTTTCCTCCAGCGCGCTGCCCACATAATTATCGAGATTCGAACGCACGGTCACACGGGCTCGGGCTTTCACCTGGATGCCGTCCTTGGCCACACCGTCAATGCTGCGGCGTCCGGATTCAGGGTTCGGGCATTCGATCACTTTCGGGTTGATGGAGGTACGCACCGCTTCGAGCACGGACTTGCCGGTGCCCTTGGTTGCCAGGTCGATCGCACAGGCGCGCTGCCAATCGAGGCGGATGTTCGCCTTGTCCGCGGCAATGAGCGCCTGGACGGTTTGCACCACGTTACCTTCCGCCAGGTAGTGTGCTTCGAGTTCATCGGTGGACAGTAAAATGCCGGCTTTCACTGCGGTAATACGGGCATCCACAATGAGGGAAGCCGGCACCCCCCGCAGGCGCATGGCGATCAATGTGGGAAATCCGACCGTCGCACCGGCCAGCCAGGACTTCACAAATATCCCGATGTAGGCGACAAAGACGAAACCCAGGATCAGCAGACATAAACCGAGTATCGCAGCGACACCGATCTGCCAGCCAACCAAGGCAAGAGGAATGAGGGGGAGTGTATTCATAGTGGTTTGATGATGAGTTTAAAATTATCCTTGGCAACGACCTTCACCGTGGTACCGGCCTCGATATAACCGTCTTCGGAATAAGCCTCGTAGTGCCGGCCACCGATGGCGACCTTACCCGAAGGATTCAGCCGCGTCACCGTTTCGCCGGATTTCCCGACGATGCTATCGTCGGATTGTTCCACATTGGAGTGGCCGGTCACGGCACTCTTGAGGAAGAACTTCTGCCCGTAGCGTGTCTTGGCGAAAATCTTGAACTCGATCACAGTCAGGACCAGACAGGCAAAGATCGAGCCGACAAAAACAAGGACCGCCGGCACCAAGCCGTAGTCCAATCCTGCATACACGGTGGCGGCGATCACACAAACCGCGGCGATGAGCCCGAGAATGCCGCCCGGCAGCAAGACTTCGAAAAAGACCAACACGAGTGCGGCGAGGATCAGTCCGATGATCAAGCTCATTCGCTCACCTCCTCAACCACCAGTCCGAAATCGCCGCTTTGCACGACCCGAACCTTGGCACCCCGGTCAATTGCGCCCACCTGCGAGCGCGCTTCGTAACGCCGCCCTTTGAATTCGACCCGGCCGCCCGGATGCAGGGCCGTCACCGCCAGCCCGATCTCGCCCGCACGCGGCCAGACCGACTCGCGCAGTTCATGGACCGCCTCGCTGCTGCCCCCTGCGGCGGAGGTCAGCACGATGCTGCGTTCCAGAAAGGACCCCGGAAGAAAGCGCCAGATCAGGAGCGCACCGAAGACCGCGATGCCCATTCCGAGCACCAGGTTGACCAGGGGCTGGGCCAACATATCCCCATTGATCTCAAACCCCTGGTCCGGCCAGTAGTCAACCATCGCCCAGAGCAGTGAGCCGAAAATCATACAGATCCCGCTGATGCCGAACACCAGCGTACCGGGAAAAAAGAGGATCTCGATGAGCACGAGCAGGATGCCCAGGGCAAAAACGACGATGACCTCGTTGCCGGCCAAACCCGCGATGTAGTTACTGATAAAGAAGATTCCCAGCAAGAGGATACCGGCGATGCCGAAGATGCCGAAGCCGGGCGTCTTGAACTCAATAAAAAGCGCCAACATCCCGAGGCCGAGCAAGGCCGGCGCGAAGGTGTTCATCCACTTGGCGATGTCCTCGGAATAGCTGATATGAAAGTCACTGATCACATAGTTCCCCTCACCGAAGCGGGCATCCAACAGCTCATTCAGCGAGTCATAGATGCCCGCACCAAGCAGGGGCTGAGGCGGGTCGCCATATTCCTGCATCGCTTCCTTCGCGGTCAAGGTGAGCAACTCACCCTTGGGCTTGATCACTTCATCCCCGACCTTAAGTTCAAACTCGGCATCCAACATCGCACGAATGACATCGGAACGGTAGGGGTAGTCCTCCGTCATCACCCGGATGTTCGCCCGCAGGTAACTTTCAATCTTCTGACGCGCGGTTTCCGGCACATCCCCGCCCGTTCCCTGGATCACGGCGGAGGCCCCCATTTTCCCACGGGGTGAAAAGTAGATTTCCCGGGTTGCCGCAGCGATGAAGGAGCCCGCCGAAATGGCATCATCATTCACATAGGTCGCGGTGAGCCCGTCAAAACGGTTGAGCATCTCCATCATCTCAAGCGTATAATCCACACGTCCGCCCGGCGTATCCATATCAAGGATCACCATCTCGGCCTTGTTCGCAATCGCTTCCTTCAAGCCCCGGCGGAGGACGTACAGGTTCGGCTTGTTGATCGCGTCTGTAATGGGAATGACATACACCGCCGAGGGTCCGTCGATGACGGGTTCAGCGGGTACCGGCTCTTCGGCGATTGAGGGCTGGAGCCAGCCGAGGCATAACGTAGAAAACAAGAGTAGATGATGACGCAGTGTCATTGGCCTCCAGCATGCAGTTCACTTTTACCATGGCAAGCCAAGTCGGTTCAAATCGCTGGGATTGGATTTATACCGTTCCGGTATTATCAGCTGGCGTTTCCACCCAAGCGTTCTCTAAAGATGGGTCTATCCATGGAAACGATCGATTACAACGGACATAAGCTCCACCGCTGGAGTTGCGGCCCTTCTACCTACCTCGCCCGTCCCGAGCTGGGCGCGCGACTTATGAACTGGCACCTGCGCATGTCGGACGGCTCGTTTCGCGATGTCATCCACTGGCCGGAAAACGCCGATTTCGACAAGTTTCCGAAGGTGCGCGGCGGCAACCCGATCCTCTTTCCCTTCTCAGCAAGAACCTTTCATAACGGCAAGATCGGTTACTGGAAAGACCAGCATGGAACGGTGCGCCCGATGCCCCAGCACGGCTTCAGCCGGGAGGGACACTTTGAGCTGGCCGAGATCAGCGACACCGGATTCACCGCGGTCCTGCAACCCACGGAAATCGACCAGGAGGCCTACCCCTTCGATTACCGCTTCAGCGTGCGTTACGAATTCGAGGAGGTGGCCTTCCGCGTCTATCTCAAGCTGGAAAACTTCGGGGACCAACCAATCCTCTGGTCGGCCGGGCATCACTTCTACTTCACCCTGCCTTGGCATGAGGGGCTGAGCCGCGACGACTACCGCTTCCAGATCCCGGCCAAGAAGTGCTTCAGCCATGCCCCGGACGGCTCCCTCGTTCCCATCAAGCCCTTCGACAAGGAAGGCTCTTTCGGCGATCCCGAAAACAGTGACCGCATCTTCAGCCGCCTGACTGGGGACACCGCCATTTTCGGCCCGAAGGGTGGCGAGGAGGATGTGGGCGTTCGTATCCTGAACGACTGTGACAGTTACTCCACCTGGAATGCATTCGTCATCTGGACCGAAGCCGCGGATAGCCCCTTCTATTGCGTGGAGCCCTGGATGGGACCGCCGAACAGCCCCGAACACGGCAAGGGCCTGCATGCGGTCGAAGCCGGAGGCAGCTCCAGCTTCGGCGTGGAAGTCGCCCTCCTCTAAGCCCCCCGCTACTCTTACTCCTACTCTTAATCTTAATCCCGTCTCGCTTCGGCAGGCCATACGGCTTGGGAAGGATTAAGAGTCAGATGAAAACGGCCGCGGAGACCGAGGAGGCATGCCGACATCGCTCCCCCCAGACGCCAAATTCGAGTCAGAATGGCACAGTAGAAACTTCTGGTAATACGCGCCCAAAGTATCAGCATAGCGCGCTTGAGTAAAACACCTCACTATGAAGATCATCATCGTAGGTGCCGGCGAAGTCGGCCATAATCTTTGCACGACACTGGCGGCCGAAAAGCACGATGTCACCCTGGTGGAGCAATCGCAGCAACGTTGTGAACGACTCGACGAGGAGCAGAATGCACGGATCGTGACCGGCAACGGCAGCTCCGCCCGCCAGTTGGTGGATCTCGACGTGGCCAACTGTGACGCCTTCCTGGCCATGACCAGCGACGACCGGACGAACCTGATCTCCTGCTCTCTGGCCAAAGGCCTGGGCGCCAAGAACACGATTGCGCGGATCCATGACGAGACCTACAGCGACAACTCGGTCATCAACTACCAGTTGCACTTCGGGATCGACCTTCTGGTCAACCCGGAAGCGATCTGTGCGGTGGAACTGGCCAAGGCCATCCGTAATCCGGGTCGCGTGGCGGTGGAAAACTTCGCCCGCGGCCAAATCGAGGTGCAGCAGCAGTCAGTTGCCGCCGGCTCCCGGCTGGTCGGGCGCAAGCTGAAAGACCTGAAGCTCGACTCACGGGTGCGCGTGGGTTACGTGCAGCGGGACGGCTGTACGGAGGTGGCCAATGCCGACACCACTCTGAGCGAGGGGGATATCGTCACACTCTTCGGCCACCCTGAAGCACTCTTTGCACTCCGCGAAAAATTCGACCCGAAGAAAAAAGTGGAGCTCGCGCGTGTCGTGCTATTCGGGGGCAGCGAGACCGCCATCAGCCTCATCCGCCTGTTGAGCAACCCGCGCTTCAAGATCCGCGTGATCGAGAAGGATGCGGAAAAATGCCGGACCTTGGCGGAACGCTTCCCACGCATCACCGTGATCAACGGGGACGCCACCTCGCTCCGCCTGATGGAGGAGGAACAAATCGGGAGTGCGGACTACTTTGTCGCCTGCACCAAGGACGACGAGGAAAACATCCTGACCTGCATCCAGGCCTCCAAACTCGGCGCCAAGCATGTACAGCTGGTGATCAACAAGGGCGACTATGACGAGTTGCTGGGCATGCTCCGCAGCTACCTCTCGATCGAGGTGGTGGTCTCGCCCCGCAGCGCGACGGCCGATTTCATGCGCCGCACCCTTTCCTCCGAAAAGGTGACCAACCTGGCAGAGATGCCGGATGGCAGCGGCCGCATCCTCGAGCTGCGGATCAATCACTCCAGCCCCTGCGTCGGCCGCAAGGTGAAGGATATCCAGCTCCCCCGCGGTTGCCTCTTCGTGGCACTCCTGCACAAATTCAAAGCCAAGGTTCCCGGCGCGGACGACACCATTCTGGCCGGCGACCGCTTGGTTGTGGTGGTTGGTGAAGGGCAGGAAAAAGCCCTGATGGAAACGCTGGTCTAGGAAACATCCGTGAATACCGCGATTATTTACCGACTCCTGAGCATGGTACTGCTCGCCCTCTGCGGCGCCTTTGCCGCCTGTGCCGTTGCCGGATTAGCCATGGGCGAGGCCCTCACGGACCCCTCAATGATCGCATTCTACCAGACCATCGGGGTTTCACTCGGTCTGGCCGCGATCCTTCACATCCTGGGCCGCCGGGGCGAGGCCAAGCTGTTTCGCCGCGAGGCCCTCTGCCTGATCGGCTTGTCCTGGCTGCTCTCGACCGCGGTCGGCGCATTGCCCTACTTCCTCATCGTCGAAAACTGCAACTTTGCCGACGCCATCTTCGAGAGTGCCTCGGGCTTCACCACCACGGGTTCCACCGCGTTTCCGCAGTTTTATGATTTCCCCAAGAGCCTGCTCTTCTGGCGCTCCCTCAGCCAATGGGTGGGCGGCCTCGGGGTCGTAGTCTTTTTCGTGGCCCTGCTCTCCTCGCTCGGAGCGGGCGCCAAGATCCTCTTCAGTAATGAATCCTCCGGGACCTCCGCCGATTTCGACCACGGCCGCATTCAGAGCGGGGCCTTCCAGTTGATGGTCTACTACCTGGGGATCTCACTGGCCTGCACCCTCGCCTACAAACTCGGTGGCATGGACTGGTTCAAAGCCATCAACCACGCCATGACGACCATCGCGACCGGGGGCTTCAGTACGGAACCCAGCAGCTTCGAGGAATTCAACAACCCGGCCCTGGAATGGGTCTCCATCGTCTTCATGACCATGGCCGGTGCGACCTTCGTCTATGCGATCCGCCTGATCAAAGGACAGGCACACATCCTCAAACAGAACAACGAGGTCTACTGGTATTTGGGCATTATTGTGGGCAGCTCGGCCTTGATGACGCTCTATCTGGTCGAGCTGGAAGGGCGATTGCCCGACCACGACATGATCCGGACCGCGACCTTCCAGGTCGTGTCCATCATGACAACTACCGGCTACTCGACCGCCAATTTCGACCTCTGGCTGCCCTCTTCCAAGATCCTGCTGATCATTCTCATGTTTATCGGCGGCTGCTCCGGCTCAACCGGCGGGGGCGTCAAAGTGGTGCGCATAGTCATCGCCCTGCGGGCCGCATGGCGCAGCATCGTACAAGCTTTCCGCCCCAACCTGACCATGCCGATGCGTTTCGGTGGAAAGATCCTGAACGAGAGCGCGATCCAAAGCGTGCTCAACTTCCTCATCCTGATGGTCGCGGTCCAGATTATCTCGATTCTTATCGTGTCGGCGCACGAGCCGAACATGTCCTTCATCAGCGCCTTTTCCAGCGTGCAGGCCACGCTCTTCAATGTGGGCCCGGGCTTTGACGCGGTCGGCCCCTACGATAATTTCCACTACCTCCGCAACGGCACCAAGTGCTTCCTCTCGCTGCTCATGATCCTGGGGCGTCTGGAGCTCTACGCGGTGCTCGTGCTCTTCGCTCCGTCGGCCTGGCGGCGCTTCTCCTGATACCGCGTGCATTGGCGCCCCCACAAAAAATGGATCGACGTCAAAGACGGGGAAACTGGTGTAAAGAAGCGGAGTGGCGGGCACCTCCGGGCGCATCTGTGGTTCGCAGAATCCTCCTCAGTTCAGCGGCATTCCAGGTGCAGGCTGCAAAATAAACGCTCCTCCTCTTCTCAGGGAAGGTGGCGGCGCTTGTCGCAGACGGAGGGGTCAGGCTTCTGTCCTCTGCCGTTCGTTCCCGGAAACCGACGATGAAGCCAAAAAAAAGGGACGTGTCCGCAAACACGCCCCCGTTCTTAAAACTGGATTCACTTACTCGCCATCGTCGCCGATCGCTTCGACCGGGCAACCTTCGAGCGCTTCCATGCACAATTCTTCGTCTTCAGCCGATTCCGGCTGCTTGCACACGAAGGAATAACCGCCATCTTCGTTGCGCTTGAAGAAATCGGGCGCGGTTTCGCGGCACAGATCGCAGTCAATGCACTGCTCATCAACATAGAATTTACCTGCTACGTTTTCAGGCCATTTTTCGTCTTTTTCTGCCATAGTGTGTCGAGGAATCGAGAATTTATGAACCGAGTCAAGCGGTAAGCACGCCCGGGAACCCGGTGATCCATGTCCCATTTTTCGGGAAATTCAAATTCCTCGGCAAAAAAGTCTTTTGCCTGCACGCTTGCTCCAAGCGGGAACAGGATACAATACTTGGAGTCTTTCCTTCTGTCGCCGGAAGCGACACTTCTTTCTATCAAGCATGCTTTACGACCGCCCTTACATGCGACAAGGCCCTACGCCGGAATCCGGCAGGCTCTCAATGGTGACCCTTTTGATCATCATCAATGTCGCGGTATTCATTCTTCAAAACGCCCTGAATGTCTTTTTCCCGGGCGTTGCCGGATATCCGAACCAGTTCATGACGAAGTGGTTCGCACTGGGCGGCCATAATTTCCAGGAATTGAAGGTGTGGACGGTGCTGACCTACAGCTTCCTGCACGAGCCCTCTTTCCTGCTGCACATCCTGGGCAATATGTTCATGCTCTTCATGCTCGGGCGCATCCTGGAACCCATGCTCGGACGCAACCGCTTTCTCTGGTTCTATCTGGGCAGCGCCTTCCTCTCCGGGCTCCTCTATCTCGTGCTCCATTTCAACGACAGGGGAAACGTCATCGGTGCCTCAGGTGCCATCATGGCACTGCTGGCATTTTTCTGCATGCTCCGACCGGAACAGCCGATCACCCTGCTCTTGTTTTTCGTGCTTCCCATCACGGTCAAGCCGAAGTGGATCTTGAGAATCGGCTTCGCGGTTTCCGCCTTTGGCCTGCTCATGTATGAACTTCCCGGCACCGGCCATGTGGCCCACTCCGCCCACCTCGGTGGCTTGTTGGCCGGCATCGCCTACTACCGCTTCTTTTTTACCGGCGCGCCCGCCCGGCAAGCTTCCGGCCGCAGCAAGCCGTCCATCGAACTGCCCAAGTGGTTCAAGTCCAAGAAACAGAACTCGCACAGTTATAGCTACAAGGTCAACCGGACCAACCGTGACGAACTTCAAAAAGAAGTGGACCGCATACTCGACAAGATCAACTCCAGTGGCTTCGGCTCCCTCAGCGAGGAGGAAAAATCGACCCTCGACCGCGCCAAGGACATCCTGAGCCGCTAGCCCCCGCCCCCCTTATCATTTAAGCAAAGCCATGAGAATACCTAGAAAACTACCCAAGCCTGCGATTCTGCTGCTCCTGACCATGCCTTTGGCCCTGGCGCTGAATGCCCGCCTCGAGCCAACCAAGGAAATGGCCGCACAGACCCGCTGGGTGGTCAATGTGATCAATGCCCGGCACTACCTGAGCGAGACCATGCAACACCTCGACGGCAAGGAGATGGTGGAGGCCTACACCGCTTCGATCGACTACGGGAAAATGTACTTCCTGCGCAGCGAGGTAGACGACTTTGTTTTCCGTTTTGCCGAACCGATGGAAAAATTCCTCGAAAAGGGCAACCTCTACGCCGCCTTTGAAATCTACGACACCTACAAGGAACACGCACAGGCCCGGACCGAATGGGCCTATGAGCGCCTGAAGGGGGATTTCGATTTCAGCCTCGACGAAAACTTCGCCCCCGACCGCCGGGAGGCCGACTGGCCCGCCAGCAAAGAAGAGGCCCAGTCCCTGTGGGAGCGGCGCCTGAAGTATGAACTGTTGAACGAAATGCTCTCTCTCGCCGCGGAATCGAAGGACAATGAGGCCGTATCCCTGGAACCCGAAAACCCGGACGTGGTCGACGTCGAAGCCGACGAGTTCGATCCGGCCAAGCTTGAGCGGCTGCTCAACGACCCGGAATTCGAAGCCAGCATCCTGGATGAAGCCCGCGAAAAGATCCACCGCCGCTACGAGCGCAACCTCCGCCTCACACTCGACCGCGAAGCGGCCGACATCCAGGAGTCCTTCGTCAACGCGATGACCCAGCTCTTTGACCCGCATTCGAGCTTCCTTTCCGCCGACACCTTGGAAAGCTTCAACACCTCGGTCCAAAACTCATTTGTCGGGATTGGCGCCCTGCTCCAGGATGATGACGGCATCTGTACCATTAAGGACATCCTGCCCGGTGGCCCGGCGGAAGAATCCGGTGATCTGGAACCGGAAGACCAGATCCTCGGAGTCGCCCAGGGCAAGGACGGCGAGTTTGAAGACGTGGTCGACATGCAACTGCGCTACATCGTGCGCAAAATCAAGGGCGAGAAAAACACCATCGTCCGCCTGCTCATCCGCCCCGGCGCCGCCGCGGATCCGTCGGTCCGCAAGGTCGTGACCCTTGTCCGCGACGAGGTCAAGCTGACTGCCAACCTCGCCAGTGCGGAGCTCATCGATGTACCGGTCGGCAACGAAAAAACCATTCCGGTCGGGGTGATCGTGCTCCCCTCATTCTACGGCAACATCGGAGCCGGGGGTACCCTGACGACCACGACCGACGATGTGGCCGAGCTTTTGAACAAACTGCGGGACGCCGGTGCCGAGGGCATCATCCTGGACCTCCGCATGAACGGCGGCGGCCTCTTGAGTGAAGCCGTTCGCCTCGCAGGCCTCTTCATTCCAGTCGGACCGGTTGTCCAAGTCCGTGATTCCGACGGACGCAAGGATGTGCTCAACGACCGCGACCCGAGCCTGCTCTGGGACGGCCCGCTCATCGTCCTGACTTCCCGTTTCAGCGCCTCCGCTTCGGAAATCGTGGCCGGCGCCCTGCAAGACCACGGTCGCGCACTCATCGTCGGCAACACCTCCACCCACGGCAAAGGCACGGTGCAGGAGGTGTACCACATGAACACGCGCATGCCCTTCTCGCTTTTCCAAAATACCACCGAACAGGCACGCCCGGTCGCAACCAAGATCACGATCAAGCAGTTCTTCCTGCCCGAAGGCAGCTCCACCCAGCTCAAAGGGGTGCCGTCCGACATCATCCTGCCCTCAGTCAACGAGTTCCTGCCGATCGGAGAATCGGATCTCGATCATGCGCTGCCCTGGGACAAAATCGATGCCGTGGATTGGCTGAACGACTGGGCCAAAATCGGCGTCGCCAGCCCGGATGCTCCGGGACTGCTGGACAGCTTGCAGGCCTCCAGCCAAGCCCGCCAGGACAGCCTCGATGAATTTCAATTCCTCAAGCAGCAGATCGACTGGCGCCACCAGCGCTTCGAAGAGAAGGAAATCTCACTCAACCTGAAGCAGCGAATTGAGAAGAAGGTCCGTGAACAGTCCTATGTCGAGGAACTTGACAACCACTATGACACCTTGAAGGAAAACAGCTATCTCGCCCAGGAGATCTTGCTCAAGGTCGCGGAAGAACAGGAGGAAATTTCCAAGAAGAACCAGGCCGAACCTGAAAAGGATGCCACAGCGCAGACAGAAGCCGATCCGGCGGACGACAGCCAAGTCGCCGAATCCGATGCGGATGAAGAAGAGGATGAACCCCCCTTCGATATCTACCTGCGTGAAAGCGCCCGCATCATGGCCGACTGGGTACAATTCCTGGACAAGGATACAAGCCAGACCGCACAAGCAACCGTCAACGTCGAAGCCAACTAGACCGCCTGCCCACCCGCATCATTCCGGCTGCGGGCGGCTCGGCTAGCGCCGGACAAAATAAAATCGCGGACGGCCGCTGAGGTCTTCGAGGCACTGGCCCTTCAAGCCCGCGCGGCCAGAGAACACGTCCAGTTGTTCCTTCTGCGCGATCCCGGTCTCCATCGCAAGCAAGCCTCCGGGCGCAAGATAATGGGCCACCTCGGCCAGGATCAGGCGCAGGTCATTGAGACCGTCCTTCCCCGAAACTAGGGCCGAATGCGGCTCATGGCCGGTCACTTCGGGCTCGGCCGTTGTCATTTCGACTTCCGTCAGATAGGGCGGATTGGAAACAATCAGGTCAAAGGGCGCGCCTTCGGGTAAAGGCTCGAACCAACTGCCCTGATAAAAGCTGACACGTTCCGGCCCGACCGAGTCCTGCGCGTTTTCCCGCGCCAGGTCCAGGGCATCCGCACTTAAATCGACTGCGGCGACTTCCGCCTCGGGATACTGCGTCGCCAGGGCCAAAGCAAGCGCCCCGGTTCCGGTCCCCAGATCCAGAATACGCTTCGGCGCAGCTTTCAGTTGCTCCACCACCAGTTCAACCAGTTCCTCGGTCTCATGGCGCGGGATTAAGGCACGGGCGTCCGTCTTCAGGCGAAGCCCGCAGAAATCGACCGTGCCCACAATATATTGGAGTGGCTCCCGGTTGGCCCGCCGCTTCACCAGAGGTCGCAACTCGGCCAGCTGTGCTTCCGTCAACGGACGATCCATGTCCAGATAGAGCTCCAACCGCTTCATGCCGAGCGAATGCGCAATCAGGATGTCCGTGTCGAGCTTCGGATTCGGCACTCCCTTGGAGGCGAAAAAGCTCTCGGTACGTTCCTTGACTTCGCGAATGCTCAACATGCGCTCAGGCTTCCTGCTTCTTGAGGAGATTTTCGATACGGGCCTCGTAGTCGACGTTGTGCAAGGCCTCGATCAAGCCGTCGAGATCCCCGTCAATCACCGGGGGCAGGGAAAGGTTCAGCCCGATCCGGTGGTCGGACAGACGCCCCTGTGGATAGTTGTAGGTACGGATTCGCTCGGATCGGTCACCGGTGCCGATCTGGCCCTTCCGCTCGGCCGCATATTTGGCCGCTTCCTCATCCTGCTTGGCCTTCAGCAAACGGGAACGCATCACAACCAGGGCCTTGGCCCGGTTCTTGATCTGCGAACGCTCATCCGCACAGTACACCGTCACGCCGGTCGGCTTGTGCACCATCATCACGGCCGAGTCGGTCGTGTTCACGTGCTGTCCACCCGCACCGGAGGCCCGCATGGTCGAAATTTCGAGATCGTTCGGATTGATCTCGATGTCGACTTCCTCCGCTTCGGGCAACACCGCCACGGTGGCCGTCGAAGTGTGAATGCGCCCCTGTGTTTCGGTCACCGGCACACGTTGGACACGATGCACCCCGCTCTCGAACTTGAGGTGCTTGTAGGCGTCTTCTCCGCTGATATTGAAAATGATTTCGCGGAAGCCCCCGGTTTCGGCCGGGCTGGTGCTCATGATTTCAACCCGCCAGCCCTTGGACTCCGCATAACGCGTGTACATGCGGTAGAGGTCGCCGGCAAAAATGTTGGCTTCGTCGCCGCCGGCGCCGCCACGGATTTCCATCACCGAGTTGCGGCTGTCGGTCGGATCCGGCGGAATCATCAGGCGCAGCACATCGTTGGAAAGCTTTTCGCGTTCGGCCTCAAGCGACTCCAACTCTTCCTCCGCCATCTCGCGCAGTTCTTCTTCCACCGATGCATCCGCCGCCAAGGCCTTGTTTTCGGCAATCTGCTTCTCCGCATCGTGGAAGGCTTCGAATTTCTCAATCAGGGCTGAGAGCCGGGTATGCTCGCGCGACACTTCGGCCGCACGTTTCTGGTCGGAGTAAAAATCTGGCTCGGACATCTTCGCATCCAGCTCGTTCAACTTGGCGCGAAAGGGAGCTATATCGGGAATCTTGTGCATATTTCTAAAATGCGTTGCAGTAAACGGCTCACGAGACAACAGTCGAGTTCTGCCTGCAATGACGAAAAAGACTCTCCATCGCCAAAATGTCGTCGCCTGCATCTGGGATTTCGACAAGACACTCATCCCCGGCTACATGCAGGCCCCCATCTTTGAAGCCTACGGGATCGATGAGGAAGCCTTCTGGAAAGAGGTCAACGCACTGCCTGAAATCTACGCCCAGCGCGGAACCCGGGTCTCCCACGACACCATTTACCTGAACCACCTCATCAGCTTCGTGAAAAACGGGGAGTTGAAGGGCTTGACCAATGCCCGGCTGCGTGAGCTCGGCAAGGAACTGGTCTTCTATCCGGGCCTGCCTGATCTGTTCGAGAAATTGAAAACGGTGGCCAGCTCGAGGCCGGAGTATCGGAAGCATAATATCACCCTTGAGCATTATATCATCAGCACCGGTCTGGCGGAAATGATCCGCGGCAGTCAGATCGCACCCCATGTCGACGGCATCTTCGGCAGCGAATTTATCGAGGCCCCTCTCCCCCCCCATTACTCGCGGCAGAACGAACTCCCCCTGAACATGGAGTTCGAAATCAGCCAGGTCGGCACGATCGTGGACAACACCATCAAGACCCGCTATATTTTTGAGATTAACAAGGGCAGCAACAAGAACCCGAGCATCGATGTGAATGCGTCCATGGAACGGGCCGACCGGCGCGTCCCGATCGACCGGATGCTCTATGTGGCCGACGGCCCCAGTGATGTCCCCGTCTTTTCCGTGGTCAAAAGCAATGGCGGTAAGGCCTTCGCGGTCTTCAACCCCGACAGCGAGGCTGAATTCGCCCAAAACGATACCCTCCTCCATGCAGGACGTATTCATGCCTATGGACCCGCCGATTATACCGAACGCAGCACCACGGCCAAATGGCTGCGCATGCATATCCGGCAGATCTGCGATACTATCGTAGCCGAATCTGAAGCCGCACTCTCCGCACAGGTGGGCAAAGCGCCCAGGCACCTGCATGAGGACGATGAACCGGAGAACGATGAAGCGGCTTCCACCTCCGCACAGAAGGAACTCTTCGAAACCAGCTAAAACGCGATTCAGCTTTACCTAAAGATAAGTTATGCTAACCTTATGGAGTAGCTATGCTTATCGAGACCATCGGCATTTCCGCATTGGGAGCGGCCTGCGGCGTCATCGCGGCACACTGCATGACCGGCTTCATGCGGGTGGTTAGCACGAAATTCAGCAAGCGTGTGGACATGATTCTGGCCTTGGGCAGTTACTTCACAAAGAGCCTGCGGAATGCCGCGAGTGTGGGACGCCTCATCCATAGCATCGCGGGGATTGCCTATGGAATCGCCTACGTCTTGATCATGCGGGCGATGGGCGCCCTGGTACTGCCGTATTCGCTCTTCCTCGGCATCGGCTTCGGCTTCTTCCATGGCTTGATTGTCAGCTATATGCTGATGTTCTACGCCAGCGAACGCCACCCCATCGAACAATACCGGAAAGCCACCCTGGAAGAGGGCCTGTTACATTTGGTCGGGCATATTATCTACGGCGCCGTACTCGGCTTCCTCGCAGGACTGATCATGAGCCTCGCCGGCTCCTAGCACGGCAGCCGAAGGAACCACTCCATCGACAAAACTGACATTCCGTAGCCGATGCGCTCTCTGGTAACCGAATTCGTAAGAATTTGGCCCCTCCCCACAGGCTACGGCGCCTGCAGGATCAAGCGAACCGCATCGAGGCGAAGGTGGGCCTTTGCGATATGCCGGGTTATATCGGCAATCATGTCTTCCGCGATCTCGATTTCGCCATCGCTGACATTCGGATTAATCTTCTGCAGTTCCTTCAAGCGGGATGCCTCTCCGTCGAGCTGGGCATGGGCGTCCTGCATGGCGGATTGTAAGATCACCGACTTCTCCTCCCGGGCCAACTCCTTCGCCGCCTTCAACATTTCCGGAACCAACGATTGAAGCAGTTGCGGATTCTCTTTTAAGCGGAAGGATTCCTCATCTGCGGTATTGGCATTGACGAACGCATGGGCGAACTGGCTGCTGAAGTCCGCCCCCTGCAGGTCGACCAGCACACGTACCGGAGTCGGGGGGAGGAATCGATCGACATGCAAACGCGGTGGCGCGACGCTCTCCAACAGGTAGACCGCCTCAAGCAGGATAGGCGGCGCCTGCAGCTTGGCATTTTTCCAGACGACAATCGCGCTGTTGCCGTTGCCGGAACTGAGCATCAAATCCATCGCCCCGCGCACCATGGGGTGGTCCCAACTCAGGAAACCGATATCCTCGCGCCCGATCGCAACGCTGCGGCTGCTCGTCACGGTTACCCCTTCGTCGGGCAGGGAGGGGAACGATTCGGTAAAGAGGTGTTCCGGGGTGAGACGGAAGGTCCGGTCGCCTAACTCGTCAACGGTCACACCGAAGTGGTCGAAGATCCGGCTCATATAAGCATCCAGGCTGAGATCCTGATCCAAGTTTCGAATGCCGCCGACCAGTTCATGGGCTGGCTCCTCCCGGAATGAGTTTAGCGCGATGAGACGGTCCTGGCCCTTTCGCAACCGCGCTTCCAATTCTTCCCGGAAACCTCGGCTGGATTCGATCAGATCGTCCGCATCAGCCATGAGTCCGGTTTCGGCCTTGTGATACTCGGCCCCCAACTGCCGGATCCGGTCGCCGAATTCTTCGAGATAGGCATTGCCCCCCTTGAGCGAATGCTCGACTCCGTCCAGCCCCTCATGATGCCAGCGATAGAGCAACTCGATGGAACTTTGCTTCAAATAGGGGAGATGCACCCGGATCGTTTCGGTCTGCCCGATCCGGTCGAGGCGCCCCACCCGCTGCTCGAGTAGCTCGGGGTTGAGCGGCAGGTCAAAGAGCACAAGGTGATGGGCAAACTGAAAATTACGGCCCTCACTGCCGATTTCCGAGCAGAGCAAGACTTGCGCTCCTTCAGGCTCCGCGAACCAGGCGGCGTTGCGGTCGCGCTGGAGGAGGCTGAGTTCCTCATGGAAAACCGCCGCCTTCACATTGATTTCCTCCAAGAGGGCATCGTAAAGCGCCTCCACCTTGGCCTTGGTCCGGCAGATCAGCAGTATCTTGGCCTCCCCCAACTCACGCAAAAGATCCGCCAGCCATTTAATACGCGGTCCCTTCCGGAAATCAAAGCGGGCGGGTGTGCGGGCGGAAGACACCTCCATGTCGAATTCCTTCAAGAGGCGCGCCTGCAAGTCGGCCTCCGAAAGCATGGCACGCGGCTCAAGCGGAGCGGGCATCGCCTGCCGCGTGGGGAAGCCCTCCAAGGCATCCCGGCTATTGCGGAAAATCACGCGACCGGTGCCATGCCGGTCCACCAGCTCGTTGAGTAGGCGGCCGGGCTTTTTCAGATGCTCGCTGAATTCCGCGTCCGTAAACTCAATGAACAACTCTCTCAGGTACTTGACCTCTGCAGCAGTCAACTGCTTTCGGTGGTAGAGCTTGTCCGCGACCGCAGCGGTCGGGGCAAAACTGCCCTGCTCCGCAATAAATTGCCCCAGATCCGGGTAGCGTTCCGGGTCCAGAAGGCGCAAGCGGGCAAAGTGCCCCTCCGCCCCCAGCTGCTCCGGCGTCGCGGTCAGCAGGAGCAGCCCATGACTCCGGGCGCTCAATGCCTCCACCAGCTGATACTCCGGGCTGACTTCGTCCGGCCCCCAAGCCAGGTGATGCGCTTCGTCCACCACCAGCATGTCCCACTTCGCGGCAACCGCGCAACGCGCCCACTGTTCCGAATCGGTCAGGGTCTTGAGGCTGCAGATCACCAACTGCTCCTCGACGAACGGATTTGTCTCGGGGTCGACCTGGACCATTGACTCGCAGCGCTCCGCATCCATGAGGGTGAACCAGAGATTGAAACGGCGCAGGAGCTCGACGAACCATTGGTGAACCAGTGACTCCGGCAAGAGAATCAGGATGCGCTGGGCACGGCCGGTCAGGTGCAGCCGGTGCAGGATCATACAGGCCTCAATCGTTTTCCCCAAACCCACTTCATCCGCCAAGAGGACACGCGGCATGTGACGGCTCGATACCTCCGAAGCGATATACAATTGGTGCGGGATCAGGTCGATGCGGCCGCCAACAAAGCCCGCGACCGGTGATTTCCGGATCTGGCTAAGCTTGAGGTTGGATTCATAGCGCAAGGCAAAGCCCGCCGAGCTCTCCACCTGTCCGTTGATGATACGATCCTCCGGCTTGCTGAAACTGATGGTATCCGCCAAGGCCATCTCAGCGATCTCCACGCCGCCACCAATATATGTGATCAGGCCGGCGTCTTCCCGCACCGACTCGATCGTGATCGAGGCTCCTTCCTGCGATTGGATGGCATCCCCCACCCGGAATTCGACCCGCTGGATCGGGGCATTGGCCGGCGCATAGAGGCGCGCCTCGCTGGAGGCGGGAAAAACCAGACGTATCTGATGACGTGAAACCGACTCAAGGATGCCGAGTCCAAGTTCGGGTTCGCTTTCGCTGATCCAGCGTTGACCGGGTACATAATCTGCCATCGAAGCAAGCGTCGATCAGCCCGGATTGCTTGTCAAAGCGAAGTGCGGGTGTCTTTTCTAAAAAAAACCTGAAGTGCAGCCCCGGATCAGAACCAAAGGACCCAGGCCAAGGTCAGCGTCAGCACCACCATGAGCCCCAGAAGAATGCCGGCTAGACGCGATGTGCGCTCCGACAAGGCATCGTTCTGAGCCACAACCCGTCCGGGTAGTTTGCTGGATTGGTTGTTTTCGCCACGCATGGGGTAGGAAATTCGGGGATGAAATAAGTAGAACATGTTTCAGGTAGCAATGGGTAAACGCGGAGGAAAGGCCCTTTAACAGAATCTTAAAAGGCCTTGTGGGTAAGTGGTATCCTATAGGCCTGTTTTGGAAACGAAAAGGCTAAAGTTACAATGGTGTGACAGGGATTTGGAGCCTTCCCGGCCGCCTCATCGCTTTAGATTGGTAATTTCCGGGGAGCGCTCCAAGCTGCCTCCCCATGTCACAGACCAACATCGCCGCCAAACGTTTCATCCCCGACAATGTCGTGCCTGCAGAGGCTTATGCGCGTTGCTCACATCTGGGCATTGGCGCGCATCAAGACGACTTGGAGTTCATGGCCTTCCACGGAATCAGCAGCTGCTACGGGCAGGATGCGCTCTGGTTCGGCGGTGTGACCTGTAGCGACGGTGGCGGCAGCGCCCGTACCGGCCGATACGCCGACTACACTGACGAGGCGATGAAAGCGGTGCGCGTCGAGGAACAGGAAAAAGCGGCCGCACTCGGCGAGTACAGTTTTGTCGAGCAACTCGGCTTCACCAGTGCATCCATCAAGGATCCGGCCAGCCGCACCGCGCTCGTGGACAAGCTCGAAACCATCCTGCTGACCACTCAGCCCGAGGTCCTCTATACGCACAATCCTGCCGACCGGCATGCTACGCACATCGGCGTCTTCCTCGCCTGTCTCGAAGCGGTTCGCCGCATTCCGCCTTACTCCAGACCGAAGAAAATCTACGGCTGCGAAGTCTGGCGGGACCTCGACTGGCTCGATCCGGTCGATAAGGTGGCACTCGATGTGAGCGGCCATCCGGAACTGGCGGAGCAACTCCATGCCTGCTTTGATTCCCAGATTGCCGGCGGTAAAAACTACGGCAAGGCCGTGATCGGGCGGTGGACCGCCAATGCCACGTTCCTCGACTCCCACAGCGTGGACGCCGTGAACCGACTGACCTACGCCATCGACCTGACCCCCCTCGCCGAAGACGACGAGCTCGATCTGCACGAATTTGTCGCCTCCAAACTGGACCGTTTCCGCGAGGATGTACTGAAATACTTCGAGACGCCGGACGAGAACGCAGGGGATACGAACTGACGAACATCCGAGATTGAATTTCGGGAATGATTCCGTTTCTCTCCCAAAATGGAAGCAAACGTGAAGAACGCCATCGTCGGCATCATCATGGGGAGCCAGTCCGACTGGTCGACCATGGGTGAAGCCGCCGCGCTGCTCAAGCAGCTGGACATCCCCTTTGAAACGAAGATCGTCAGTGCCCACCGCACCCCGAAGCTGCTTTACGAATACGCCGAAACCGCTGAAGAACGCGGGATCCAGGTGATCATCGCAGGCGCCGGCGGAGCCGCACACCTGCCAGGCATGACTGCGGCGATGACACACCTCCCGGTTCTCGGCGTGCCCGTCCAGTCCAAAGCCCTCAGCGGACAGGACTCTCTCCTTTCCATCGTGCAAATGCCGGCCGGCATCCCGGTCATGACCCTCGCAATCGGAGTCGCCGGCGCCAAGAACGCCGCGCTGTCCGCCGCCTCGATCCTGTCATTGAACGATGCGGACGTCCGCAACCGTCTGAAGGCCTTCCGGGCAAAGCAGACCCAGACCGTGCTTGAAACCGAGTTACCCGAAGCATGATTACTCCGGGAAGCACCATCGGTGTCCTCGGCGGAGGACAGTTGGGCCGTATGCTCATCTTGGCAGGACGTGCCATGGGCTACCGCTTTCACGTCTTTGAACCCAAAGGCCCCTGCGCCGCCGGAATGGTCGCGGACAAGGAGGTGAATGCCGAGTATTCCGATGTCGCGGCACTTGAAGCCTTTGCCCGGGACGTCGACGTCATCACCCTGGAATTTGAGAATATTCCCGCCGAGGTGGTCGACCGGCTCAGCGCCATCAAACCCGTCCTTCCCGGCCGACAAGCCTTGCATGTCTGCCAGCACCGCCAGCGCGAGAAGGATTTCCTCAAGGCCAAAGGCTTTCCCTGCGCTCCCTTTGAGTATGCGGATTCCGCCCTCAGCCTGAAAGACGCGCTCCAGAAGGTCGGGTTTCCCTGTGTCATCAAGACCGCCGCCTTCGGCTATGACGGCAAGGGACAGATTAAGCTGCGCAATGCCGACGAGGCCGCCGATACAGAATACCTCTGGGACTTTCTCGGTAAACCTCCTCGTGTCGTGGTTGAGAAATGGATCCACCATCTGGGCGAGTTTTCCGTGATCTGCGCACGCAAAGCGGATGGCTCGAAGATTACTTTTCCCATGGCTGAGAACATCCATGTGGATCATATCCTTCACGCCTCCATCGTCCCCGCTCGCATTACCGAAGCAACCCAGAAGGCCGGAGAGTCACTAGCTCGCGACATCGCAGACGGCCTGGATGTGGTCGGCCTCATCGCAGTGGAGCTCTTTCTCGATGAAAGCGGCGACCTGATCGTCAACGAAATGGCACCCCGACCGCACAACTCGGGACACTACACGATTGACGGCTGCGTCACGTCGCAATTCGAGCAACACGTCCGGGCGGTCACCGATTTGCCCTTTGGTTCGACGGACCTCATGCGTCCGACCGTGATGATCAATCTTTTGGGCGATGTCTGGCAAAAGGGTGAACCGGACTGGGCGGGGCTCCTCGCAGACCCGCGGGTGAAACTTCATCTCTACGACAAAGGCGAACCGCGTCCGGGCCGCAAAATGGGGCACTTCTGTGTGGTCGATAAGGATGTCGAGTTGGCTCTGGCCAACGCCGAAAAGTATTTCCAAGCTCTGAGCCGGGAATAAGACGCCGGTCCAGGCCTGCAAATGCAGCCGAGGCCTAAATGTATTTTTCGTTTTTGACGAATGATACGAAAAGTGAACGCTTTTCCTTTTGCCATGAACACGAAGCCGTCCCTGCCCGAATTCAAAGCCCTCGCACAACAGGGTAACATTGTCCCGGTCTATCTCGACCTGACGGCTGACTGTGAAACGCCGCTGGGCGCCTACAGTAAGATCCGGGGAAAAGGCCCGGCCTTCCTCTTCGAGTCCATCGTCGGTGGGGAGCGGATCAGCCGCTTCTCTTTCATTGGATCCAATCCCCGGAAGGTTTACCGGATCTTCGAAAAGGAAAGTACCATTACACACCGTGACGGTACCGAGGAAACCGTAGCCACGCCCATTGACCCGCTCACCTTGATTGAGGCCGAAATGGCCCAATACCAACCGGTTGCAATTGAGGGGATGCCCCCATTCACCGGAGGTGCGGTCGGCTATGTCGGCCATGAGTTTATTCACACAATCGAGCCAACCGTGCCCAAGCCTGTGAATAACCCCCTTGAAGTGCCGATTCTTTACTACCTGATCAGCGACTCGGTGCTTATTTTTGACCACGTCAAACAGGTCCTGCGCATTTGCGTGCATGCCCAGCTCGCCGACTCCGATGCTGAGACTGCCTATGCCGATGCCGTCGAGGAGATCAAGCGGATCTATAGCCTGCTCGAGCAGCCTCAACCTCTGGCCCACCGTACGATCACCGAGGTCGGTGATGTCACCGTTCCTGCCGGTAATTTCACGAAACCGGAATTTGAAGCCGCAGTCGACAAGGTCAAAGAGTATGTGCGCGCTGGTGATGTCATACAAACCGTTCTTTCCCAACGCTTTGAAAAAGAATTTGAGCCGACGCCGGTCGACCTCTACCGAGCCCTACGAACCGTCAATCCCTCCCCTTACATGTTCCTGATGGAGGACCCGGACTTTGCCGTGGTCGGGGCTTCTCCCGAGGTCCATGTACGCCTGACCCAGGATCAGGTTGAAATACGACCAATCGCAGGCACTCGCCACCGGGGAGCCACCGAGGAGGAGGACCTCGCTCTTGAGCAAGACCTGCTCGCAGATGACAAGGAACGCGCCGAACACCTCATGCTTGTCGACCTCGCCCGCAATGATATCGGCCGGGTCTGCGAATATGGCTCCGTCCATGTGCCGGACTACATGGTAATCGAACGTTATTCACATGTTATGCACATCGTTTCACAGGTGGTCGGAACCATCCGTAAGGACAAGTCCGCCTATGACTTGATGCGCGCCACGTTCCCGGCCGGTACCTTGAGCGGTGCCCCCAAAGTCAGGGCTCTACAGATCATTTCGGAATTGGAAAATTGCCAGCGGGGGGTCTACGGGGGCGCACTCGGCTACTTCGGCTACGAGGGCAACCACGATTCCTGCATCGGAATCCGCACCGCGGTGATCAAAAACGGCAAAATTTACATCCAGTCCGGCGCAGGCCTGGTCGCTGACTCCGTCCCCGAAAGCGAGTACATGGAAACCGTCAATAAAGCGAAGGCCATGCTTAAGTCTGTAGCGTTAGCCGAACAAATGTTTAAATTTTTTGCCGATTAAAGTAAGTTTGGCAGAAAAAGTGCGATTCGTCTGTCTATGTCGGGAACAAACTTCCGGTTTGTTTCTCCTATATACACACCAACGGCTACCGAAGACGAATTATGACACCTACCAAAACGCACACCAGAACACGTCCGAATCGTTCTAGCCGCGTAGAGCAAGCTGTTCCGCGCGCTCAAACCGACGAAACCGAAGCAGTGACCGATGTCCGCGAGCTGCCCTCTTCAGAACGAAATGTGATGCGTACCTACATGCAGGAGATCGGTAAGACACCGCTCCTTACTCCGGATCAGGAAGTTCAGCTGGCAGAGCGCATCCGTGAGGGTGACCGTGCCGCCCGTGACCAAATGATTTCCGCGAATCTTCGACTGGTGGTCAAAATTGCCCATGACTACAGCAACTTCGGTTTGCCGCTCATGGATTTGATCAGCGAAGGCAACATCGGGCTGGTCAAGGCAGTGGAACGCTTCGACCCGTCCAAGGGAGGCAAATTGAGCACTTATGCCGCATGGTGGATCAAACAATCCATCAAACGCGCCCTCGCCAACCAAAGTAAGACGATCCGCTTGCCGGTGCACTTGGTCGATAAAATCGCCAAGATGAGGAAAATCACCCAGCAACTCGCGGACGAGCTGGATCGCGAGCCCACGGATGAGGAAATCGCCTACGCGATGGAAATGCCGGTGAACAAGGTCGCCCACCTCAAAACCGTCAGCGTGCGCCCCTCTTCCCTGGATGCACCTGTTGGCGAAGACGGTGAGACCAGCTTCGGTGAACTCGTCGGCGATGAGAATCAGCCTACGCCTTTTGAAAACCTCCACGAGAAGACCCGCAGCAATGACATTCGCGACGTCATCTCCCAGCTCGATGAGCGTGAAGGTGAGATCATCCGCCTTCGCTTCGGTCTGGACGGCAACCGCCCCCTGACCCTGGAGGAAGTCGGTGAACATTTTGATGTAACCCGCGAGCGTGTACGTCAGATCCAGAACATCGCCATTCATAAGATGCGCCGGATCATGACCGAGAACGAACGCCAGCGCACACGTGAAGAGATCCAACAGGAACGCATCGAACAAAAGAAGATGGAAGTCCTTCAGGAGTTTTTCGCCGAAAACGCACCACAGAATTAATTTTTATCAGGTGAGTTGTTGTTCTAAAGCCCCCGGCATGCGTCGGGGGCTTTTTTAGTGCCTCAATCGTTCGAAAAACGACGACTCAAACCCAGTCACCTTTTCCGAAAGCCGGTGCTCATAACCACACCCATATCTCTCGTGTCCGCGCCTGAATGGAGAAATGAGAGTACTAATGCGCAGGCTCATTCGAGGACAGAGGCAATTCGGCATGTTGGGCTTCAAACCAATTGATAAAGACAGGCTGTTCCCTCAATAGACCGATCACCGAGACGGTATGCCGCTTCGCGCCAGTCTGGTTAAGATGATAGACAGAGTCATAACACTGATCTCTTGGATAGAAAAATAAGGGGGCCTCGCCCATGATTGGAACACCTGCATCCTCCCAGAACAAATGAATCTGCTGGAAGAACTGTTGCTCGCGCAGCCCGATCTTTCGAGATGGCTCTAGGGTGGGAGGCCACATTGCAATGACAGTGATATTTCGATCACGGCACCAAGCGACAAACTCGAGCATTTTTGCTGGTACGTAAGCGTCGGAATGAAAATTCTCGGAAAATGATACCGGCTTTAATCGCCGCTTCTTCGTGCCTTGATTTTTTGTTTCGTCCCCATTCACATTAAGCGTTCGTCCGAAATCCCTTTTAGCCCTCTTCTTCTCCTTTGCGTCGCGGAAGAAATGGTAACGGATTTGACCCGAGAACACCTGATACGGGTTTATTTTCGCTTTGATAATCTGTAGCTGTTCGCTGACAGGCATTTGCCGGAGATAACCTTTATCAAAATTTAAGATATATCGCGATTTCACGCCTGCAGTCGGCGAGTCCCAGTTGTACTGGGAATATTCCGGAGCCAGGATAACCAGATCATTTTCTTTAAGGACACGCTTGGCCCGACTCAGAGAATAGTCACGTAAATCTCCGTGTGTCGCCATATTCGCAACTGGAATGCCAAGCTCGGCCTCCATCCTCGCAGCTTGAAAGCTATAATGCCCACTGCTTCCGGCGACATAGACAACTTTGGGAGCATCGACTGATAATGCGTATTGCTCCTTAACCCGGTACAGGTCGTTAACCCAGCGCGTATCCGGTGTCGGTTGTTTGTAGACCGTGTATAGCAAACATATATTCAGAATATACGCCCCCACAATCAAAGCCAGAAAAGTCAGGACCCGGCGCCTATAGTTCACTTTTCGTTTCATTTCCCTAAAAGTTGAAATACAGGAACTCGCTAATCTGGTTTAACTGCGGCGCACCGAGAAGAAACAACAGTACCAAGACAATGAAGCGCATGCGTTCAGGAATCGGCCAGCTGCGCACCCGGCACGAATTCTGCCCCAAAAAAGCCAAACCCGAGAAGATGCCGATCCAGACACATAAATCATCGAACGGCACACCTCCCAGAAGTCGATAATCCGAGAGATTCTTCAGATGCGCCATGAACTCCTCATCGAAAAAGCTCATCGCTTTAATCACACTCCATGCCTGCTCCAAACTGTCAGCCCGAAAAAAGACCCATGTCAGATTGATAAACAAAAAGGTCAGCGCCCAAGCCATTAGTTTCGGAATCTTGAGTCCCAGCTTCATCCACAAGCGATGCAGCATGCAGGCTCCCCCATGCAAAGCACCCCAAATGACGAAAGTCCAACTCGCACCATGCCACAACCCGCCAATACAGAAGGTGGTAAACAGATTTATCATGACTCTGGGCTCTGCACAACGATTCCCACCGATCGGAATGTAGATGTAATCCCGTAGCCAACGCGATAGGGTCATATGCCAGCGATGCCAGAAGTCCTGAATGTTCAGGGCCTTGTACGGTGAGTTGAAATTTTGAGGCAAATGTATATTAAACAGCAGCGCGGCCCCGATGGCCATGTCAGTATATCCCGAGAAGTCGTAATAGATCTGCATGGTATAGCTCAACGAAGTACACCACGCCTCGATGAATCCAAGCGTCTCGCTATCCGCATAGCCCGCATTCGCCCACACCGAAAAGCTGTCCGCAACAAACACCTTCTTAAACAAACCGAGTGAAAAAACGAACAAACCCCAGTAGATGTTTTTCCAACTGAGCACCTTCGCCCGCTTCCCCATAAACTGCACCATCATTTCACGATGATGAACAATCGGGCCCGCGATGAGTTGCGGGAAAAAGCTAACAAACAAACAATAGTTCAGGAAATTGTATTCCAAGGTCTTCCCCTGATAGGAATCCACCAAATAGGCAATTTGCTGAAAGGTGAAAAATGAGATGGCCAAGGGCAACGCCAACTCCAGCAACTTGTAATCAGATTGAGCGAGGTGATTCAGGTTTGTGAGGAAAAAATCGGCATACTTGTAAAACCCCAAAGCTGCCACGTTCATTGTGATGCCAAAGGCCAACAGCAATTTCCTGGAGAGCTTGGGACTACGCTCCAAAGGGCTTACGACCTCGCCCAGTGCATAGTTAAACGCAATCGATATTAGAAGGATCGGCAGGTAAGACCAATTCCACCAAGAATAGAAAAACAAACTGGCAACCACGAGAAACACCTTCGCGGGAATAACCAATCGAAGGCGCAGCATAACATGGTATGCGACGACAACCAGCGGAAGAAACAGGAAGATATAGATAAATGAGTTGAACAACATATCACAAACAAGTCTCCAACCGCTAAAGTTCGATAACCGTCATGTGAAATATCACGGTCACTCTGTAAAGATCCAATCCGTCATACTGATAAAAACCCGCGGACACCTAAGCAAATACTTGTCGGCGTAGGCCCCGAATCACGGCGAGATCCCCCCAATCGGCTCCAGTCAATCTACGTGCCGTTGGGGGATGCTTCCGATCCCGCTCCAATTGCCAGACACCCGCATAAGATCGCACAAACTCTTTCGTGCCTAGAATCGCACCATCGGTAAAATACCGCACACGGCAACGCAAGACCGTCGCCTTCGGAAGCACCGCCCCCTCTTTTTCCAAAACTCGCAGCGCCTGTTCCCGACTGATCGAACATCCCTTCGCCGGTACACTACCCTTGCCGAAGATCAAAGCCCGGTGGGCTTGGAGAGCGGCCGGGACTCCAGAGGCCCGATCCCCCCAAATCCGCACAAACCCACGCCGCGCGGACGCATAGCCCGCAACCGCCTCCGCATAGCCACAAAAGCGATAATCCTTGGGATCCTCCACCAGGCCAGCCCGCACCGGATTCAAATCAATATACGCCGCCATAGTTTGCAGAGGGTTCCCCTGCCCCTCCACCAGCACACTCTTGAACCGCTCCGCCCAAAGTGTCCCATAACGCTGGTGCGTGCGGTTATACCACACCGAAAAGCGCTGCTTCACCCCTTTCATAAACTCCGACACATCCCCCATCCGCGCCAAAAGCTTTGCCCGAATCAACTCCGCCTCCTCGCCACCTGCTTCGAGTTGGCGTGCAATCAGAATGGCCGACTCCGCCTGGTACTTGGTCGGCTTCGGATACAACACCCGATAGCGGCGCATCAACTCCGAATCCGGGATCTCACTGCCCTCCGGAACCCGCACCAAGACGTGAAAGTGGTTCGACATGATGCAGTAGGTCAGCAACTCAACCCCGCAAAAGTCCGCCACCTGCCACAGCATCTTCCGCAACACCTCCTTCTCCCTGTCCTCAAACAGCACCTCCCCATTCACTGTCCGCGTCATACAATGATACACCGCGCTGCTTCCCTTTACCTTCAACCGTCTCGACCGCATCGCTCAACATTAGCTCCTGCACTAACGGTATTGTCAATATACTTCTTACTGCTTTTGCCTGTCCCTCTTCTAACGAATTCAACAGATTGTCTCAATTCTGCGGGCTTGCTGGTTTTGAAATGGCCAGGGGGGACCATCCTGAATGCACAAGCTGCTTTTCTTCGGCGACTAGCCTTTTGAGCGCTTCGAAATCTGTACTATATTGTTCGACTCTGCGCGTGATCGACAGCAAGGATCGATTCAATCGCTCGTGCTGGACCAAGGTTGCTTTCGCCTTTTCAATGGCCTGCACTTCTTCGGATTTTTCCGCTGCTACAAGCGCGTCTTGTAATGCTTTCCCTGCATTTTCCAGCTGTTCGGCATCTCCATGCTTATCAAGAAAGACCTTATATTCCAATTCTGCCAGCTTGAGAAAGCGGGATTGCTGCTCTGCCTGAAACTCGAGCGCATCAATCGCGGCCAGCGCTCGCTTTTTATCCATTCTTGCATAGGAAGCGACAACTTGCCCTGCGAATAAAGTTGAAATTGCGACCGCCCGTTCGGGGTCGGGGTCCCGGAATCCGACCCTTAGTTGCCGATGCTCCACGTCCACTTCGACCTCACAGGCTTGCTCCAACCAATCCGTTATCGGTTCGACGTTCCCGTCATGCGCGCCTTCAGATGCTTGATAGTGCCCAGTCCGTATTAGCTCAGCCGCCAATTCCAACCGGACTGCTTCACTTTTAGCGAGTCCGACCTCTTTCGCCAAGGTCAAGGGCGGCCGTGGACAGCCTCGCGAAATCAAGCCCGGGGCATGCTGCTCCAGCCACCGCTCCCTCAAATCCTGTGGATCGCGATACTGCAGAGTCACATAAGCCGTCTCAGCCGTGCTAGCAAAATCATCGCAAGCCGAAAGCAGCAGCAATAAGAGGCATATCAGGGCAGCAGCGCGCATCAGGATCAAAGTACACGTTAGGTTGCTGCAAGCAGAGCCGCTTACAATGCCAAAGCGGAAGCTTCAAAGACTGGAATGGCCTTACGCTTTAATACGGCTCAATCCCACAGCAACGAGAGCGAAACCGGCCGACACCCAAACAAACCAATCTCCGTGACGAGTATAAAAGCTTTGTTGCCGTTCCCATCTGCCGAACTGAATAACCCCGAAACTCCCGCCTCCGCGGAAATAAACGCTGCCATTCTCGTTCAGCAGCACTGAATGCACCGCACCCATGGCGTCGATGGAGCCGCTCCAGCCACCGTTGCCGCAGCGCATGACGGGGCGACGATTTTCCACGGCGCGAAGAACCGAGTGGGCCGCATGCTGGTAGGCGCCGCCCTCTTCTCCGTACCAGGCATTGTTGGTCGTCACGAAGAGTACTTCGGCACCGGCCTGCACACTGGCACGGGCAAGACGTGGAAAGACGTCTTCATAGCAAACGAGCGGGCCAACCTTAATGGCATGGCCCCGGACATGCAGGGTGAGCAGATTCGGGGCATCACCGGGCTCGAAATTGCCACTGTGCTCCACAAACTTATCGACGATAACATCAAAGGGAGGCGGGACATATTCCCCGAATGGCACCAGTTCCCGTTTCGAGTAAAAGGGTTCTGCCAACCCGGTTCCCGGCTCAACCAGACAGGCACCATTATACCACAAATCGGCCTCGCGGTCCCATTTCAGATTCCCCATCAGAATCGGCTTCTGCAGTTCATTTGAAAGCATTTCGACCCGTGTTTGCATCGAATCATATCCGATAATCGGCCACGGGGTCGCTGCTTCCGGCCACAGTAGCAGGTCATGGCCCGAAGTGGCAAACGCACGCGAGTGCCACTCAAGCGTCTCCAAATTCTGCACCTCCCGGTCGGTATCCCATTTCAATTCAGCGGGAATATAGGGCTGAACGACATCGGCGACAAAGAGCGCTTCCTCGCTACCGCGTGCCGGTAGCGAATGGAAAAAGACATAAAAGCAAAGGCCCAAGCAGCCCAAGGCCGCATAAAGATCGGGACTGAACCAACCGGTCCACATCTTACGCTCTTTTGTACTAATCCGGTGCCAAAGGGTTTGTGAGACGCAACAGTTAAAAAATATGAGCAGGAAGGAGACTCCATAAGCTCCGGTCCAGGCCGCAATCTGCAGGACCACCGTCCGATCCCACTGGCTCAAAGCCAAGGGCGCCCAGGGAAAGCCCCAGAACAGCCAAGTTCGCACCCATTCCAACAGGACCCAAGCACCCGCCAGCCCGGAAAATCCCAAAAGCCGGAAAACAAAGGGACGTTGGACCAGGCGCGGCCATATCCACCGCGCCAATAGCACCCACAGGGCAAAAATAAATCCCAACAGCGCACTCAGCGCAATCGTACCGATGAGCGTGACATGCCTAAGCCAGACAAGAATGGCAAACCATGCCAGCCAGCCAGTGCCAAAAGCGACCGCCAGACTCATCCATTTGCCTGGCCGGGTTGCGAGCCAAAGCAAGAGCGGCACAAAGGCAATGTAGGCCCCCTCGGCGAATTCAAAAGGCGGGATCGACAGCACCCAAAGCAGCGCAGAGAGCAATCCCGCAGCGAGGCCCCAAAATAGCGAAGAGCGGAAAGAATTCATACGCTGGCCGCCAAATTGCAGGTGCCGCTTATTTCTGCACCAGTTCCCAACCCTCGTTGAGGATGAGTGGCTCGGCCTTCTTAAACTTCAACTCCTTGAGCTCGCCTCCCTTGCGGATGGTAACCACATCATTGCGACCGACCTTGGGCAACTCGCGGCGCACCGGCTCCACCTTGGGCAGTTCCACTTCCTTCTTAGGTGCCGCAGCAGTGGCCGTCGGGGCCTGTTGTGCATTCGCGACTGCCGCAGCTGCGGCCAAGGCGCCGGGCTGTGCCTGACCGGTACCGGGACCCGCCTGTTCAACCTTGATGTTCATGCGGGCCAACATGTTCTGGAAGGCCTCCTGGTTCGTCGCCGAACGGAAATAGGAATGACAAATTTCAGTACGAACGTTGGTCATCAGCTCTTGGAAGAAACCGTAGGCCTCGCTCTTGTATTCATTGAGCGGATCCTTCTGGCCGTAACCACGAAGGTTCACGCTACGGCGAAGTTCTTCCATCTCGGTCAGGTGATCCTGCCAGCGGCGATCCAGCGAACGAATCACAATATAACGCTCCAGTCCGGAAAGGGCTTCTTTCTCTTCCACCTCTTCGCGCTGGTTGGCGGCTTCCTTAATCCGCTCAAAGACCAGCTCATGACGGGCGTTCAGGTCCAAGGACTCAATCTCAGCAAGCTCCAAAGTGACGGGGAAGTAGCCCTTCACCCAAGCCACAAAGTGCTGGACGGCTTCGCTGTCCTTTTCGGCCTGCAATGCGGAAAGGCGTTCTTCCAGCTCTTCCTCGATCATCTCGAAGACGATATCGCGCGGAGTATCCGTAAGGATAGCATCATTGCGGATGCCATAGATCACCTCCCGCTGGGTATTGAGTACATCGTCAAACTGAAGGAGGCGTTTCCGGATAGAGAAATTCTGCTGCTCGACCTTCTTCTGTGCATTTTCGATCGACCAGTTGAGCATGGGGTGCTGCAGCTCTTCGTCCTCGCTCATGGACTTCTCCAGCACCTTCGAAATCGGACCGGCATTGGCGAAGAGACGCATCAGATCGTCCTCCAGCGACACAAAGAATTTGGAAAGGCCCGGATCGCCCTGACGCGCACAACGGCCGCGCAGCTGACGGTCGATCCGACGGGACTCGTGACGCTCCGTGCCGATCACGAAGAGACCGCCAAGCTCTTCGACGCCCTGGCCCAGCTTAATATCCGTACCACGACCCGCCATATTGGTTGCGATCGTGACGGCACCCTTTTGGCCGGCATTGGCCACGATCTCGGCTTCCTGCTCGTGGAACTTCGCATTCAGCACGCTGTGGGTAATCTTGGTGCGGCGCAGCATACGGCTGAGCAACTCAGAAGCTTCGACCGAAGCAGTACCCACCAGGACCGGCTGGCCCTTCTTGTGGGCGGATTCGATCTCCCGGACCACCGCATTGTACTTTTCACGGCGGGTCTTAAAGACCACGTCGTTGAGGTCCTTGCGAATATTAGGCTTATGGGTCGGAATGATCATGACCGAGAGCCCGTAAATTTCGTGGAACTCGGATGCTTCCGTTTCCGCAGTACCGGTCATGCCGGCCAGCTTGTCATACATCCGGAAGTAATTCTGGATGGTGACGGTCGCGTAGGTCTTGGTCTCCTTCTCGATGGTGCAGTTTTCCTTGGCTTCAACCGCCTGGTGCAGTCCATCGGACCAACGACGGCCCGGCATGACACGCCCGGTATTCTGGTCGACGATGTGGACCTTGCCCTCAACCACGACGTACTCCTTGTCCTTTTCGTAAAGGCTGTAGGCACGAAGCAGCTGGCTGATGCAGTGAATGCGCTCGCTGGATTGCTGGAAGATATGCTCCGCCTCCATTTTGGCCTTCTGCTTTTCATCGGGGGCCAAATCCTCGCGCTTCTCGATTTCGATAAACTGGGTCGGCAAATCCGGCAGCATGAAGGCATCCGGGTCGTCCGGGCTCATGAGCTGGCGGCCTTTCTCGGTCAAATCGGCCTGCTGTTGCTTTTCGTCGATGACGTAGAAGAGCTGCTCCTTGAGTGCGTAGCGCTGCTCCTTATTAAAGTCACTGGCCATCTCGAGGTCGAACTTATCCAGCGCCCGCCGGAAGGCCGGGACCTCATTGAGCCGGTGCAACTGCTTGTTCTTCGGCATGCCGAGCTTGACCTGGTAGAGCTTGGCAACCGCATCCTTGAGCGTATCCGCATCCGGCTTCTCGGACTCCAGGACCTCCTTGGCTTCGGCCACCAACTGATTACACTGCGACTGCTGCTTCGAAACCAGGTTTTGGACGGACGGCTTCACCTGCGGGAAAGGCAGGGGATTGTCATCCTGCATCGGCCCGGAAATAATAAGCGGCGTACGGGCTTCGTCGATGAGGACAGAGTCGACTTCGTCGATGATACAGAAGTAATGATCCCGCTGCACCTGGTCCTCCTTGCGGCTGGCCATGCCGTTGTCGCGCAAGTAATCAAAGCCGTATTCCGAAGCGGTGCCGTAAGTGATGTTGCAGCCATACATGACACGCCGCTCTTCCGGACGCATACTGTTCTGGATGCAGCCGACGGTCAGACCGAGAAATTTGAAGAGGTGCCCCATCCACTCCGAGTCCCGGCGGGCGAGGTAATCATTCACAGTCACCAACTGGCAGTTCCGTCCGGTCAGGGCGTTCAAGTAGAGCGGAGCGGTGGAAACAAGGGTCTTACCTTCACCGGTCGCCATTTCCGCGATGCGCTTTTCATGTAACGAAATGCCCCCGAGCAGCTGTACATCGTAGTGCACCATATTCCATGGCAACATGTGGTCACAAACCTCGTATTCCTTGCCGCACATCCGGCGGGCCGCGTTTTTCACCGCAGCAAAGGCTTCAGGCAAGATCTCGTCGAGGGTCTCGCCGTCCTTGACGCGCTGCATGAACTCGGCGGTCTTGCCGCGCAACTCTTCGTCGCTCAGGCTCTGGTATTCCTCTTCAAGCGAGTTGATACGTGCAATGATAGGCTGACACTTCTTTTGAAACTTCTTGTAGTGGCTGCCGGAAAACTTTTTGAGAATAGCGGTGATCATTGGGATCGGATGGACTGCAAAATATATGTTTGGGCCCGTTCGAGCCAGCACTCAGGGACACCGGAAACGGGAAAAAGTGGCAAAAATGGCAAAACTCACCAGCACTGGCAAGCGTCTTTCCCGAGAGCAACCGTGACGTCCCGGTGACGAAACAAAACCTCAAGGTCATGAGCGAATGGCCTTTCCTCAAGACTTCGTGTCCTTTCTGCTGTCCGTCTCAATGAAGTCACTCTCCATCCTCGGCACAAGTTCGGACGCTGGCAAAAGCTGGATTGCCACTGCATTGTGCGCGCTCCTGCACCGCAAGGGTTACAAGATCGCCCCCTTCAAGGCGCAAAACATGTCGAACAATGCCTACGTCACCCTAGAAGGTGGGGAGATCGGACGCGCCCAGGCGGTTCAAGCCGAAGCCTGCGGCCTACGGCCCATTGCTGAAATGAACCCAATCTTACTGAAGCCCAGTAGTGATACCGCCTCGCAAATCGTTTTTCGCGGCGTGCCCGGCCTGCACATCGAAGCCGGCAACTACTATAAGACGCTCGGCAATCTCTGGGAGAAAGTCGCCGAAATCATCGACTGGTGGCGCCCCCGCTGTGATGTCCTGCTAATGGAAGGCGCCGGCAGCCCGGTCGAGCTTAACCTGATGGACCGCGATCTCGCCAACTTGCTCCCGATCGAATACACCGACGGTCGTTGGCTCCTCGCCTGCGACATCGAGCGCGGGGGCGTCTTCGCCCAAGGCATCGGGACGGTGCAGCTGATGCCAGAAGCCAGCCGCAAACGCGGGCTGGGGCTGGTCATCAACAAATTCCGCGGCGACCCGAAGCTCTTTGCCGGAGCCGAGGCACATTTTGCAAAACACATCGAAGTGCCCATGCTCGGCACCTTACCGATGCGCTACGATCTCCAGCCCGAAATGGAAGACGGATTTTCGAAACCACCCGAATTCGGTCATCCTGAAGACCCCCTGCTCTGCTGGATCGCGCTGCCCCGGGTATCCAACACCAGCGACGCCCAGCCCTGGACCCTTGACCGGGGCATCCGCATGCAATGGACCCGTAGTGCCGAAGACTTGCGTAAAGCCCGCATCATCGTGCTCCCCGGCTCCAAAAACACGATCGCCGACCTCGTGTGGCTCCGACAGGAAGGCCTCGATCAGGTCATTCTGGAACGCGCCGCAGCCGGCGTACCCGTGATCGGCCTTTGCGGCGGCTATCAAATGCTCGGACAAAGCATCAGCGACCCAGACGGAATCGCCGGCAATGCCGGCAGCATTGAGGGACTCGGGCTACTTCCGCTGCACACCCACTACAATACCGAAAAACGCGTCCAACAGGTTCAGGCCCGTTGGAAGGAAAATGAATGGCAGGCCTACGAGATCCACATGGGTCACACGGAACTGCCGGAGCACTACAGCCCGCTCCTTAGAGCGGACAACCAACCGGAAGGCATCCGGCAGGACAAAATCTGGGGCAGCTACCTGCACGGCCTCTTTGAAGCGCCCGAGGTCCGACGCGCCCTCGCCCGGGCAGCGGGGATTGACCGCCACCAAGCACCCGAGCGCAACTGGCATTCCCACAAAGCCGAGCTCTACGACCAAATGGCGGATTGCCTCGAACACTACCTGCGACTGGAAAACATCTACCGCTACCTCGACAGCTAGGGATGGTTTCGCTGCCAGACAATGGTTACACCTCAGCCACTTCCGGGTTCTTGCGGATCTCGGATAAGGCCTCCCCGACAATTTGCGGGCGCACGGCCTGTGCTTTACCGAGCCTCCGCGAGGCTTCCTTCTCCGCGTTGGAACGTATTATGGCAACGCGGTTCTCACCATCCTGGCACATCGACGCCGTGACCTGCCGGAGGCGGTTCACGACTTTGCGCTCGATTTCCTTGATCATCCCCTGGTCACGAAAAGCCACCTTACGAATGTAAGTCGAACCGAGCGTAAAGCCCCACTGTTGAGAGGTCGGCGAGACCTCCTCGCGCACTTTTCGCGACAAGGCGTCGCGGTCCTCCCAAAGCACATCCAACTCTAGATTTGACAACTGCTTGATCACGGAGGTCGACACATTGGCCGACAGCGAGCGAACAGGCTCAGAATTTTCAAACAGATAAGCCGTCGGATTGCTCACGTAGCACTCATACCAAATACCAACTCCCATGGGCGCACCCTCTTCGGAATTCACAAATTGGTTCCGAAGATAGTACTGATGAATGCTGTTCGATACGGTATACACCTTTCCGAAATAAGGGACGAGCAAGCTGCGCGGGCCAAACTTGGTGAAAGAGGAATTCAAGATACTCAGCCAGTATTATCCTCAACAGCCAACACGAACCGCCCTTAAGAGAGCGAAAACATACAACAGACCAGTCTGCTAATCTCCATTACGGTGATCCCTCAGCCAGGCAATCGTCGCGCCCCAGCTCCCCTCGCCCGGCCCGGCGAGATGAAATTCGCGCACCCGGGCGTCGCGTCGTAAAAGCACATGGACGGTTTCCCGCAGGGTGCCGGTCCCTTTGCCGTGGACGATGCGGATACGGGTAATCCCCTGCTCCAGGCAAAGCCCGATGTAGTCGGGGATCAGTTCTCCCAAATCGGATGGCCTGAAGGTGTGCAGGTCGAGTTCCCCGTTAATCTCAAACTCGACCGGGTCGTTCGGATCGGGATCAGTCATGCTCATGCTCGTGCTCATCATGCTCCGAGCCCTCAGGATAAAAATAAGCCTTCAGCACGGCCAGTTGGGCCTCCGAGAGCTTGGCCCCCGGATGCATCCGCAGGTAGCTGCCGATCGGCATGTGCCCCTCCTTGGTTTCTTCGTAGATCTCCTCCATCAGGTGGGCGTCACCTCGAAAACTCGCCCAATCCGAGAAATTCAACTCTTCGCGGGCTTCGCGCACATGCTCCGCCACCGACCAGGAGACCGGAGCGACATAACTGTACCAAGGCCAGACGGTTTCATTGGAATGGCAGTCATAACAACTGGTACGGAGGATCTCCTTCACCGCATCCGGCCCGTCGAAATCGGCCAACACCGGAGGATTCGAGCGCTCCGCCGGCACCAGCTGGATGGCAATCAAAGCGAGAGCGACTGCAGCAGAGACGAGGAGGAGTATTTTCTTCATAGGTTAGGGAGCACAGATATGGGTCAGTTCGTTTCCAGCAAATGAGCTAGGCCGAATCATCCGTCTGTGGCAGCACAGGCGCCTTTTCGATGGACTTCGTTTCGGGCAACTCATCCATGGACGCACTGTCCAGCTCCTGAAACTTTCGAGCCGTCACCAGCAGGCGACTTTCTACCGAACGAATGGCGTTATTATAATGGCCCACCGACTGGTCGAGGCTCTTGCCCAGCTTGGCAAAATGCCCGGCGACGACTGCGATCCGTTCATAGAGCTCCTTGCCGAGCTCGGCGATCTGCTTGGCCTCACGTGCGATGGCTTCCTGCTGCCAACCGTAGGCAATGGCTTTGAGCAGTGCGATCAGGGTCGTCGGCGTCGCGAGGATCACCTTATTGAGCACACCGAGTTCGATGAGCTGCGGATCCTGCTCGAGCGCGGCGCTGAAAATCGCCTCGTTGGGGATGAAGAGGACGACAAACTCGGGGGCGTTGTCGAACTGGTTCCAGTAGGCCTTTTGCGAGAGGCCTTTGATATGGTCTCGGATATGCCGGGCGTGGGCCTGCATCCGGTTGGTCTGCACCTCGGGATCTTCCGCCTCCAGGGCATCGAGGTAGGCGGCCAGAGGTACCTTCGAATCGACCACCACCTGCCGCTCGTTGGGCAAACGGATCAGCATGTCGGGACGTTGACGCTGCCCCTCGGCCGTTTCGTGCGAGGCCTGTTCGACAAAATCGCAGTAGTTAACCATGCCGGCCATTTCGACGGTGCGCCGCAGCTGCATTTCGCCCCATTGCCCGCGGACCTGAGGCGCACGCAGCGCCTGGACCAGGCTGCCGGTCGTCTTGCTCAGTTGGGTCTGGGACTCGGCCAGCTGCTGGAGTTGCTGCTTCAGGGTCGCATCGGTCTGGGTGCGGCGCTCCTCGATCTGGTTCACCCGCTCGTTGAAGGTCTTGAGCGCGATGCCGATCGGTTCGACCGTCTTATTGATGGCCTGCTGGCGCTTCTCCAAATCCCCTTTCGCGCCTTCCTGGTACTTCTCAAGGGTTGATTTAGCGAGATTCAGGAAATCGGCGTTGTTCTTTGAGAGTGCTTCAGAAGACAGTGCCTTGAAGGCATCCATCAGCTTGGTTTTGGCCTCTTCGAGCAGGGCCAGCTTCTCATTCGCAGCCTGCAACTCGGCCTCACGTCTGGCTTCGATCCGGGCCAAGGCCTCCTTGGTTTCGGTATATGAGGCCTGTAGGCGATCGCGCTCAACCGTGGCTTCATCGAGTGCCGCGCTTGTCCGCTTCAACGAGCCCGCTTGGACCACATAAACCAAAACAGCGCCGAGAAACACACCTACGATCAAGCCAATCAGGATCTCCATATGTGTGTGATTGAGGCATCTTTCCAACAACTGGCAACGGTGAAAGCGGCCTCAGAGCTTGACCTGGCAAGCAGCCTGCTTAATGCAAGTGACTTGCATGAGAAGCATCGAGCCAAAATCGACCCTCAAAGCCCTCGTCTGTGGCTGGTTGTCACTTTGGCTTCTCCTACTGAGTTTTGCCAGTGTCAGTCCGGACCTACATAACTGGCTGCATGGTTCGCCAGGCACGGACTGCAGTAGATGTCATGACACAGCAAGCAATGCCCCCGATGGCACGCCGTCGCACATGTGTGCCGTCACCTTGCTTCAAGCCGGCCTGGAAGTCGTCTTCGAGCCGATCACACTGGAGCCACTCGCGGCAACATTCCTAGCACTTCCCGAGGAAATACAGCTTTCGTTCCTCGACCTCAGAGCGCACGACCAACAAGCCCGTGCACCCCCGATGAAAAGCCTTGTTTAGCTCCTAAAGGAAGCCGGTTCGCCGGCAAACAAGCAACTTTTCATCAAACATGTATTTACACAGAATTTCTCTGGGCGTGTTCGCGTGCGCCCTCACATCCATTCACGCGGAAACCACAGATTCCGAAGCCACCGGACCGATCTACGTACTCGACGAATACGTCGTCTCAGCGGGACCGCTCCTACGCCCGATCGAGGACTTTGCGAGTCCCTTCAGCTCACTCGACAGCGAGGAACTGTCGGAGCGAAACGGCAGCAGTCTCGGCGCCCTTCTCGACGGAGAGCCAGGGGTCAGCGCCAGCGCCTTCGCGGCCGGTGCCAGCCGCCCGATCATCCGAGGGTTTGACGGACCGCGCGTGCGGATTCTCGACTCCGGGGTCGAGTCGGTCGACGTCTCCTCGACCAGCCCGGATCACGGCGTTGCGGCCGAGCCCTTGCTCACGGAGCGGGTGGAAATCATCCGTGGCCCCGCGACACTGCTCTATGGCAGCTCGGCCATTGGCGGCGTGGTCAATGTCGTCGGCCGGGAAATCCCGCGCGAACCGGTCGATGGAGCCAAGGGCGCAGCCGAGTTTCGCTACGACAGCGTATCCGACGGCAGGATCTGGCTCGGCTACACCACCGTGGGTGGTGATAACTGGGCGGTCAGCGTGACCGGCCTGACCCGAGAGGCGGACAACTACGAGATCCCCGGCGATGCCGAAAGTAAGCATGCTCACGAGCATGAAGCGGAGGAAGAAGAACACGAAGCACAAAGCGGCCTGCTCGAAAACAGCTTCGTGGAAACCGACACCTACTCGATCGGCGGCAGCTGGTTCTTCAACAAGGACAACCATTTTGGCATCGCCTACTCCCAATATGACTCCCTCTACGGCGTCCCCGGTCATGAACACCATCACGAGGAGGACAATGATGAGGGCCATGAAGAAGAGGAGCATGGCGTGTCCATCGACCTAAAGCGGAAGCGTTTCGACGCCGAACTGGAGGCACATGAGCCCGGGTTCGGGCTGCAAGCCCTGCGCCTGCGCTTCGCCTATACCGACTACGAACACACCGAACTGGAAGGTGACAAAATCGGCACCGTGTTCCGCAAGGAAGGCTGGGAATTCCGCGCCGAAGGAGCCCACCAAGCCTTCGCCTTTTTCGAGGAAGGCGTTGTCGGCCTGCAGGTCAGCGACAGCGACTTCTCCGCCACCGGCGAGGAAGGCGGTGCCTTCGGTCCCCCTTCGACCACCCGGAACCAGGCGATCTTCATCAGCGAGCATATCCATGGAGATCCCCTGCACTTCGAGTTTGGCGGGCGTTTGGAAAACCAGACCATAAACGCCGACGGCGCGGCCGACGATTACTCCGACGTCGCGCTGAGTTTGGCCGCCAGCACGATCTGGCATTTCAACGAACGTCACTCACTGGCGTTTTCGCTGCAACGCTCACAGCGCCATCCGACGGCAATCGAGCTCTATGCCGACGGGGCCCACTTAGCGACCTCACAATACGAGCTCGGCGACGAAGACCTCGAATTGGAAACCGCCTATGGCGCCGATCTGCGTTACCGCTATAGCTATGAAGACTGGTCCGGCTCGGTGTCGGCGTTCTACACTTACTTCGAGGACTACATCTACGCGGAAAACCTCGGCATCGAGACCGATAGCTTGGACAGCTATCAATTCACTGCGGTCGACGCCAGCTTCTACGGATTCGAAGGCAACTTGGATTACACCTTGTTTTCCAGCGAGCAAAGCCAAGTGGTTCTCGGTATCATGGGTGACTACGTGCGGGCGAGGAACGAAGACGACGACAACAACCTGCCGCGTATACCGCCGCTGCGCCTGGGCACCCGCCTGCGTATCGACTGCGGTCAATGGTCTGGTGGCGTACTCCTTCGCTACAGCTTCAAGCAAGACGACACCGCCCCGGAAGAGGAAGTAAGCGATGGCTACACCGAACTCAGCCTGAACCTGTCGCGGCAGTTCGAGCTGGAGCAAGGCGTTCGGCTGACTTTCTTCGCCCAAGCGGAGAACCTCCTCGACGAAACCATCCGCCCGCACACCTCCTTCCTGAAGGAAAAGGCCCCACTGCCAGGTCGCAACTTCGTACTCGGCGCACGCGTTGAGTTCTAGGACATGCCGTAGGCGGCCTGCTTATAGTGACTCCCGTCAGTGCAGGCGTTTCTGTTCAACGGAAGCGTGTCGCACGGCTAAAGCGGCGCGACTACGATATAAACCCATCACCATATGAGCTTGATCGGACTCCACATCCGATCAGGCTCTGATGGAAACATCGCATGAGCATGAAACAAACCGAGCTGCTGGACATCATCCTCGAACGCCTGAAGGCGAGTGGCGGCCGCATGACCAAGAAGCGCGAATGCGTGCTCGGTGCCCTACTCAGCATGGATCGCCCGGCCAGCGCGGAAGAGATCCGTGAACGCGCCGAGCTGCCCGCCTCGGATCTGGTGACGGTGTATCGCAATCTGGAAACCTTCGAACATCTTGGCGTGCTGCAACGCGTGCCACTGGAAAACGGAACGCAGCTTTTCGAATTAACAGCCCCCGACGAACACTACCATCACCTGATTTGCCGGAAATGCCATAAGACGGAACGCCTCGACATCTGCGTCGGCCACGAAGTCGTCAAGCGGGCCAAAGCCCATGGCTATTCAAAGATCGCCCACGTCATGGAAGTGTACGGCCTCTGCGAGGATTGCGAGAAGAGTTGATAGTTGGTGGTTGAAAGTTGCTCGTTTCCGAACCTTCCGATCCACAAACAACACTCAACGAACACGACCTAGTCGTGCTGGCAGTCGGTTTTACGGCAGAGACGGTAATTGCGCACGTGAGCGCTGGCGAGAAAGAGACCGCCGAACGTATTGATCCACGGAAGCACGCTACCGATACTGTGAACGTGATCCCCGTGCGGGACTTCACCATGGCTGAGGCGTTCAAAAGCCAAAGCCCCGACAAGCAAAGACAACCCGAAGGCACTCAGAGTCACCACCCATTTATCTTTGTGCTTCCGGCAGCCCATGAAGACAGCGAAGCTGGTAGTCGGAATGACACCTGCCAGCATCCAGATATGGAAATCCTCATGCACAAAGAAAGTCGTCGCGATGATCGGCAGGGCGATGATCAGGATCGGCGTCAGCAGACAATGCACCGCACAAATGGCAGCCATACTGATTGCCAGTTGATCGAGCCAGCCGTGGCTTTGGTGATGTGTGTGTGCGTGTTCTTCCATTCGTTTAGTGAAAGTCAGTGTAAATAAATCGGCTTATTTGCAAGTCCCTTTCATTAAATAATCAGAACCGAGCACAAAAAAGCCCTGTCGCAAAGGGATCGCGCCAAGGCTCTTTTGTTACTGATTACGTATGGTTACTGAGACGAAACTGAGTATGCGTCCATCCTAGCAAAAAGCTCCGATGGATTTCCGCCCCGTGCGGGAGAAAAAATACCCCTAGAAGGCAAATTCGCTATTTTCTGGAGCGTCGCCACCAGATGAAAGCGCCGCTGAGAGCCAACAGGCCAGGCGTAAAACCCAGCACGCACCAGAAGCTACGCGAGAGCCACCCGCCGAAAGTGCCGAAGTGCAAGGGCCGGAAGCTATCGTAGACCTGCATCCACATGGATGCCTCACGGATATCCCAGTGCCCGAGGTATTGACCGGATTTCGATTCGAAGGTCACCCGGCTGTTATAGGGACTCCGCAGAAAGCCCTGCCCCGCATATGCACCGTAAAACGTAAGTTGACCCTCTCCCTCCTGCGGGAAGCGAACGTAGTTCAACTCATAGCCCTCGATGTAATCCTGCGACTTCACAAGAAGGGCATCAAAGGAGGCATCAATCCGCACAGACTCCGGCGTGTCCACCGGTTCGTGGACTTCCTCGTGTTTATGGTCATGGGTCAACTCATGGACGACCCCCTGGATGTTCCAAACGGCACCGGTCAGTCCGAGGATAAAGAAGACCGGAGAGGAGAGGATGCCAAAGCGCTTGTGGAGATTCCCCGCCAACATCCGCCAGCTGCTGCGCCACTTGAAAGAAAAGAAATGCTTCCAGAACTTCCGGTAGATCCAGATGCCCGTGACTCCAAGCAAGCAAAGCAGCAGGGCCACCACGCCACAAATCGCCGCCCCCGGAACACCGGCCAGCAAGGCATAATGGAGTTCGAGCATCCAACCCATGAGGTCGGAAGTCGTGGCAGCCGGTTCACTGAGGACTTCACCGGTATAGGGATCCTGATAGACATGCAGCCATTCGTCCGTCCCCCAAGGCACGACATAAACAAAATCGGAACGGTCCGGCTGCTCATAAAAGGCCCATCCGGTAATCTGGTAATCCTGCTCGAACTGCTCGCGGAGCATGGCATAGCGTGCATCCAGACCAAGCTTGGCCGCCTGCGGCTCGACCCGGACGACTTCCGGCATGAGAAGCCCGTTGATCTCGTCTTTAAAGACCAGGATGCTACCGGAAAAAGCGATGATCACCAAGGGCAAGCCGGCCAGCAGGCCTAATACGGAATGAATACGCCAGATGGTCTTAATTTTCATAAAATGGAAGCTCCCCGATGTGGCCACAAAAGCCTTGGTGCAGCTACCAACTACACCAAGGCACCTTTGTTACTGATTACCTTTGATACTGAGTTGAGATTTAAAAGGACCAGTCCAAGCCCACGACCAGGCTGCGCGGGGCTCCATAGAAGGCCTGCGTCCAGTAAAGACTGCTGTAGTATTTCTCGTCGGTGAGGTTATACAGGTTCACCGACGCAGTCAGGTTTTCGGTGATCCGGTATTTGGCCAAGAGGTCGAACACGATGTAGTCCTCCTGCGTCACCTGGAATCCACCTACCTCCGTGGAGGTTTGACTTTGCCAGCGTGCACCGGCGCCCAGGGTCAACTTCGTATTTGGCACCTCATACGTTGCCGCAACACGGACCAGTTGCTTCGGCGTATAGAGATTGGTACGGTCGCCGGCATCATCCTCGATCCGCACATAACTGTAGCTCCCGCTGAGGGTAAGCGCATCGAAAAAGCGGCCGACCAGCTCGAACTCCAGGCCTTCGCTGGTCAATCCGGGAACCGCCTCGTAGTAGGTATCCGTTCCGTTCATACCCGCAGCCTCCGCCACGTTTTCCTGCTCTGTGTGGAAAACGGACAAGGCCGCATAGCCGTCGCCTTCGAGAAAGGTCGACTTCAGGCCCAGTTCATAACTGTTCCCCTCGATCGGATCGAGCAGCTTGTAGTTGATATCCAACTCCGACTGCGGGGTAAAGATCTCCGTGTAACTGGCATAGGCAGTGAAGGACTCTGTCAGATCAAAGAGGACACCCGCATAGGGAATGAGCTCGTTCTCGTATTCAGCACTCTGCGACACCCCGTAGGACTGGCCGTCACGCTCGAAGGTGACCAGCCGGGCCCCCAGGATCAGCTTCAGGCGATCCATCGGATTGAGCCGGGCGGCGGCATAGTAGCCATACTCTTTCTCCTCCCATTCGGCTCCGTTCACCGCAGCCGTGAAGGCAGGCTCGGCGTAATCCCCTCCCCAATCTTCCAACGGAACCGGGATGGGAGTGCCGATGCCCATGCCGTAGTCGGAACGCGCCCAGATGTCGGACTTGGCATAGCTGAATCCGGCCACCAGATCGTGATCACGCTCGAACAGCTCGACGGTGCCGTTGAGCGCCAGGTTGGCGAGGAACTGCTCGTTCTCGAAGGTATAGAAACTCGGATATGCATAAAGGCCCAAGCCCGTACTTGGGTCCGGCGTACCGTACATGTAAAAGAGAGCCGAATCGGACTCCACATCCATATAGGACAGTTCCGCCTTGGCCGACCAGTTCTCACCCAACTGCTGGTCCAACTGCAGGAAGGTCGTGTGGATGGTATTGTCCCAATACGCCCATTCCGCCGAAGTCGTGGTGGAAACATCATAATCCGTCTTGCTGCCATCCGTGTAGATCAGGGGCAAGGCACCCCATAGCGGGCTGTCCACACTGCTATCCTCATAACTATGCCCGAAGCTCAGCAGGGTCCGATCGGTCAGGTCGACTTCAACAATGCCGTATAGGATCAGATTGTCCTCTGCATAGAGATCGAGATAGGAATCCCCCTCCTCCTTGACCGCGACCAGACGACTGCGCACACGGCCATCTTCCGTAATCGGCACACTGATATCCGCCTGCGCGCGCATTTGGTCCCATGATCCGTAACTGAGGCTGAAGGAGCCGGACAATTCAGACTCCGGACGTTTGCGAATCAAATTGATTGTCGCGGAAGGGTTGCCCGTACCGGCCGTCAAGCCGTTGGCCCCGCGCAAGACTTCGACCCGCTCGTAGATCGCGGTGTCGAGACTACCAACGATGTTGCCATAGGCCAGCGGCAACCCAAGCCCGTCAATCTGGAAGTTCGTGATATCAAAGCCCCGCGCGGTGTAATAGGTCCGGTCGGTCTCGACCGATTCCACATTCACCCCCGGCGCATAAAGGAGCGCATCGTTCAGGTCCGTCAGACCAAAGTCCTCCAACTGCTGGCCGGTGAGCACCGAAATCGACTGCGGGGTTTCCTCCGGCGCCAAACCAAGTCGTGTGGCACTGCGACTGGTCCCCTCCAGCTTGTAGGTACTGGCAGCTGCCTCCTCCGCTTCAGCACCGACCAATGTGGTCTCGCTCAAGCTATCGACAGGCTGTGATTCGTCCGCGACCTCTGCACTGAGACCGTGCAGGCAAGAGGCAGCCAAGAGCCCGAGACCCGCCCGGAATAGGGCCGGTCGACCAAAGATAAATGTAAGTGCGTGGTTGTTCATGGCCGCCTAAAATAGCAAAACGGCTGCATTGATTTCTGCCCCATGAAGGAGAAAAAATGCCCCCATCGGACGGCCACACCTCATTCTAGGCCTCCAAACAAGCGGACAAAATAGCACACATAAGTGCCCGTAATCATTCCAGGTGTGGTTTGATCCATGCTTCAAAGCAGCGCAGGGGTAGAACAGTTTCCTCCACGCGCCATGGATGCCTTCGTACTTTCCAGGCTGCAGTTTGCAGCCAATATCACCTTCCACATCCTCTTCCCGACGATCACGATTTCGCTGGGCTGGTTGCTGCTGTTCTTCAAGCTGCGCTACCAGAAGACAAAAGACGGGAAATGGATGGAGCTCTATTTCTTCTTCACGAAGGTCTTCGCCCTGAGTTTCAGCCTCGGGGTGGTGAGCGGGGTGACCATGTCCTTCCAATTCGGAACCAATTGGCCGGGCTACATGAACACAGTGGGCAACATCGCGGGTCCGCTGCTCGCCTATGAGGTGCTGACCGCCTTCTTCCTCGAAGCCACCTTCCTCGGAATCATGCTCTTTGCCTTCCGCAAAGTACCCTCCTGGTTTCACACCCTGGCCACCTTCCTGGTGGCGGGGGGGACGACCCTTTCGGCTTTTTGGATTCTGGCGCTGAACAGCTGGATGCATACGCCCGCCGGATATGAAATGATCGACGGCGTGGCCCACGCGACCAACTGGTGGCAGGTAGTCTGGAATCCGTCGATGCCCTACCGGTTCACCCATACGATTCTCGGCTCGGGCGTGACGGTCGCCTTTCTCTGTGCCGGCTTGCTGGCCTTCCGCTATTTTAAAGGCGACCGGCGACCGGCCGTGATTACCGGCCTAAAGGTCACACTCCTCGCCGCCGCCGTACTCGGGCCGCTGCAGGCGATCATCGGCGACCAACACGGCCTCAATACCCGCGAATACCAGCCTCAAAAGTTGGCCGCAATGGAAGCCCTCTGGGAAACCAGTGGCGATGTGCCCCTCGTATTATTCGCACTTCCAGACGAAGAAGCCCGCGAAAACCACTTTGAGATCGCCGTGCCGAATCTCGGCAGCCTGATCATCACGCACAGCCTCGACGGCGAAGTCCAAGGGCTGAACGACTTTGAGAAACACCCGCCGGTTTCGCCGGTTTTCTGGAGTTTCCGCATCATGGTCGGACTCGGCACCCTGATGATCGCCGTCGCCTTCGTCGGCGCCTTTTTCGTAATCAAGAAGCGCGGGTACCCCGGCTGGTACGTCATGATACTCATCGCCATGACCTTTTCCGGATGGGTGGCCACCATTGCCGGCTGGTATGTCACGGAGATCGGGCGCCAACCCTGGCTGGTGCAAGGCATCCTTCTGGCGAACGACGCAGTCGCCAACCTGCCGCCTTCACATGTCGGACTCACACTGACCGCATACTGCGCGACTTATGTATTCCTCATGTTCGCCTACCTCGGCTCACTTTTCTACCTCTCCAAAATCGAGATGAATACACCACCGAATGAGCCGCGTCCGCAGGAACCAATCGAAGATGACTGGAACAAAGTCGAAGGGGTCGAGGAGTCCCCGGCATCATGAGTGGGGAAATTTTCAGCAACGGGGACTGGCTCCCCTTCGTTTTCGCCTTTCTCATCGGGCTCTCGATGCTGCTCTATGCGGTGCTTGACGGCTACGATCTGGGAGTCGGCTTACTCTCTCGCTTTGTAGAGAGGGATGAGCGCGAAAAGATGATCGCCTCCATCGGGCCCTTCTGGGATGCGAACGAAACCTGGCTGGTGCTGGGGGTCGGGCTCCTTCTGGTGGCCTTTCCCGCCGCCCACGGCGTGATCCTGACTCACCTCTATCTGCCGGCCGCCCTCATGATCATCAGTCTGGTCTATCGCGGGGTCTCCTTCGACTTCCGCAAAAAAGTGGCCCCCGAGAAACAAGGCTTTTGGAACAAGAGTTTCTTTCTCGGCTCGCTCATGATGGCCCTGAGCCAAGGCTACATGCTCGGACGCTACATGATCGGATTCCAGGAAGGCGTGAGCAGCCAACTCTTTGCCATGTCCTTCGGGGTGCTGGTCGTTGCCGGCTACGTGCTGATGGGCGCCTGCTGGCTGATCATGAAGTGCGAGAACGCACTCCAGAAGAAAGCGATCCGCTGGGCCCGGTACGCCATCTGGGTGATGGTACTGGGAGCGATCCTCAGTAGCCTGAGCGCACCCTTCGTCGATACGCGGATCTACGACCGCATGTTCGCCTTCCCGGAAATCACGCTGTTAATCGTCATGCCGCTGATTTCCGTGGTGCTCACACTGCTCATGCACTTCATCCTGGGCATTCTGCCGCTGGAAAAAGACCGTCTGGCCTGGATGCCATTCGCGATTGCGATCTGTATCTTCGTGCTCGGCTTTATCGGTCTGGTTTACAGCTTCTATCCCTACATCATCCCGGGGCACCTGAAGATCGTCGACGCCTCCGCGGCCCCGGAATCCTTGATGGTGATGCTCATCGGAACCGGCATCGTCCTGCCGTTCCTGCTCCTCTACACCGCACTGGCCTATTGGATTTTCAGGGGAAAAGCCTCACATCTGAGCTACGACTAAGACGTAGAACCTCTCAAAAGTCGTCAAAAGACCCTTCGCCGGGTACTAAAACTTTGCACCCGAGTCGCTTCCCCCTTTGATCATGGCTCAATGAGTGATCCCGATCTCGGACCCACCGGCGAAATCTGTTTTGACCTGCCGTCTCCCTACGAGCCGCATCCCTGCGGCTTGCTCCATTTGCCGCGCTTCATTGCCAAGTGCCGCAAGCATCTGGCCGGCGAACTGCCCAAATCCTACCAGAAGAACTTCTGCCGCGGGTTCGACCGCTTCCTTTGCATGCACCTCGGCATTGAGCCGCAGCAAGTCGTGGAGGCAGTGAAGCAGGCGGGCGAGGATGAGATCGAGCTGGACCGCCTCCTCGGTGAATTTTTCCCGGAAGATCTTGGAATCGTGGAGTGGAATCGCGAAGTGACCCACAAGGGACAGACCGAGGCCGGACGTGAATTCCTGGCCGAGTCCCTGACCAATATGGGGCACCCCGAAATGATCGGCAAAGTCGACTCGGTGATGGACATGATCGATTTCGATGAAGGACGCATCCCCGGGTTTTCCGACGAAAGGCGGAAGGCATGGGAAGTCAGCTGCGGAAGCAGCGCTTAATCCGCTGGAGCAGACCTAAAATGGATCCCGCACCAGAAAGAAAACTGACAATCGAGGGCGAGGACTATCAATACGACGGCGTACTCAAGTCCGACTATTTCTCGGTCAACTACCTCTACCGTCGAGGCGAACGAATCTGCGTACTCAAGGTCTCGCGCTTCAATTTCATGGGAGCGTTCCTCTTTCAATGGTTTGCCCGCTGCCTGCACCGGTGGGAATGGGTCGTCTACGAGCGCCTGGAAGGGATTCCCTACATACCGCGCCTGATGGGCCGGCATGGCAACAACGGGCTGATCCATGAATTCATTCCCGGCAGTTCCATGAAGCAATTCATAAACCGCCTGAAACTCGAATACCGCTTCGATCCCCGGCGTGACTTCAAGGACAGCTTCTTCCCACGCCTGCAAGGGATCCTCAAACAGGTCCATGAACGCGATGTGGCCTACATCGACATGGCCAAGCTGGACAATATCATCGTTGATGAGAACGGGGACCCCTGGCTGATCGACTTCCAGATCTCCCTTGCCGTCGCCCGACAAGGCTGGCTCCGCAAGCTTTTCTATCCGGCTTACCGCCACTTCACACGCGAGGACTGTTATCACCTGCTCAAATACAAGCGGCGTTACCGGCCCGACCAGATGACAGAGGCAGAAACCAGACTTGTCACCGACCGCCCCGGGCTTAACAACTTGCATAAGAATTTACTTCGCAGGCCCTATCTCCGCCTGAAGCGCTGCATCTACCCGAAGGGTGCGGCGGGAGTCGCCCGTTGGAGAAAGCCCGCCGCCTAACTACTGATGCCAAACACCGCCCCCGCCGAAAGCTCCAGCCCCGTCCGCAACCCCTGGGCCTGGGTGCCCACCGGCTACTTTGCGGAAGGGATTCCCTACGTGATGATCACCTGGGTGGCGGCCACGATGTTCAAGAACCTGAGCGATAGCGGTACGGTCGATATCTCGCTGACGGAAATCACCTTTTGGATCGGAAACGTGACCCTGGCCTGGTCGCTCAAGCCACTGTGGGCCGCTTTCCTGGAGATGTTCAAATCCAAGAAGTGGATCGCCATCGCGATGGAATTCGTCCTCGTCGGTCTTTTTGCGACCCTCGCATTCTGCCTGCCCCTGCCCGGCGCGTTCACCATTTCGGTCGGGATCCTATGGTTGATGGCCTTCGCCTCGGCGACCCATGACATCTGCATGGACGGCGTGTACATCACCTCGCTCGACAAAAGCTCACAGGCAAAATTTGTGGGTATCCAGGGAATGTTTTGGAATGTCGGGCGTTTCTTTTCATCCACCGCCATCCTGATGGTGGCCGGCATTCTGGGGGACGGAGAGATTTCCTCCTGGTCGATCGCCTGGTGTGTGGCCGCCGCGGTTCTGGCGCTGCTGGCCGGCTACCACCTGATCTTCTTACCCAAAGGTTCGGCCTCGAAGCGCCCCGAAAGTGTCAAAGCGGTCTACACGACCTTTTTTGACGCGTGGGTCGATTTCTTCCGAAAGCCACAAATCTGGGGCATGCTGGCCTTCGTTTTCCTGTTTCGCAGTGGAGAAGGCCTACTTCTCGGCGTCGGCCACCTCTTTCTGCAGGCACCCATTGAAGAAGGGGGCATCGGCCTGACCCTGGTCGAGAAAAGCGTCATCGACGGAGGCTTGAGTATCATCATGGGACTCGCGGGCGGCTTGCTGGGCGGGCTCTTCATTTCCAAATTCGGCCTGAAAAAGACGCTGTTCACCATGGCCATTTGCCTGAATGTGCCGGACCTGACCTATGTGTATATGAGCCAGGTCGCTTCGCCCGAGGCTCCACTCTCGCTCGTCACCATTGCGAGCCTCGTCACCATTGAGAAATTTTTCTACAGCTTCGGGTTCGTCGCCAACATGCTGTACATGATGCAGCAGATCAGCCCGGGCAAGTACCACATGACCCACTACGCCTTCTGCACCGCGATCATGAACCTGGTGCTCTGGCCCACCACCGCAGTCAGCGGCTTCCTCGCCGACCAATTCGGCTACCAGACCTTTTTCATCCTTGTGATGATCGCCACCATACCCTCCTTCCTCGCGGCCTGGTTTGCACCGTTTCCGCAGAGTGTGGAGGACAAAATGATCTCGTAAGCCGTTTAGCTGGAGGGCAATGCTCCGTCATTGCCGCGAACCGGAAGAGTGTGTTCCGAACTACAATTTTGCGAACGCGACACCGCAAGGAGACATAACTGCGCTGCCTTGCCCGGCTGTGACGGAGCACAGCCCTCCAGAAACCTGCCAGTGCGACTACTGGATCCGGCCCAGCTGAGCCCGCACCAAACCGGCAATCTTCTGCATGGCGCCAACCGGGGCCAAGCTTTCGAAAGGCTTCACCGCTTCGGTCGCAGCCACGAGTTGCCCCTCGAAGGTTAGCACCACTTCCTCGAAGATCGGGAAGTCATGCAGGCGCTTCGTAAAGTCGTCCGCCACGGACTTGTCGCCCGCCTTGAACCGGGCCAGCAGGCTTTCACGTTCCTCCGCCGGCAATTTCTCCAGCAAAATGAGCAACGGCAGGGTGAACTTCCCCTTGTCGAGATCGGTGCCGAGCGTCTTGCCGATCATGGATTCCTCGGCATAGAGGTCTACGAGGTCGTCGAAGATCTGGTAAGCGATCCCGAGGTGACGTCCGAAAATACCGGCAGCTTGACTGAATTCCTTGCTGTACCCGGCCACCTGGGCACCGAGCCGGCAGGACACCTCGAAGAGTTCCGCCGTCTTGAGCTGGATCACCCGGTAGTAGAAATCACGGTCGTAGTTCACATCGCCCCGCTGGTAGGTCTGGGCGATCTCGCCCGCGCAGACCCTGGCCGTCGCCTGCGCCACGGAACGGCAGACCTCGTTGGTATCAAACTCCGCGGCGAGCTTGAGCGCATGCGAGAAAAGCACATCGCCGATCAGCACGGCGGCAGCCGGACCATATTTCTTGGCTGCGGTCTCCTGACGGTGGCGTGTGTCCGCCTCGTCGAGAATGTCATCATGCACCAAGGTGGCCAGGTGCACCAATTCGATCACAGCGCCGAGCCGGACCAGTTCGCCTTCCAAATTGGCGGAAGGCCCTGCCCAACCACTGTAAGCCACCAGCATGGGACGCAGGCGTTTGCCGCTGTGACCGAAGACATAACGCACATGGTCCTGGATCTCCGGTTCCAGATCGTGCACCTGCGATTGAAGGAAGAGATCCAGATCGTCCAGATAGGGCTTCACCGGCTCATAGACTTCGGCAAAACCGGCGGCGGCGACCTTGTCGGCCTCGGACTGGGAATGGGTAGGCATGAACTAGTATGAAAGTGGGAAGGAGGGAAAGTGGGAAGGTTAATCGATGAAAGGATTCACGACAAGGATCCCATCGAAATCTTGCCCATGATTCAAATCCTCGGACAACAGCTGCTCGCAGCCCAGCATACGCGCCGCTTCGATAATGGCGGCGTCCCAATACGAAAGCTGCCAGCGGTCCTTTGCGGCAAGCGCGGCTTCCACCAGCTCGATGTTGGTGGCTTGAACCGGATATCGTTTCCAACTCCGGATCAAGGCCACAGCTTCCTCGTGTAATAATGCATCCGGACGCGAGGGGCGCATCGCCTGAACATAAAACTCCTGAAAGACCTGAACCGATAGACCCAGATCATCCGCGGCAAGCAATGCCGTCGATACCGCTTGCTTTTTCGCTTCTGTAGGGTCGGTGCTAATCCGATAGAGCAGAATATTTGTATCAACGAAGCGCATTGCGGTCATGGACTTCGTCACGTGTCAATCGATTCGAGGCCGAAAACTGTCCACGCCGGGCAGCTATCCGCCCCAAGGTTTCCCGCTCTAAACGCTGGAGTCGCTCGGTCTCGGTCTCTTTAGCCGCCACGGTCTCCAACAGATCACGCACCACCGCAGAAACGGAAGTCCCTTGTTCGGCCGCGTAGATCCGCGCCTTGTGATAGACCTCATCCTTCACAGAAACTGTGATGTTTTTCATTTTCACAGAATCGCCGCAAAATGCCCGACTGTCAACGCGCAACCAACAACTTACAACCACTCACTTTTCCCGCAACCACTCTGATAAAACCTCCAGAAAGCCCGCACGGTTCTCCACATGCACATTGTGCCCGGCGCTCGGCACAATCTCCTCCTGGAGATGCGGGAACCAGTGCAGCATCTCATCGGCGTCACTGTCGTCAATAAAGTCCGAGTTGGCGCCACGGATGAGCAGTACCGGCCCGTTGTAGCGATCGGTCGCCAGCAGCGAATTCTGCCGGATATGCGGCAGGCTGGCGTGCAGGGCCTCGACATTGGCCTGCCAGCGAAAGGCACCGGTGGCCTCATCCCGCACCAGATTGGTGAGGAGAAACTGGCGCATTGCCCACTCCGGCACCATCGGTTCCAACAGCTCCTCGGCTTCCTTCCGATTACTCAACTCGCCCACCGGAATCCGTTTCATCGCCCGGAACTCATTATCGTGGTAGGGCGGATAGGGCTTCGCCGCGATATCGACAATGATCAGTTTGGTCACGCGATCCGGATACTCGCAGGCAAAACGCATCACCACCTTGCCCCCGAGGCTGTGGCCCATGAGCACACAGCTTTCGATGTCATTGGCGTCCAGATAGCGCTCCAGATCATCCATCATCTCCGACCAGCGCATGGATTCCGCCTGCGGCGAACTGCCATGGTTTCGCAGGTCCACGGCATGCACATCGTAGCCCTCCTTCAAGGCACGCCCGATCGTGGTCCAATTTCGGGAGGCCCCCAGCAAACCGTGGAGGATCACCAAGACCGGCGCACCGGGATTTTCAAAGCGGAGGGAATGTAAATTTAAAGCCATATGCGATCGATTCGTCTGCAGATCTTCGTGAATTCATCCCAAACTGTAGGCGACTTCTAAAATTTCTCTTTTGATTCGTGTGTATTCGTGTTCATTCGTGGTTTCAAATCTCTAAACCTACCTATGGCCGAAAAGAAACTCACCCCCATGATGCAGCAATGGCACGAAATCCGTGCCAAACTCTCGGACGACACGCTGCTCATGTTCCGGCTGGGGGATTTCTACGAGATTTTCCTGCAGGATGCGGAATGGGGGGCCAAACTTCTCGGCATCACCCTGACCCACCGTCACGGCATGCCGATGGCCGGCATCCCCTACCACGCAGCCGACACCTACATGCAAAAGCTGCTGGACCAGGGGGTAAAGATCGCCATCTGCGACCAGATGGAAACACCCAAGCCGGGCAAGCTGGTGAAGCGCGAACTCACACGTATCATCACCCCCGGCACCCGTCTGGCCGACACCCAGATTGACGCCAACCGCAACCATTACCTGCTGGCTCTGGAGCTCGATAAGAAAGGCCTCAACGCCGCTTGGCTCGACCTGACCACCGGCGAATTCGTCCTCGCCCGGGAAGCGCGTCCGGAAAACCTCTTTGCCGCTTTCGAGGGCATCGACCCGCGCGAAATCATCGTACCGGAAGCCGCCGCCACAGAGTGGAGCAAGAAGACCCATGAGCACGGCTTTAACGAGCTCTACCAACACATCTGTGCCGGACGGGCAGTCACCTCGATCCCGGACTACCATTTCGACCTGAGCTCCGGAGCCCAAAGCGTGATGGACGCACTCGGGGTGCTGAACCTCGAGGGCTTCGGTCTCGACCGCAAGCACCCCGCCCTCGGCGCAGCCGGTGCACTGGTCCACTACGCCACCGAGACACTCTGCGCGAAACCGGAAAACCTGCGCCGTCTCAAGGAATATAGCTCGGAAAAGACCCTCCTGCTCGACCCCGCCACCCTGCGCAACTTGGAAATTTTCAAATCCGCGGCCAACACTCGGCAGGGATCGCTGATCGCGGCGATGGACGAAACCGTCACCGCCGCCGGTGCCCGCCTGCTGGAGCGCTGGCTCTGTGCCCCCGAGCTGGACGTCGAAGAAATCCAGCGCCGGCAGAACTGCGTCGGCGAGTTTGTCACCGCCCCGGGACTTTCCACCGAACTACAGACGCTCCTCAAAGGAATCCGGGACATTGAACGCATCCTCGGTCGTCTGCAGAACCGCATGCGCAACCCGCGCGAGCTTGGCGGGGTGCGCGACACGCTGAATGCGCTGCCCGCCATCGCGGCCACCCTGTTGGAGTTTCCCGACACCCCCGTCGCCGCCATCGCCGAGCGCATCTACGACTTCGGGCCGCTCTGCGATACCCTCGACCGCGGTTTGGCCGACGAGTTGCCGGGCAAGATCGACGATGGTGGCACCATCCGCGACGGATTTGACGAAGAGCTGGACCACTTTCGCAGCCTGACCCGCGACAGCCAGAAATGGCTCAGCGAGTTCGAACTGGCCGAGCAGGAACGCACCGGCATCAAGAACCTGCGCATCCGATACAATGGAGCGTTTGGATACTTCATCGAAGTGACCAAGAGCAATCTGGCACTAGTCCCGGAGGACTATATCCGAAAACAAACGATGAAGAACGCTGAACGCTTTACCACAGAAGTGCTTAAGGAACGCGAACGCGAGATCCTGCACGCGGAGGAAAACGCGATCGGCCGCGAAGAGACCCTCTTCAACCGTTTGATTTCCGAGATCCTCGAATACGCCGATAATTTGAAGATCACGGCCGAGGCTTTGGCCGAAATCGACGTCTTCATCGGCTGGGCCGTGCTCGCCCGCGAATGGGACTATTGCAAGCCCGAGCTCGACCATTCCGACCAGCTGCTGATCGATCAGGGCCGTCACCCGGTCGTCGAGCAAATGATGCGGAACGAACGGCTCGGCCTCGCCGGCACCCACGCCTTTGTGCCCAACGACTGTCGGCTCTCCAGTTCCGGCAAGGGTGAAGCCGCCCCGCAGATCGCACTCATCACCGGTCCCAACATGGCGGGTAAGTCGACTTATATCCGGCAGGTCGCACTCATCGTCCTAATGGCCCAGTCCGGTGCCTGGGTACCCGCGCGCAGCTGCCGGCTCGGGTTGGTGGACCGTATTTTCTCGCGCGTCGGCGCGTCCGACGAGCTCGCCCGCGGCAATTCGACCTTCATGGTCGAGATGAACGAGACCGCCAACATCCTCAACAACGCCACCCCTCGCAGCCTTGTCATCCTCGATGAAATCGGCCGCGGCACCAGCACCTATGACGGGCTCTCCATCGCTTGGGCCGTGATCGAGCACCTGCACCCGAAGGACGCTTCCGGCGCCCGCACCCTCTTCGCCACCCACTACCACGAGCTCACCCAACTGGCCAAGACACTCAACCGCCTCGAAAACTACTCTGTCGCGGTCAAGGAGTGGAACGACGAGATCATCTTTGTCCGCCAAGTGATCAAGGGCGCCGCCGACCGCTCCTACGGGATCCAGGTCGCCCGCCTCGCCGGCCTGCCGAGCACCGTCATCGACCGCGCCAAGACCATCCTCGAACGCCTTGAAGCCGACGACTCTTCCCACAATCTCCTGCGCAAGCGCATGAAAAAGGAAAAGTCCGGTGATGACACCCGCGATGAGGACGAACAGCTGGCACTTTTCTAGTTCAGACCTGCGGCACGCCCCCCATAGGCCTAATTTGTTTCCCTCGCTTGCCCTTCGGTTTCACTTCTACAAGTATTGATTCACTCACAAGCCGCCTAATGTCAGGCATTCTTGTTGCTTATCAGCAAGCCCACCTGATCCAACTCTATATAACCGATACCTATCGTGTCCGAAACACCTGCTGCACTGAAATCCGAAGCGAAATCCGCAACCGAGCTGAACCGCGGCTTTGAGAAAATCGATGCCGATGTCAGCTACCTCATGAACGAGCTCAAACGCGTGATGGAGGACTCGGGCCACGCAGACATGACCGATTATTTGCCATGGACCGGCACCAAGCTCGCCCAACGGGAGCAATTCAATAGCCGCATGGTGCAGGCCTACTCGATCGCCTTCCAATTGTTGAGCATGGTGGAGGAAAACACCGCCAACCAGATTCGCCGTATTCATGAGCACGAAGGCGACCTCCACAAATGGCGCGGCCTGTGGGGAAGCCACCTGAAGGAGCTCAAGGATGAGGGTCTGACAGAAGAGGAAATCGCCAACGCGTTGAACGAGGTGTATGTGGAGCCAGTCTTAACTGCGCACCCGACAGAATCGAAGCGCATCACGGTGCTGGAACTGCACCGCGAGCTCTATGTGAAACTCGTGATGCGGGAAAACTCGATGTGGACTCCCAGCGAGATCGAGGACATCCGCCGCAGTATCCGCACCATACTCGACCGCTTGTGGCGCACCGGGGAAATCTACCTGACCAAACCCAGCATTGAAATGGAGCGACAGGGGATTGAACACTACCTGACCTCGATTTTCCCCACCGCAATCCAATCACTGGATCGCAACCTGATCCACGCATGGGAAAGCCTCGGCTTTAACCCCGCCTCTCTGGAAAAGCGCCGTCCGCATATCCGCTTTGGGAGCTGGGTCGGTGGCGACCGTGACGGCCACCCCTTTGTCACTCCCCAAGTCACCGAGGAATCGCTGCTCTCTTACCGCATCAAGGCGCTGAAGCTGCACAAAAAGACATTGATCGAGCTACGCTCCAAGCTAAGCCTCTCGTCCACCCTGCAAACGCCCCCCGAAGAACTCCTGGACGGCATCGCCAAGCAATGGGAAATCATCGGCAGCCGGGCCGCGAAGATCTGTACGCGCAATGAGAACGAACCCTGGCGCCAGTTTGTCAGCTTCATGATCGCGCGGATCCCTGTGACCGAAGGGGTGGATTCCGAAGTCGACCAGCTTTCTACCGATCACTTCATCAGCTACAAGCGCTCCACCGAGTTGCGCCAGGACCTGGAGTTGCTCCGTCGCAGCCTGCTCAAAGTAAACGCGGTTTCCATCGTGGAGGAGGACATCGATCCGGCCATCAACCAAGTGCGCACCTTCGGGTTTCACCTTGCCAGTGTGGATATCCGTCAGAATAGCGCCGTGCATGAGCGAGCGGTCAGCCAGATTTTGGAGTGCCTCTCATTTCCCGAAACCGATTACCACAACTGGGACGAGACAAAGCGCGTGGACTTCCTCAAGTCCCAACTCAACAGCCCGGAACGCCGTCTCCGCCAGAATGCGAAGCTCGGCGAGGACGCACAAAAAGTGATCGGCGCGCTGGCGGTGGTGGCCCGTCACGTGAAACGCTACGGCACCACCGCTCTGGGCGCACTGATTGTCAGCATGACGCGCACGGTCTCCGACCTCATGGCGGTTTACTTACTCTCCCGCGAAGCCGGTCTCCTGCAGGTGGACAAGGATGACAATGTGATCTGCCCCCTACCGGTCGTGCCACTCTTGGAAACGGTGCAGGACCTGGAGAACGGCCCCGGGATACTGGATGAGTTTCTACAGCTCCCGATCACGCGGAATTCGCAACGCTGGATTTCGGACTATTGCAAGCGGCGCGACCTGGTCCAACAAGTGATGATCGGCTACAGCGACAGCAACAAGGACAAGGGGATACTGGCCAGCCAATGGGCCTTGCACAAAGGTCAGGAGAATATTGTCGCAATGGGCCAGCAGCATGGCTTCCGCATCCGCTTTTTCCACGGTCGCGGCGGCACGATTAGCCGTGGGGCCGGTCCAACAGACCGCTTTCTCGAAGCGCTGCCCGAAGGTGCCCTCTCCTACGACCTACGCACCACCGAACAGGGTGAGGTCATCGCCCAGAAATTCGCCAACCTCAGAACCGCGACCTACAACCTCGAGTTGCTGGCAGCCGGCACGCTGCTCTTTTCCCAGCCGCACAAGCAGACAAAATACGACGAAGCAACCGCCACCACTTTGCAGGCACTTTCCGATTACAGCGCAGAGACCTATCAGGCGCTCCAACGCGGCGAGGACTTCATGACCTTCTTCCGTCAAGCCACGCCCATTGATGTACTGGAGGTCAGTCGCATCGGTTCGCGCCCTTCACGTCGGACCGGCGCGCATACGTTGGACGACCTCCGCGCGATTCCCTGGGTCTTCAGTTGGTCCCTCAGCCGCTACTTCCTTCCGGGTTGGTATGGTGTTGGCAGCTCACTGGACAAACTGTGCAAGACCGACGCGGATGCGTATCAGAATCTCAAGGACGGGATTCATAACAATGCCTTCCTGCGCTATGTCTTCACAAACGTGGAAGCCAGCCTGATCAGTGTCGACCGGAAGGTGATGTCCGCCTTCTCCAACTTGGTCGAAGACGATACACTACGCAGCCGTTTCATGGAGCCCATCAATCAGGACATGGAACTCGCCCACAAGCATCTGCAGCATCTGTTCGTGGCCCCAATCGAAGAGCGCCGTCCCAACTTGGTAAATACCACACAACGTCGCAACAAGGCACTGGAGGGACTACATTTCTACCAAATCGAACTGATCAAGGAATGGCGTTCCAATGGAAGCGTCAAGGAGGATGAAACGACACTCAACCGCCTGCTACTGACGGTCAATGCCATCGCCAGCGGGCTGAAGATGACGGGCTGACCCGCGCCACATTTTCAACCGGATATCAATCGCAACAAGCAAACGAAAAAGAGCGCTCTGAAGAGCGCTCTTTCGTGCGAGTAAATCTAAAAAAACTTACTTCATTGCGTCCTTCATTGCTCCGGCTGCGTCTTCAACTGCATCAGCCGCTTTCTCTTCGTCGGACTTGCCGCAGCCTGTGGTAAGGCCGGCGAAAACTACGAAGGAGAGCATAAGGAGTGTGAGTTTTACAAACTTCATAATATGCGGGTTATTCGTGTATGTTGATCCAAGAGATGAATCGTTCGTAATCATAGAAATAACCGCTTAATATACAAGTATTATCGAGCCTGCGCGCACTTCCACACAAAGCGCGAAAACTCCCCCAGATGCGTAAGCACTCACACTTCGAACAGGCAATCGACAAGCTTCGAATTTAAATCGAGCGTTTCAACCTTGAGTAGTTTCATCCCGGGAAGCGGGCATTTGATAAATGCATCCACGTTGCGCAGATCGGTGACAACACGGGTTTGTCGTTGCCCGTGCTCGGTCCAAGTAAAACGGTAAGCGCACTCGTCCTCCTTCAAGCGACGAAGTTTCAGCTCCGCTGACTTATCTTTGGCCGGTGCTTTTCTCTTCACCGTCTTTCGCCTCACCAAGGAAGGCGGAATCGCTTCCGGCACATCGAAGGGATAATCGGCACCGAGCAAGTCATTGATCGCCCGCTCAATTCCGCCCACACGCGCATACGCGGCTTCCCGTTGTATCAGGAGGCCGTTAATGGCGATGAGTTCTTCTCTTGAGACCGACATGTAGGCGTGGGGAACTTCGAACATTGAACTTCGAATAGACATTCGAGGTTCAAGATTGGACGTTCACTGCTCTATGTTCCTAGTCGTCTTTACTTTCGTCTGCGGATTCGGCGGCCGGTACATCGGCTTCGGGTGCCGCCTCTTCTGCGCTCGCTTCAGCCGGAGCCGGACTTTCCGACGCGACGACCTTCTTTTCCGACGGCTTCGGCGCGGGCTTCTTCTTCGGAGCTGCCTTTACGTCAAATTGCGCGACCGGAACGGGAGGCTCGGGAAAAGGGAACACACCCTCTTCACCGACGATGCCTTCAACTTGCTCTTCGAGCTCACTGATGCGGCGGTAGGCCGCCTCGCGCTCTTCGAGAAGCGTGTCAATCTGGACGCGAGCTTCCAGTGCCTGACGGATAGTCTCGGCATCGCCGCGCAGGATGATATCCTGTAGGGTGAGTGGTACGAGTTTCTGGGTTTTCTTAGCCATTTTTCTTAAGTGGGAAGGTATGAAGTTGAGAAAGTCGATTATTGTTTAGTCGGTAAAGAAGTGGACGATCTTCTTGAAGAAGGGACTGGGTTCCGTCTGCACCACTTGATCCGTATATTCTCCGGCCTCTTCGCCGGCATCATTTGATTCGTCGCGTTGTGCACGCAAACGCCTAGCCATATTGTCTTCTGCAGCAAAGACGACATCGCGGTTGATGTCATCGAAAAGCGATTTGACGATATGCTCAGGCGTCGCGGGATTCCGGGCGACACTATAACGCACACCGTCCGCAGGATCTTGACTCAGCCCCAGGTACGCACCGCCGTCGAGTTTGGTGGATTGCGAAGCAAAAGCGCGCAAGCTGGGAGCGTCGCTGTGCGCCAGGGATTCGACAGTCTGATAGCCCAGGCATTCGTATCCAATTCCCAGATACGCAAGATGCTCCGAGACGACAGAATTGGTCCGGCCATTAAAGAGCAGGTCGCGGTGTTCCGCGTTCAAATCGTCACGGTAGGCAACCAGCAAAGCGATATTGTCATCTGGATGGGTACAAAGTTGCGTGATGCAATCGTCCTGTATCGCATCGTTCTTTGCGAGCTCCCGGCAGGCCGGCGAATCGTCGGAGCTGGCGATGTGCCTTGCGATCGTCGGATCAATACATGTGTTGGCCGCGAGTCGCCGCCGAACCTTCGACGCACTGTCCTGCGCAAGCATGCGCTGAATACTGGCGGGAAGATCGGCCTGGCCCGCGAGGAAAACGCGATCACGCGTGTCATCCGACTCGGCAAGCCACAACATTTGCGGCCCGGTCAACTCACGCCCGGCGAGTGCCAGTTTGCGAATCTCACTATCCGGCGCCAGACAGAGCGTTTCGAGCAATGCGGACTCCAAAGCCTTATTCCGGCGGAACAACAGTTGCTGGTTTTGAACTTGATCGCGTTCGGCCCAGAGATGCAGTAGCTCGTCATCCTGCGACCACGAGCAGATGATCGCGGCACGTACCATCGGATCCTCATCCCGCCCCAGCTGTACGGCAATATCGAGGTCGAGTGTCTTACGGGCCGCCAAGGCGCAACGCACGCAGACCTGATCATCGGCGGACAGGACAAACTGCAGCGGTATCGGCAAGGACGGGTTAGCGGCCAATTCGGCCCTCACGTAGTCATTTTCGTCCTCCACCAGAATTTGGCACTCCTTGGGCGTCAGGTTCGGATTACCGGCCAAAGCCAAACGCACAGAGGCATCAAGATGCTTTGCGAGGCGATTCAGGGTCTGCTGCGAAGCACGCGGATTGGTCGCAAGCCCCCGAGCGATGTTGATGTGCGACGGATCCGCTTCCTGGGCAATACGCTCGGCGAGATCGGACGGGATCAGTGGATAGCAGACAAGAAACTCGACGTACTTCGGTTGATCCAGGTAAAGGTCGTAGAGGTCCCTTAGGATACGCGTATGCAAGGGCGGTTTGCGGTTCGCCTTAACCGTGGCCTGCACACCGTCGCGGTCGATCGCATCCACCAGGTCCTGGTAATTGCTTATCTGGCCCATTCAATCTCCTCCGGTGTAATGAAGACTTCACGTGGGGTGGAGCCGTTTTGCGGCCCGATGTGCATACGATCCTCAAGTTCCTCGATGAGCAGAGCCGCCCGATTGTAGCCGATCCGCAGGCGACGCTGCAGGAAGCTCGTGCTGGCCTTTTGTGTTTCAGCGACAATCACGAGTGCTTTCCGGAGCAGCATTTCATCATCGTCTCCTTCGAAGTCGCCGAGATTGATCTGTGTGCCGCTTCGGTCACCCTCCATTGCATCGACACCGTTCAGGTTGACACGGTGCTCAGCCTTACGCTGACCGGCCACAAATTCGACCACATCGATAATTTCCTGGTCCTGCACAAACGGGCTCTGAATACGCATAAGACGCGCAATTCCCGGAGGATTGAACAGGAAGTCGCCGGCCCCGAGCAGGCTCTCCGCACCCTTGCAGTCCAAAATGGTCCGGGAGTCAATCTGCGACGAAACTTGGAATGCGATCCGAGTCGGATAATTGGCCTTAATGATTCCGGTGATCACATTCACACTCGGACGCTGCGTCGCGATAATGGTATGAATACCAACCGCCCTGGAAAGCTGGGCGATCCGGGCCAAAGCCGCTTCCGCCTCGCCCTTGGAGGTCATCATGAGGTCAGCCAACTCATCGATGATCACGACTTGGAAAGGCATTTTCTTAAAGCCTTCCGCTTCGGCCTTCTTGTTGTACCCCGCGATGTTCCGGACCTGCTTGTCAGCCAGCACCTGATAGCGCCGCTCCATTTCGGCCACCACCCATTTCAACACACTGACCGCCGGCTTGGGCTCGGTCACGACGGAGTGGATCAAGTGCGGAATCTCCTTGAAGAGGCCGAATTCGACCCGCTTCGGATCGATCAACACCAGCTCGAGTTCATCCGGACGGAATTTGTAGAGCAGGCTCAGGATCAAGGTGCTCATACAGACCGACTTGCCGCTGCCCGTCGCACCGGCGATCAACAGGTGTGGGGCCTTGGCGAGATCGGCAACGATGATCTTACCTTGGATGTCCATGCCCATAATGAGCGGGATCTCGTGCTCGGTCTCATGCCAGGCGCGGGATTCCAGCATGGCCCGGATCAGGACCGGGACGGAATTCGTATTGCCCACTTCGATACCGACGAATGGTTCACCCGGGATCGGCGCCTGAATGCGGATGTTCGTGTTGGCCATGGCCAACGCGATGTTCTTCTGAAGCGCGGCAATCGCTTCGACCCGCACCCCCATGCCTGGCTGCACGCGGAACTGCGTCACCCGCGGCCCGACAACCGCATCATACACGTAGGCATCGACAGCAAAGCTATCGAGCGTCTCCTGGAGCGCGTTCTTCTGCGCTTCAAGCGCCTCCGGAGTCATGAGGACCGCCTTTGAACGGTCGACCGGATTCAAAAGCGTGATCGACGGACGCTGGTAAAGCTCGATGTCCGGGTTATCGACCGGTTCCGGCTCCGGTTCGACGATCTCGGCCGGCGCATTGAGGTCTTCTTCAAAGGCAACAGCGCTTTCATCAGCTTCAACAGCAACACCGTTGAGTTGCGCGCGGGCGCTGCTGAGCATGCGATGGTAGCGTTGCTGGCTCTCGTCCTCGTATTGCTTGAAGTAGGCAACGCGCTCTTCGCGGTTCTGGAGCATTTTCTCAAGCTGCGCCCTCCATTCAGCGAGTTGCTCCTGCTCCAGAGCGAGGGCTTCCTCTTCCCGACGCGCATCCTCCACAAAGGCGTCGGGCAGGCTCTCCTCGAAATCCTCTTCTTCTGCGAGGTCTTCGACTACCACCTCCTCATCATACTCTTCATCCTCGTCCTGAGTCGCCCCCAAAGTCTCCTCAACCGTATTCAGAAAACGCTTGAGTCCGGCCTTCATACGGCCGAGGGAGTTCTTCTTCTTCAATGAATCGAGTGACATGCAGGGTCTTTAGCCAAGTCTTTAAGCAGCAAAAACCCGCAACGCTGAATAAGCTGGGCGAAGGGGCAAGGCTGTATTCGCGGGATTTTTTAATACCCGGACGACAACCAGTGTCAGGGACCCGCGACCACGGTGAGTAAACACGTTGTCCCGGTATCTGCAGAAGATAAAATTCAGGGGTGAACCACTCCCAGCCCGAAGCCTGACTCATAAGCTCACGCCCGCTTCCGGACCGGAGCCGGATCCAAAAAGCCGGAGGGCTCGAAGTCGCGGGGATCGTTCTCGGCCAGCCATTCCTCGATCACCTGGATAAACTGTCCGCCGAATTGACGCAGCTTCTGCTGCCCCACCCCCGGGATCGCGAGAAATTCGGAGTCCGTGCGCGGGTAGCGGCGGGCCATTTGACGCAACGCGACATCGCCGAAGATAACGTAGGGCGGCACACCACGGCCATCGGCCAGTTCCTTGCGCATCCCGCGCAGCACCTCGAAGAGCCCCTCGTCGCACTCGATTCCGGTGGCCTTGCTTCTGGAGCGCGCGGCCGGTGAAGCCACCGCAGCCGTTTCAATCCGCTTCATCCGGATGGCAGTCCGTTCTTTCAGCGCCTTGAGGGCTTGAGTCGTCAGTTCCACCGTCTGGTAGCCGTCGTCGGAGAGCGAGAGGTAACCCGCCTGGATGAGTTGCTTGCCGAGCACCCGCCAGTAATCCGCCGGATGCTCCATTCCGATGCCGTGCGTGGTCAGCTTGTCGTGCCCCTTATCCAGCACCTTGGCGTTCTCAGAGCCACGCAACACATCGACCGCGTGGTTCAGGCCCATCGGGTAGCCCGCCTTGTTGATCCTGAAGATGCAACTCAGCAGCTTTTGACACTCGATGGTGACATCTGCCTCTTCGGAGTCATCCAGACAGTTATCGCAGCTACCGCAGTTCGCTTCGGCCGAGCGCTCCCCGAAATAGCGGAGCAAGGCGCTGCGCCGGCAATTGGCGAATTCGGCAAAATCGGCCATCTGACGGAGCTGCTGGCGGGCGATTCGCGCGGCCTGCTCGTCTTCCATCTGGTCGATAAAGTGTTGATATTTAACGATATCTCCGGCGGAGAAGAGCAGCAGACATTCCGAAGGGAGCCCATCACGTCCGGCCCGGCCGGTTTCCTGGTAATAGCTCTCAATGTTCTTGGGCAGGTCAGCGTGGAGCACGTAGCGCACGTTCGGCTTGTTGATCCCCATCCCAAAGGCGATGGTCGCGCAGATCACCTGCACATCGTCCCGGATGAAGGCCTCCTGATTATAGGCCCGGTCCGCCTGCGAGAGACCGGCATGGTAGGGTAAGGCCTTGTGTCCCGCTTCCTGCAAAGCGGCCGCGTAGTCCTCCACCGCCTTCCGGGACTGGCAATAGACAATGCCCGATACATTCCGGTTGCGGCTTACATAGTCGAGCACTTGGCGTCTTGGTCGTTGCTTGGGCAGCACCCGGTAGGTCAGGTTCGGCCGGTTGAAACTGGCCACGTAGCGGGCCGGCTCCTTCAAGTGGAGCTGCTCCATGATGTCCTTTTGGACGCGGTCGGTCGCCGTCGCGGTCAGGGCGATGACCGGAATCTCCGGCAAATGCTCACGGATGGTCGCCAGTTGACGGTATTCCGGACGAAAATCGTGCCCCCACTCGCTGATGCAGTGCGCCTCGTCGATGGCCAGGGCGGCAACCTTCCAGCGCTTCACCTTCTCCATAAAATCCGGAAGGAACAGGCGCTCCGGAGCCAGATAAAGCAGCTTGTATTCACCCCGTTCCAGCCCTTCGAGGCGGGCACGTGCCTCCCCCGCCCGCACCGAGGAATTCAAAAAAGTCGCCGCCACGCCGGAGGCCTGCAACTGGTCGACCTGATCCTTCATCAAGGCAATCAGGGGCGAGACCACAAGAGTCAGCCCCTCCCGCTGGAGTGCCGGCAGCTGGTAGCAGAGACTCTTCCCGCCCCCCGTCGGCAGTATCGCCAGCACATCCTGTCCGTCCAGCGACGACTCAATGATTTCCGACTGCAGGGGACGGAAAACATCGTAGCCGAAAACGGCTTTGAGGGACTGAAGTAACTGGGTCTGCGGCACCATTTCGTGGACCTTGCAAAATAATGAACGTTTGAGCAATAACGAATCGACAAAACTTATTCACCATGGCAAAAACTTGCCATCTCAGCTCAGGCTTCCACCCTTTTCTTTCCATGGCTTGGCGTATCGACGAATATGTAGAATACGGCGAAATCGACAACCGCACGCGTGGGCGCGTGACCGGACAGATTTGGTTCCGCGGGCTCGACGGCCCGGTGCGGCTGGAGCTCGAGGGGAACCCCTGGCGGGATCTGGCCGGCCAACGCCTGCGTTTCCGGAACCCAAAGCCGAAGCCCATGCCCGAAGACAAGCGGTCTTTTGCGCGCGAACAGATCGGCGTGGTCGGCGATATCACCGCTTCGCGCAAGGTCAAGGTCCTCGAATTTCCGCTCGAAGAACTCGGCCAGTATTACAAGACCGGCAAGCCAATGCCCTATCACTGGGGCAATAGCCTCTATCTGGAATGGCACAGCGAGCGCAACGGCCGCGTCGTCATCGAAAGCGCCGAATACGAGCTTGAGGTCGAACCGGAAGCAACTTGGCAAATGTCCGAAGCCGAGGAAATCACGCAGCACGAAGCCAATGCGCAGGCCATGACCGGTTTCATGGACCGCCTCCTTGAAGCTGCCGGGCAAGCGGAAGCCGATGCCGACGAAGATGCCCCGCAAAGCCGGGCCGAAGCGGAGGCCGATGCCGAAGCCGCCCGCATGGACCTATTGAACGAACGGATCTGCGCACGCCTCGAACGGGAACCGGAGGCCGACGCCGAGCGTTACGAGGCAATCATGGAAGAAGAGCGTGAGCGCCTGCGCAAGGAGCGCGGCGAACCGGAGCCCGAACCACTCTCTCCAGAGGAAGAGGCCGAGCGCGAGCAATGGATCGACGCAATGAACGCCGCCGCGGCCGAAGCGTTCGAAGCCGACGACTGCCCGGTCACGGATGACCGGCACCCGCTGGTCGAGCACTGCCACGATTTCAGCCTGCAGCTCCGCAGCGATATTGAATTTGCCGGTTGGCTCCCGGAACACGCACAGGAGGAACACCCGCTCCACGAATTGACCTACGGTATCTCGTTCGCTGCCGCCAAACTGGCCGGGGCGCTCGACATCCATGATGAGTGGCCGCCGGATCCGCTTTTTGCCGGGAACTCGCTGGTTCGCCTGAAAAAGGCCCGCAACTGCCTGAACGATGCCCACGCCGGCCTCGAAGCGGCTGAAGCCGAAGGCATCTGCGATCCCGTTTGGCTACGCCGCACCCGGCAAGAGCTTGAGAGATTACAGGCCTCGGTCGGGAAGTTGATCGATGAAATTCGCGAAGTGTTGCGGGATGCGGAATCGGAATGATTCAGCGATAGCCCCACACTTCGAGATTCGGCACGCGCCCGAAATGCTCCTGATTCGCGGTGACCACCGGACATCCATGCGCCAGTGCGGTCGCGGCAATCCAGAGATCGTTGCCGCCAATCAAAAGTCCATTGGCCTGTAGAAAGCGATAGGCCTGTCCGTATTCCCAATCCACCCTCTCGTCCCAAGAGAGAATTTGAAAGGGTTGGATAAACTGCCGCCAGTTCTCCCGATTCGACAGCGACATCCCCGAAGCCAATTCCCCCGCAATGGTATGTGTCAGGTAAAGTTTCCAATCTCGATGCGCCCGCAGAAAAGTCATCGCCGGCCCGGGCTCTCGATGACGCTCCCGCTCAAAGTCGATGAGAAAACTGGTCTCTAGAATTACCGATTGCTCCATTTGTCTTCAGGAATGCGATCTTCGGCGACAGCCCGTTCAATCCGCTCGAGTTCTTCCTCTGTAAAATAGCGCGGAGTCTGGCTTTGTTCCAAAAGCTCGCCCGCCGTGATTGTCTCTTCATCCCAACGAGCTCGCAGAATCACCCGGCTGAAAGAATCACCACTCCCCCTCCGATGCGCCTTAAGTCGATTATAGGCACTGACACTGACCGAGATCGTTTTCGAAGCCATAATACACAGACCATACACAGACTGTGTATAAAATCAAGCAAAGGGGTCCCTCGCAGCTTGAATGGTGAACATATTTACACTTAACCAAGTCTTTCTTTTTGAACTCACACTTCCATGGCCCTCCGCTATCTCTTCATCGACTTCGACAGCTTCTTCGCCTCGGTGGAACAACAGTTCCATCCCGAGTTGCGCGGCCGTCCCATTGGCATCGTGCCCTCCCTCAACGTGGACAGCACCTGCTGCATAGCTGCAAGCTACGAAGCCAAGCAGTACGGGGTCAAAACCGGAACCGGGGTCCGCGAGGCCCGCTACCTCTGTCCCGGCATCACTTTCATCCAGGCCGGGCACAGCGACTACGTCCGGACGCATGAAAAGATCCACGAGTTGATCCATGAAATCATTTATGTCGATGCGGTGCTTTCGATCGACGAAATGTACGGGCGACTTCCACCACAGTGGCAGGCCCCGGACAAAGCGCGGGCCAAGGCGCTGGAGATCAAGGCCGCCCTCGCCCACCGGATCGGGCCCTACGTCCGGGCCTCCATCGGTCTGGCCCCCAACCGCTTTCTCGCCAAGCTGGCCAGTAAGATGGAAAAGCCCAACGGCTTGGTGTTGCTCGATTTCGAAGACCTGCCCGAAGCCCTCTACAGCCTGCGCCTGGAGGACATCACCGGGATCGGCCGCAATATCGAACGCCGTCTGCGGACTGCCCGCATCACGGATCTGCCCAGCCTCTGTGCGGCCAGCCGGCGCAAACTGCACAAGATCTGGGGTTCGGTCGAAGGCGACCGCATGTGGTACGCGCTCCACGGATTCGACTTGCCGGCAATCGAAACTCAGACCCGCACCATCGGTCACTCCCATGTGCTGCCTCCCCGCCTCCGAACTGTCCACGGCGCCCATGCCACCCTCCACCGCATGCTGCAAAAGGCCTGCCGGCGGCTGCGTGCGGGCAACTACTTCGCGGGACATCTCCTGATCCAGGTAAAATTCGGTTTCGAACTGCGCTGGAAACAGGGCGTCCACTGTTTTCCGACGCAGGACAATGTCACTCTCGGGAGACTTTTGAACCGGCTCTGGCTGAAACATCCCACTGAGGCCGAGGCGCCGACCAAAGTCGCCATCACCCTCTCCGATCTGGAGCCAGCCAGTTGCCACACCCCTTCCCTATTCGACGCAGAGAACCAGACGCGGCGCATCCAATTGCAAAAAGCGATGGACCAAGTGAACAAGCGATTCGGCAGCCGGATGATCTACTACGCCGACGCCCATGAAGCGCAGCGCTGTGCGGAAGCGGCTCCCATGCGTATCTCCTTCACCCATATACCCGACCTTGAGCTGGAAGATGACGGGGAATAATCCCCGGCAAGATCTCAGTGTCCATGCCCGTGCTCGCCGATGCCGTAGGCCCAGCGGGTCCCGGACCAGAGAACGTCGCCTTCCAAGGTTTCAATCCGGAGATCGAGACGATGGTGCTTGTAGGGATTCATAGAAACTGAGCCGGGGCCGAACACTTCATGCTGCGGGTCCCATTCCAGCAAATCGTCCCCCGCGTCTCCCTCGACCCGAAAGCGGAGTGACCGGTCCAGCGGATCGAGCCAACGGAACGCCAAGCGGTCGCCCGCCCAGCCCAATTCCAAGCGGTGCAGGGAACCTGCCAGCGGGATGGCATACACCGCCCCTTGCAGTTCGCCACGCTCCACTTCATGCGCGAGATGCTCGCGCCAATGATACTGGGCAAAAGGATACAGCGCGGCCGCGATCACCAGCAATACGCCCAGCACAATCAAGACCATGCGGCGCTTGGGGTGCGCCGCTTCAATCAGGACAGGTTCATCCGAAAAACCGCTCATAAAAGACCAAAAACAGAATCCCAAAGATTTGCCGAATCCGAGTCCTTGGCAATGCTAGGCCGGTATAAAAATCAGCACCAGCTTCAGTGAAGAAAGGTAATACTCAGGCAGGCAGCGTATTCCCCCTTGATCCTCACTGAGGGCCTGCGCCAAGTTAAAGCGGCTTCATCATGGAACTACACAGCATACAAACCGGCTACTTCAAACTCGACGGAGGCGCGATGTTCGGCGTCGTGCCCAAAAGCATCTGGAGCCGCAGCAACCCGGCCGACGCCAATAACCTCATTCGACTCTGCATGCGCAGCCTGTTGATCCGGAACGGAGCGAAATTGATTCTGGTGGATACCGGCATCGGTACCAAGCAGGACGCCAAGTTCCTCAGCTACTACCATCTACACGGGGAAGACAGTCTCGACCGCAGCCTCTCCAAAGCCGGATACCAACGGAATGAGATCACCGATGTTTTCCAGACCCACCTCCACCTCGATCATTGCGGCGGCACCACCGAATGGTCGGATTCCGGGGGGACGCGGGCCCGACCGAGCTTTCCCAATGCACGGATCTGGAGCAATCAAGCGCACTGGGAATGGGCCACCCAACCGAACGCACGCGAGCGCGCCTCTTTCCGCAAGGAAAACCTGCAGCCCATTGAAGCCAGCGGACAGCTCAGCTTCGTCGAGCGCAAGGGCGACATCAGCCGGGATGTGTTCGGGCAAATCGATGTCCTTTTCGTGGACGGCCACACCGAAAGTCAGATGCTCCCCCTGCTCCACTACAAGGGACACAAGATACTCTTCGCCGCCGACCTGTTACCCACCGTCGGCCACATCGCCCTCCCCTACGTCATGGGCTACGACACGCGACCACTCCTGACCATGGAAGAACGCGAGCGGATCTTCAGGCAATGCGCGGACGAGGGCATCATTCTTTTCCTGGAGCACGACCCCCTGCACGAATGCTGCACCTTGCAGCACACCGAAAAGGGTGTCCGGGTGAAAGACTGTTTCCGCCTCTGCGAGCTTTAGTATCCGGGCCTTCCATACAGGGTCTTCACCGAAGACCGGGAAAGCACCATCAGCGTAAAGACGCCCAGCACGGTTCCAAACGGGGCAAAGGCGCAAGCCACACAGGCGAGGACGAAGGAGAACATGTATTTGCGCCGGTGCCGGATAAATCGACCGGAAAGTATCAAAGAGATGGATACCGCTTGCCCCGCAAGGAAGAAAGCCAGCCCCATCAGGAAAAAGAACCACCCGAACAATTCCGGCGGAGCGGACGGATCGCCGCCCATCGCCTGGTTCGCCTCAATCACACCGGTCAGGATCATGAGCCCGACGGACATATGGATCAGCGGGAAGCAGGCGAAGAACACCCCGATCCCGCCCATGATATAATGCGCGATGGACAGGGCATTGAGATGGGAGTCGTCTTCACTCATCGACACTACATCGCATCCAGGTCGACGAGAATCTCACGCGGGCTGGACCCGTTTTCCGGGCCGACAATACCACGGTCTTCCAGTTCCTCCATCAGGCGGGCGGCCCGGTTGTAACCGATGCGCAGGCGGCGCTGCAGCATAGAGGTGGAAGCGCGTTTCGTCGAACGCAGCACATCGATGGCCTCCGGCAGAAGCTCGTCGCCGTCGTCCTCCCCGGTGCCCGCGGTCGGGCCATCGTCCCCCCCCGCATCGATTTGCTTCTGCACCTCTTCGGCGAAGACCGGCGGTTCGTTCTTTTCCTGAAGGAACTCCACGATCCCGTTGATTTCCTCATCCGAAACAAAGGCGCCCTGGGCACGCACCAAATTGGAGGTTCCCGGCGGAATGAAGAGCATGTCCCCCTTCCCGATCAGGGCTTCGGCGCCACCACCATCGAGAATGGTACGACTGTCCACCTTGGACGCGACCTTGAAGGAGATACGGCTGGGCAGGTTGGCCTTGATCACACCGGTGATGACGTTGACCGACGGACGCTGCGTCGCGAGAATCAAATGGATGCCGGCGGCACGGGCCAACTGGGCGAGACGCGCGATGCCGGTTTCAATATCAGCCGGCGCCACCATCATCAAGTCAGCCAACTCGTCGATGATACAGACAATATAAGGCAGCTTTTTCTTGGGAATTTCAAAAGCGTCGTCATCGCGCGGCACCTCGATCGATTGGGCCGCGGCGCGTTCTTCGGGGCTCATTTCGGCATCCATGGCCTCGGCCTTGGCCTGCTCTTCCTTGTCCTTGCTGATCTTGGCGTTGAAGCCGGCAATATTGCGAACATTGGCCTTGGCGAAGATCTGGTAGCGCTGCTCCATTTCGGCCAGCAACCACTTCAAAGCACCGGGGACCTTCTTCGGTTCAGTCACAACCGGGATCAACATGTGCGGCAGCGCATTATACATCTGCATTTCCACCACCTTCGGGTCGACCATGATAAAGCGTAGGTCTTCGGGTCCCGAATGGTAGAGCAAGGAGGCAATAATGGCATTGATACAGACGGTCTTACCGGAACCGGTAGAACCCGCGATCAGGACGTGCGGCATCTTGGTCAGATCCGTCACCATCGGCTTCCCTGTTACATCCTTACCAAGGACAATGGGGATCTCGGCCTTCGCTTCCGCCCAGGCACGGGATTCCACGATGTCACGCATGCACACGGCTTGCGCGATCTTGTTCGGCACCTCGATTCCGACTGTGCCCTTCCCCGGTACCGGAGCCAGAATACGCACCGACATCGCTTTCAGTCCCAGCGCGATGTTCTTGTCCAGATTGACGATTTTCTCAACCCGGACCCCCGGAGCAGGTTTGACCTCATAGCGCGTGATGACCGGTCCCGTATGGATTTCACCGGGGATCACCTTCACTCCAAATTCATCCAAGGTACGCACCAGCGCTTCCATGGTGGCCGCATGATCTTCCGGGGAAAGATTGGAAGCATCCGGTGCTTCATTCAGCAAATTGATGGGAGGAAACACATAATCGCCGCGCCGTTCGGGGATGGTCGCCTTAGCCTTTTCCGTTTTTTCACCGGATATGATCTTAATCGTATCGATATCAAGCTTCGGCTTCTTGGGTGCCGGCTCGGGTTCGGGCTCCGGCGGTTCCGGAATCCGTGTGGTGATCGGCGCATTCGTCGCCTTGCGCTTGCGCTCGGCCTTAAGATTGGGCGGCGGCGCCACCGGCGCGCTGAGCAAGCCGCGACGACGGCCATCCTGTTCTTCCACCATTTCGTCGTCATCGCCCGCCTCCGGAGCATCCGCCGGCTCCTTCTTCGACTTCCCGGTTTTATTTTTGCGGGCCTCCGCTTTGGCCGCCTTAGCCTCCGCTTTGGCTTCGGCTTTCGCCTTGATGCGCTCCTGCTTGGTCAAGCGCTTCGCTTCCGCGGCAGCCGCCTTTTGCTTCTTGCGGTCCTCCTTCGAGGCGGAACGCCCCTCAAGGAATTTGCGGTAAGCGGTTTGAATGTAATCCAAGCCGCGTCCCAAATTGTCACTGAAGACAATAATCGAACCGATCACCATCCCCATCATCAAGACGAGAAAAGTGCCAAAGGGCCCGATATAGGGCATGAGTAAAAAGCGCGCGATGAATTCACCGAAAACACCGCCGACCCCCTGCGAGAGTTGCTGTTCAAAGATCCCGCCTTCCATCCGCATGGTGCCGGTTTCTTCAAACATGGCGGCCAGGCCGGCGCCACAGAGCAAGCAAGCCAACACGGAAACACCGGTAATGAAACGGCGGCGATGATCCTGCTGGAGCAAAAAGCGCACACCGATCCACATTAGATAGATCGGCATGAGCCAGGTCGCCACACCGATCACATGGAAAGACCAGAAACTGAATTCCGCTCCGAGTACACCAACCAGGTTTTCCACCGGCTCGGTCGTGTACTGACGTGACTGAGCCAGCTCGAAGTCCCAAACCGCCACAAAACACATCACTGCAGCCGTAAAGAACAGCAATGCCCAGATCGGTCGCGATTGGGCTTTGCGAGGCTGTGCAACCAGTTTTTTAGTCGTCGATGTTTTCTTGGCTTTCCTAGGCATGTAGTCTGCCTCACAGACTAGCTTGTAACCTTTAGGAAAAACAAGTTTTCATTCGATCTAGCCAAAACCCCAGAAAACGCTCAAAAAGACCGCATGGAATTGTTGGAATTCACTCCTATTTACATGGAACGCGTTTGGGGCGGCCGCGGCCTCGAAGCAAAACTGGGGCGCCAATTGCCACCCGAAAAGGTCATCGGCGAGAGCTGGGAAATCGTTGACCGTAGCGACGAGCAGTCGGTCGTCGCTTCCGGCACCTACCAGGGAAAGACGATCCGTGAACTGCTCGAGTGCGAGTGCGAAGCGATTCTCGGCCCGGGTCGCGAGTCCAACGCCCCCTTCCCAATTCTCGTGAAATGGCTGGATTGCCAGGACCGTCTCAGCCTGCAGGTGCACCCGCCGGCCGCGATCGCACCTTCCCTCGGCGGCGAGCCTAAAACCGAAAATTGGTATATCGCTGATGCCGAAGAGGATGCATCCCTTATTGTGGGCCTCAAGAAAGGTGTCACCCGCGACCAATTCGAGGCTGCGCTCAAGGCCGAGGAAGCCGAAGCCTGCGTTCATCGCTTCCCGGTCAAGGCGGGCGATTCCATTCTCGTAGAAAGCGGCCGGATGCACGCGATCGACGCCGGAAATCTCATTCTCGAAATCCAGCAGAACTCCGACACAACTTACCGAGTCTATGACTGGGGCCGCGTTGGCCTGGATGGCAAGCCACGACAGCTTCACATCGACGAATCCCTCCAATCCATCGATTTTGATGATTTTGAGCCGGAGCCCCTCAAGATTGTTCCCGGCGAACAAGTACTGGCCGACTGCAAGGAATTCCGAATCCGGAAATTTGAATTGAAGCCGGGTGATACAGCACTGAGCCTTCAAGCAGGCGAAAGCGCCCGTCTCGTATCTATCGTGACAGGGGAAGCGAAGGATCTGGCTTCCGGCAAAGTGCTCGTCAAGGGTGTGAATTACCTGCAGCCCTACTCTGTAAGCCTCGAACTGACGGCAGAAGCCCCGGTGACCATTCTGGTCACTGACCAGTTCTAGCATCTGTCACGCATCGGTGACATAAGGCCGGCAGTGGTTCGATCAAATCCACTGCCGGCTTTTATCATCTGAGCGCCTTCTGTTGCACATAAAGGCTTGATGACAAAGAACTAATAAACGTCCTTGCCGTCAGGAGAAGGCTTCTTTAAACACAGAATCCAGGCACACTGCACCGCAAGACCGAGCAAAGCTCGAATACCAATACTGTCGGCATAATCGGCAGCCATCGAGCAACGCAGCTTCTGACAAAGCTTAACGCTTTGCTTCCAGATAAACCATCAGAATGCTGATATCCGCCGGGTTCACCCCACTAATACGGCTGGCCTGGCCTAATGTCCGCGGTGCAATTCGCTGGAGCTTGTCCGCACTCTCCGCGCGCAAGCCCTTGACGGCTGTGAAATTAAAATCCTGAGGAATCTGAATCTTATCGATGTGCTGAAGCTTCTCAACCGTCTTCACTTCACGCTCCAGGTAGCCCTTGAAAACCACACGATAATACACTTCATCGCGAATCGCTTGGGATTCAGCCTTCAATTCGCCGGGGAAATCATCCTGAGAGCGAGTTCGGCGTAAAATATCACCATAGCTGTCCCCATTTCGTCGCTCCTTCTCCAAACGTGCAATCCAAGCCTCAATCCCTGCCGCCTTCGCCTCAATACGCTGAATACGGTCTGCCGGGACCAGCCCCAGGGACTTCGCGTGATGCATCAGCCTCAATTCTGCGCTGGGATGATTGAAGAGAAGGCGGTGTTCCGCACGGCTCGTGAACATGCGGTAGGGCTCCTGAGTCCCCTTTGTGACCAGATCATCGATCAAGACACCGATATAGCACTCATGACGCTTGAGAACCAATGGTTCCCCTCCCCTCAGCTTCTGAACCGCATTGACACCGGCAACCAGGCCCTGCCCTGCGGCTTCCTCATAGCCGGAGGTTCCGTTAATCTGGCCGGCGAAGAAGAGGTTTTCCACCTTTTTGGACTCCAAAGTCGGGAAAAGCTGGGTCGGCGGCGCAAAATCATATTCGACCGCATAGGCTGGGCGCAGCATATGCACCCGTTCCAGTCCTTGAATACTGCGAAGCATGTCCAACTGGACGTCAAAAGGTAAACTGGTGGAAAGGCCATTGATGTACCATTCGTTCGTATGTCGCCCTTCCGGCTCCAAAAACAGCATGTGACGGTCCTTATCGGCAAAACGCACGAACTTGTCCTCGATACTGGGGCAATACCGGGGACCCGTACCTTGAATCTCACCGGAATACATGGCAGAGCGATGCAAATTGTCGGTCACCAGCTGCTGTGTTTCAGCGGAGGTGTAGGTCATCCAACACGAGACCTGGTCACGCCCCGGATGCCAGCCCAACTTTGTTTGACCGGGATGTTCCACGTGGAACAGTCTTTGAAAGTCCTCCAGGTCCTCCGGCGAATGTTCCACGTGGAACAGATCCGGAAACCCTCGGGTATCATAAAACCCAAACAATGTGGGCACAGAATCCCCGAGTTGCTCATCGAGCGAGCTAAAATCAATACTGGAACCTAGAATACGGGCAGGCGTCCCGGTCTTAAGCCGTTCCAGCTCGATCCCAGCCTCAAGAAAGGAGCCGGAGAGGCCTTTGGCCGAGAAATCGCCCATCCGGCCGCCCTCGTTCTTATTCTGGCCGACATGCATGAGTCCGCGCAAAAAGGTGCCGGTAGTCACAACGACTGTCTTGGCGTAGAAATCCACATCCAAATTGGTTTTCACCCCAATGACACGATCCCCCTCATAGATCAGCCCCTGAACCATGGCCTGAAAGAGATCCAGATGCTCCTGGAGCTCGATGGTGTGCTTCATACGGAACTGGTAGGCCTTCTTGTCGCATTGGGCCCGTGGCGCCTGCACCGCAGGCCCCTTGGAAGCATTCAACAAACGGAACTGGATGGCTGTCGTATCCGTATTAATCGCCATTTCACCACCGAGTGCATCAATTTCCCGCACCATGTGGCCCTTGGCTTGCCCACCGATGGCCGGATTGCAGCTCATCTGGGCAATCGTGTCGAGATTACCGGTCAGGAGCAGGGTAGAGGCCCCGAGCCGCGCAGCCGCCAAAGCGGCCTCGCAACCGGCGTGTCCGGCCCCGCAAACAATCACATCATAAGGCTGATGTGGACCAAATTTCAGACCTCCACTCATTTTCCGATACAGAATTGTTGAAACAAGCTATCCAGCATGCGTTCGTTATCGACTTTGCCGACGACCTTGCCGATCCCGCCAATGGCATCCCTCAAGTCCGCCGCCACCAGTTCCGAAAGCTCGGCGTCTTTCAATTTGTCGGCAGCCAGCTCCAGTGCGCGAACCGACTCCGACAAAGCCGCCGCATGACGCGCATTCACTACGACACCGTCACTCGCAGTCGAGCGGATCAGACCGGTTTGGATCGCAGACAGCCAGTCATCACGAAACGCGGCCAAACCGTCATGGGTCTTAAGTGAAAGCGCACAATGCCTGAACTGGCTCAAGAATCCCGCATGCGGCTGGCCGTCGACAAGATCCATCTTATTGACAAGGACAATGGTATTATCCGGAGTCATTCGATCGATCAGAGCCGGAGGCAGGGCAGGGGAGGGGAGGCTGGCATCGAGCACCAGTAAAAAGAAATCGGCGGTCTCCGCCTGTTCGATCGTATGCCGGATGCCGATCTCCTCGATCGCATCACCCGCATCGTGCAAACCTGCTGTATCCAAAATTTCGATACGCCATGGACCCAGCATCAAAAAGGACGAAATGAAATCGCGTGTCGTGCCCGGAATATCACTGACAATGGCACGTTCCGAGCCGACCAACGCATTTATAAGGCTACTCTTGCCAACGTTCGGCTCACCGACAATCAGTGTCTTGATACCTTCGTGCAGCAGGGCTGAATAGTGCTGGGTCTCAATCAGGTCACTTATCTCGGCAATCAACCGGCGTAGGTCACGTGCCGGCCCCTCCTGGTCCTCGGCAGGTAGATCCTCTTCTGGAAAGTCAATGTACGCTTCGACGTGTGCCATGATGCCCAAAAGCTGATCGGTCAGCTCGCTCATTTTGCGGCCAATCGAACCATGCAGTTGCCGTTGCGCGACTTCGAGACTACGATCCGAGCGTGCCCGGATCAGATCTGAAACGGCTTCCGCCTGACTCAGGTCCATCTTACCATTCAGAAAGGCCGTGCGTGTAAACTCACCGGGCTCAGCCGGCCGGCAGCCACGCTCCAGAAGATCCTCCATGATCTTCTGAACAATCAGCGGATTCCCGTGCGGGGCGATTTCCAGCATCGCCTCGCCGGTAAAGGACTTGCCTTGCTCAAACAGCGTGAAGACGCACTCATCAATTTCTTTTCCATTGATATCGAAGTACTTGGAAAAGTGTGCATAGCGCGGTAGAAGCGGCTTGGCACGTGCGGTCACCGCTTGTGCCAGCACAGGGCAATCCGGCCCGCTGAGGCGGACGAGGGCAATGGCCGACTCACCAGCGGGTGTCGAAAGCGCAACTATGGTATCCGTAGCGGGCATAATAAGAGCCGCTAAATTCACCGTTTCCGGCCCAGCGTCAAGCGTTGAGCCAGAAGGGGCGTCCCGCCGGATCCGTATTCGACTAGAACTTGTAGGACAGCGACTGTCCGAATACGTACGCGGTTTGCCAGCTCTGGCAACCTTGCGCACGCTTCGATTGTGCCATCCCGTAGAGCGACAACTTCATCTGGTCGGTCAACTTGAAGGTCAAGGAAAGCGGAACCAGACGGTTCTCAAATAGATGATCCGTCTCATAATTGTAGAACAGTTCGGTACTTGCCCCAACCGCGACCAGAGGCCCCATGTTTTCAAGTTTGTAGCTCAAGGCAAAACGATGGCGGCTGATCCAATAGTTTTCAGACGACTCTACAGCACGATAGCCCAAGACGTGACGCATGCTGAACTTGAGATCATCGGTCAATTGCCAGTGGGGGCTGACATGCAGCCAGAAGATATGCAAGCGGCCGTATTCGTCACCACAATCGCTACGGATATCCTCCAGTAGATAGGTCGCGCCCACATCAAAATTCGGATGCATCTTGTATTCAACCGTAGGCAGCAACAGCCAGGCACCCAGGAACTTTGCATCATCAAATAGCCGGGTTTGACCGCTCATTGTCACGCGCCAGTCCTCGTCTTCATGGAGGTTCAGACTCACCGTCTGCCAATAGCGTACATCATTATCGAACTCGGCCTTCAGCGAAGGCAGTGCCGCCGAAAAGAGGAGTACCGCAGCCGGTACAAAGGTGCGAAACAGTCTGTAAAACTTGTTCATCATGCTGCGAGACATAAGTGCAGCAACTGACGGCACAAGATTTACTTATCCTGAATTGGATTTGTATAAGCTGCGCTTAACTGGCTTACATGGAGACCTAACCCAAAGGCTTAGGAATCCGACTCATCCTTGCTGTCGCCCGTGAGGGATTCGCCGCCTTTGACATGGACCTTATCGAGGATAAGTTTCGTGATCTGCTCGGCAAGTTCCTTGTTTTCAGCGATTTGCTGTTTGGCAGCTTCACGGCCCTGACCGATCATCTCACCATTGAAGGAGATCCAGGAGCCCTTTTTATCGAGGATCTTATGTTCGACCCCCAGGTCAACCAGCGAGCCAGAGTGAGAAATACCTTCATTGTACATGATGTCGAATTCACATTCAGTGAAGGGTGGGGCGACCTTGTTCTTGACGACCTTGAGACGTGTCCGGTTGCCGACCACCTTGCCAGAGGACTCCTTGATCTGCCCAATCCGACGTATATCCATACGGACCGAAGCAAAGAACTTGAGTGCGCGCCCGCCCGGTTGTGTTTCCGGACTGCCGAACATGACACCAATCTTCTCACGGATCTGGTTGGTGAAAAGGACGACGCATTGGGTCTTGTTGATCGCACCGGTCAAGCGGCGCATGGCCTGGCTCATCATCCGTGCCTGCAGGCCCACAGTCGAATCCCCCATCTGACCGTCCAGCTCGTTCTTGGAGACAAGAGCCGCCACAGAGTCGATCACAATGATGTCGATGGCACCGGAGCGAATCAGGGTTTCCGCAATATTCAGCGCGTCTTCACCGCTCTCGGGCTGTGAAACCATTAGATTCTCGAGATCCACCCCAACCACCTTGGCATAGCGCGGGTCGAGTGCATGTTCCACGTCGATGAAGACTGCATTGCCGCCCTGGCGCTGCGCCTCGGCGATGATGCTCAGACAGAATGTGGTTTTACCGGAACTTTCGGGGCCATAAATCTCGCACACACGGCCACGCGGCAGACCACCGATCCCCAGAGCCAGGTCGATCGCGATCGAACCCGTAGAAATCTTATCGATCTCCATCTTGGTCGCTTCCCCCAAGCGCATCAAGGCACCCGGACCGAACTGCTTATTGATGCCGGAAATGGCAAGTTCGAGGTTCTTGCGATTGGCTTCGGCGGTACGATCCGATTTTTCGATTTGTGCTTTTGTGGCCATAGATAATTGTAATTTAAGTGGAGTGTGTCAGGAGATTGACGCAGTTCCACCACAAGACAAGTTTAAATGCTAATTTGTTCACTATTACTTAAGCGGCAAGCATGAACACCGTCCAATGGCAGCCAGCACCCTCGCATGTCTGAAACCACGATGACGCAAAACAGCGGAAAAGGCCTGCGCTACGCACGCTGGGCGGGCAAGGCGCTCGGTTATATCCTGATTCTCAGCGGTAGCTACAGTCTCGGAAAGACCGGGACAGTCGGATTCGAATGCTTCAAGGGCCTGTATTTTATCTTCTACGGGCTACTGCTGCACCTCCCCTACACGCATTTGCCGGAACGCATCTGGAAAATCGCTTTTGCGGCCCTTGCGATCATTTCCGCAATTTTCGTCTTTGTGATGATTATCTCGGTCATGTTTTCCTATATGGCCGCAGCTGAAAGGGGGGAGCGCTTGGGCGTGCCCGGACTCGAAGGCACTTTGATCTTTCTGGCCCTGCTGCAAGTGCCGGTGGTTCTTTTTCAACACAAACCGGAGCTGATTGACTGAAGTATGCCGAGGAGCTACAAGCACATCATCTGGGACTGGAACGGTACCCTGCTGGACGACACCTGGCTTTGCGTCGAGGTCCTGAATGGGCTTCTACGGCAACGGAACCGCAATCCCTTGTCTGAAAACGACTACCGGGAGAACTTCGGATTTCCGGTGATTCACTTCTACGAATATCTGGGCTTCGATGTGGACGTGGACAGTTTTGACCGGATCAGCCAGGCATTCATCCAAGCGTACGAAGCCCGCTGGCTGACGGAATGCGAGCTACAGAAAGGGGCCGCATCCACACTGGAAACACTGGCAGAGCAGGGCTACAGTCATTCCGTACTGTCAGCCGCCCATCAACGCGCACTGGAGACGGGAATCGCACACTTCGGAATAGGCCGACACTTCAGGGGGCTGGTGGGAACCGACAACATCCACGCCCACGGCAAGGTCGAGCAGGGACGGCGCTGGATCCGCTCTCTGGATTGGCCCGCTCGCGAAGTCGTACTCGTAGGGGATACCCTGCATGACTACGAAGTGGCTCAAGCGATCGGGACGGACTGCATACTCCTCGCCCATGGGCACCACACACCCGAAAGGCTGGCCGGCAGCGGGGCACCAGTCGTACATTCCCTGGAAGAACTCGTAGGCTTCCTCAAGCGGAAGCCTATGCAATAATTCGATGACGAGCGGCGAATTCCGTTGCATTCCTCCGAATAGCCGACTCCCATACGCTCCGGAATCTCCCACTCCCACGGCATGACAGATGCTTACAACTTGGGAAACAAACACACTAACATATAACCAGAACACTCAGCCACGTCTGACGAACCCCAGAAGCGGGAGTTCTCCGTTGCATGAGCCCATTTCAGACAGTCTATGGATATCGCCATTGTTACCGGAGCGGAAACGCCCCTCGGTCTGCGCATTATTGAGCGCCTCATTCAACAGGGCTGCCGTGTACACGGCATCGGCAACAACTTTTCCAAAGTCAGTTACGCCGACCCGAATTTCATCGCGCACGCCATCGACCTGACCGACCTCTCGGCCATTTGCTCGGTCGCCGAACAGATCCTGGAACAGGAGGGCAAACTCAACATCCTGATCCACGCGATTGATGTCACGCCCGGCAGCGATTTCAGCAAACTCGCCATCGGGAACCTGGAAGCGATCCTCAAGATCGGTCTTCTCGGGCCGGTCATGCTGACCCGGATTATGCTTCCCAACCTGCTTCGTTTCCGCGGCCAGCTGATCAACATCATTCCGGCTAACAAGAGCGGACACCACGCCAGTGCGGTCAATGCCCTGATCGAAGGCGGCTTGCGCGACATGAACCAGGCGCTGTTTGACAGCGCCAGGGATGCCGGTCTGCGAGTCTCCAATCTCATACTGCGCCAAAACCCGGAAACCCCGGCCGAGACGGCCAGTCCCGAGCAGGTGGCCCAATCCCGCATCGATCCGGCCAATGTGGTCAAAGTCATCATCAGCCTGCTGGATGAAAACGAAACCAACATCCCCAACGAGATCACACTTTATCCACGCCTGAGCGCCACAGCTGAGCAAGCACTGCCCGCCACCCCGATTGCAATCGACCCTTATAGTACGGTTGTCCTGCCACCGAAGGAGTACCGTCCGCCGGAACCTGAGCCCATTGCCACGAGAAAAGCCGACCGTGTCGAACGCGTCATTCCGTATACCGACGAGGAGATGGAGGACAAGATCGCGGCCGCCATCGAAGATTACGAGGCCCATCCGGAGCGCTATGACGATGAAGTTCCCCAAAGCAGCCCACAAAAAGCAGGCCCGGCAGAGGCAGGCGAAGGAGGGCAGGGGAAGAACAAGCGCCGGCGCCGGCGCCGCGGGCGCAATCGCAACCGTGAGCGTAACGAAGACAATTCATCCGGCGAAAACGCAGAGGCTCCAAGCGAAGCCGCCTCCGGGGACCATGCGCCCCGCAGCGAAGCACCGGCCCAACCCGCCCCCGAAGCGGCTTCAGACAACACAGCTCAGTCCGAAACAGCCGAAGCCGCCCCCGGGAAATCCAAATCCCGTCGACGTCGTGGCGGGCGTAACCGCAATCGCGAAAAGAGCGAGGGCGGCAGCGACAAGCCCAAGGAAACCCCTGAAGCACCTGCATCCAAGCCCTCAAGCGACGGCGCAGCGAAGGAGAAGCCTTCCAAGGCCCCCGCACCGGCAGCGGCCGTCGAAGCACCTACGCCTGTAGTGAAGCCTGCCGTCGAAAAGACCGCCTCCCCTGAAAGCGGGAGCCCGGACAAAGATAAGCCGGTGAAGAAAAAAGCAGCCAAGAAGGCAGCCAAGAAAAAGACTGCGACCAAGAAGGCGGCCAAAAAGGCAGTGAAAAAGAAAGCAGCCAAGAAAAAGGCGGCCAAAAAGGCCGCCAGTAAAGAAGCACCGAGCGAGTAGGGAGAACTTACCACTCGAATCCAACCGCATCCAGGAACGCTTTTGCGATCACTGCGTGGCCGGTTGGCTTCGGATGTACCCGGTCACTGCAGAGCTGTTGGGTGTGGTTGTGCTTGAGCCAGTCGTCGAACGCCGCTTGAACGTCGACGAAGATCAGTCCGTTGCGTTCAGCCACTGCTTTCGCCTTCGCGCCATATTCATCCATCGTCTTTCGCATCGGGTCTTCCAGATTGGTTTCCAGGTAATAGGGCGACATAACGATGACTGTTTTCACACTCGGGAGCGTTTTCTTCACCAGACCTTCCAGCTTGGCTTCATAGTCTTCAATGCTGACCTGATCAGGCATCAGACTGCCAAACTCAAAATGGCGCCACACATCATTGATCCCGATCATGATCGATACGGTATCCGGCTTCTGGGCCATGACATCAGCGTCCCAACGCGCTTCCAGGTCCGTGACCCGGTTACCGCTGATCCCGAAGTTCAGGAACTGAATGGTCAGTTCCGGATAGTGGGCCCGGATCAAAGGCACAATTTGCGAGGTGTAACCGAAGCCCAGATCGACCCCGTTTGTGTCACGATTGCGTCCGCAATCCGTGATCGAATCACCAATAAAGAGATGAGTTGAACCGTTTTCAAATAGCATAGCCGATGAGCTGACCGTGTCGGGAGCAGGAATTCAAGCCGTGATTTATTCAAATCGGCCAATTTCCGCTTTTCAGGCGCGTGCCACCGAATTCCACCACCTTTGCTTCGGACATCTCGTAGACCCAGACCGGACCGAATGATTCACCGGCAGGATTGAAACATTCCACCTTCAGCCGGTTATATTCATTCTCATGCAAGGGCCGGCCCGGTTGGTAGTCCTCGAGGGTATCCAGATGGAGGAAGTCCTTTTGCTCCGGAAAGGTCATGATGAAGCCCTGCACCCAGCTGTCCCCTCGCAGAATCAGACCGGGATAGCCGACATGCAGATCATACAGCTCCCCCCGTACCATAGCCGGCAGGGGCGAGGCCACCTTGCCCTCACAATAACGGGGCCAGTAACGCCCACCGGGCTTCAAGGTGCCATAGACAAAAACGGTATACTCGCTGACAGACATGCAGGTATAGAAATAAAAAGGGGCGCTGCTTTCGCAACGCCCCTGAAATGGAAAATTGAAGTTTTTATCAGGCGAGGGTCTCCAAAGCGACCGCGACACCATGCAGGACGGAGGCGATCCGGACCGCGTCATGGATATTGTCTTCATTCAGGCCACCGGCCTTGACCGCCGCCTCGTGCGCCTTCAGACACATTTCACAACCGGCGAGTGCAGCCGGAGCGATGGAGAAGAGTTCGAACAGGACCTTGCTGGTCGCCACCTGCTGCATGCGCATCATGCGGAGATTGGCCGGACGCTGATTGTAGGCATCACTCGCCATGAGGTGACGAAAACGATAATAGATCGTGTTCATCCCCATGATCGCGGCCGCCGCCTTGGCGTCGGCCAGCACTTCAGCACTCACACCGGCAGCCTTGGCATCTTCGAGGACGGCCGCGGTCAGCTCCGGATGGCGAATGAAATAGGCTGCAGTCAACGCGGTGCCCCAGGTTTGGGCCGCATCGAGCGATTCTTCCGCCGCCAAGACACGCTTGGCGTTGATACGCAGGTCCTTGGCTTCCTCGGGAAGCTGGGCAAGCAGTTCGGTAATCTTCTCCATGAGAGTTATCAGACTTTGATGGTTTCGTCGCCCTTATTCCAGTTGCAAGGGCAAAGCTCGTCGGACTGGATTGCATCCAGAACACGCAGAATCTCCTTCACATTACGGCCGACGCTCAGGTTGTTGCAGGACGCATACTGAACGACACCGTGGGGATCCACGATAAAAGTGGCACGCAGGCAGACATTTTCCTCAGCGTCCAGAATGCCCAGTTCACGGGCCAGTTTCGGAGCCGCAATCAGCGGAAGTTTCAGATCACGAAGATCTTCGTGGTCGTTGCGCCATGCGAGGTGGCAGAATTCATTGTCCGCACTCCCGCCGATGACCACGGTGTCGCGGTCTTCAAACTCGCCGACATTCTTGCTGAATTCCACGATTTCAGTCGGGCAGACGAAAGTGAAATCCTTCGGGTAGAAGAAAAAGACCTTCCACTTGGCTTCGTAGCTTTCGCTGGTGATATCGATAAGATCGTCGTTGGTCAGACCGTTGCAGGCCTTGACTTTGAATTGCGGGAATGAATCGCCGACAGTAATCATTGCTGTGTATTTGGTTTGGTTGAGTTTCGAGTGTAGCGAAAGAGCCGCAGGTTGGACGGGCTCCACCCGCTGTCAAGTCAGCTCGGGCAATTTAGTTACTCGACCGGCCACACACACCGGCCAACCACTGCTTCAGGCAGCTTCCACTTGGCACAGCTTCTCGGCTACCACCAAGGCATCTTCCAGAGGCCAAGTCGCCTTCAGGTTCTGGCACTCGGTCATCGCACCGGAATAGAGCAGGAACACGGCGGTTCCGATACGACGGGCCTGCGACTCGTCGACGATGGTTTTGACCAGATCGATAAAGAACTGAAGCTGCGCCCGCTTGTATTGATCGATCAGGTATGCGAGTTCCTCATCGGCCTCCGCATCAATACAGGCAGCCGTATTCGCAAACTGGCAGGAACGGAAGCCGTTGGTCTCCACCCAGCTACGCATGGAAAGGAAGTACTTGCGCAAGCGCTTGTCGCGCTCCCCGGCCCGGCTTAGGAAATCACTGTGGAAGACATCCATCCGGCGGATTAGGCGCTCCAGCCACGCCTTGCCCAGCGCTGTTTTGGTACTGAAATTCTGGTGAAAAGCAGCCTTGGGCAAGCCACTGGACTGAATCACATCATCAATAGTCACCGCGCCATAACCGCGCTTGTGAAACAGCTCGCCAGCCTTGGCTAAAATGATTTCGCGTGGGGGGTGTACTGCCATTGCACCATGAACAGAGACCCAGGACCCAGCGTCAAGTCGTCAGGCGCCGACAGCCCGAGTTTGAGAAATTTCTAACAGATCAGGCGAAACCGGGGACAAGTTCAGAGTTTACAAAGCCGTCCCCCTGCGCATTCTCCCGCTCTCCACATGAACCGGGTCCATATCAAAACCTACGGTTGCCAGATGAATGAGCGCGACTCCGAAGCCGTTGCCGCCATGTTGCGGGGCAAGGGCTATTCGATCGTGGACAATGAGTTCGATGCGGACGTGATTCTTCTGAACACCTGTAGCGTGCGCGATCAGGCGGAACAGAAGGCGATCGGGAAGGCCGGCCATGTGAGCGCACGGAAAAAAAAGAACCCGAACCTGATCGTCGGGATCATGGGCTGTATGGCGCAGAACCGTGGGGACGAGCTCGTGGACCGACTGCCCGACCTCGACCTCATCATCGGCACCCAGAAATTTCACCGCGTGCCGGATCATCTCGACAACATGATCGCGACCCTGCAGGGCCAGGGGCCTCGTCCGAGCACGGTGATCGACTTGGAAGAAGAAGCCGGTTCCCAGAATACGATCCGCTCGCATGTGAAGGACAGCCGCCAAGTTTCCGCCTTCGTCAGCATCATGCAGGGCTGCAACATGAAATGCTCCTACTGCATCGTGCCGAAAACCCGGGGCGCGGAACGCGCGCGCCCGATGGAATCGATCGTCGAGGAAATCGAGGAGTTGGCCGCCCGAGGCACCAAGGAAGTCACTTTGCTCGGGCAGATCGTTAACCAATACGGGATCCGTGAATTTCCCTTTGTCGACAAGAAGAGCCCCTTTGTGCAACTCTTGGAGAAGGTGAATGCCATCGAGGGCATCGAGCGGATCCGTTTCACCAGTCCGCATCCAGTCGGTTTCAAAGAAGACCTGATTGACTGCTATGCCCGACTGCCCAAGCTCTGCGAATACCTGCATTTCCCGATGCAGAGCGGGAGCGACCGTATTCTCAAGGCGATGCGCCGTCCCTATACGATTGAGCGCTTTCGCCGGATCATCGATCAGCTCCGGGCCGTCCGCCCGGATATTTACATTTCAACCGATGTGATCGTCGGTTTTCCGGGTGAAACCGATGAAGACTTCGAGCTCACCCGTCGCGCCTTCGAGGAAATCGCTTTTGATATGGCTTTCCTTTTCAAGTACAGCGTGCGTCCGGGTACGACGGCCGAACCGCTGGGTGATCCGGTGAGCAAGGAAGTCAAAGAGGAACGGAACCAAGTCCTGCTCGATTTGCTGGGGCAGAGTTCATTGTCGCGGAACCAATCACTCGTGGGGCACATCGAAGAAGTGCTGATCGAGGGCCCTGCCAAACGTGGGGAGGGCATGTACATGGGCCGCACCCGGGGGCATCGCAAAGTCGTCGTTCCGGCCAGCGAGCGTCTGGTTGGCGAACTCGTTCCCGTCCGTATTCTGGAAGCCACTACGACAACCCTGAGCGGCGAACTCGTTCTCGAAGGCATCGAAACAGGCCTTGCAGGCTGAGTCGCGGACCTCAGGCCGTATGACAGTTCGCTTGCTTGGCGTGCTGGTTGCGCACGTAAGCACCGTCCTTGAAACAGCAGAAATAGCTCTCGATCCGCGGATGATTGATCGGCTGCTTGCTCGTATCCAGTTCAAGATTGGACTGCGCCACGTAAGTACTCAACCCGCCACTGTCATGTACCAACACATGGTACCAAGGCTGATTCCGCGACGGCTGTGTCTTGTTGGCCATGTACCATTTCTCACCGGCCATGCACACCGCATCCAGCGAGACAATCACACCACGGTAGCCATAGAGCCTGTGGCGGACCAATGCACCCACCTCGAAATCGGTTGGGACTCCTTCACAATCTGTTAGGCTAATCAACATTTTGATTAACTTTACCTGAATTCAGGGAAAGCTCAAGTATCTGCATCAAATGCTTTAAGAATACTTTCAATGCTATGGAGTTCTTCAGACGGAAAGAAACTGTTAATCCGGTGAATGACCTGTTGAATGATACCGTCAGGACAGGAGGCGCCTCCGGTCAGCAAGATCCTCAGGGGACGATCCGCCGGTTTTAGAAAGCAACGCACGATCTCGCTTTCGATGACCGTATCGGAAGGGTTATACGGAAAAACATAATGACGGATCGAATCCAGCGAGAGGATATTGGCTTCCGACTGGATGTAATGTGCCTTATCCCCAAAGCGTTCCTTACAGACACGGTAGAGCTGGTATGTATTCGAGCTGTTCTTGCCTCCAACTACAAGCGCCGCATCCACAGGCTGCTCGACAGCCTTGCGCAGCGCATCCTGGTTGACCTGTGTAGCATAGCAAAGCGTGTCCCCCTTGCCCTTCGACCAGAGATGGGACTCCACCGCAGCCTCACCGAATTTCTTGGCAATGATAGCACGCAGGTAGTCTATAATCCGCAAGGTCTCGTTGCGGAGTAGGGTGGTTTGATTGACCACAGCCAGTTTTTCCAGATCACGCTCCGGATTAAAATCCTGCGAGCACAACCCGGCAAAGGACTGGTAAAAGAGCCGGGTCTTATCGGAACCGGAAGCAAGAATGACCTCACCGAGCTTTTCCGCGTGTGCCATGTTGCGGATCATCAATGCGGGTCCGCAGCTCGAGCTGTTTGAGAACGTTGCTTTGGTTTCCTCATGCTCCGACTTTCCATGAATCAGCACGGTAAAACCTTCTTCCGCATAGCGACGGGCGGCTTTCCAGACTTTTTCCACCAACATGCAGGTTGCGTCATTCTCCCGGATCGCCAGCCCCCGCTTAATCAGGCGTAACTTGTCTTCATTGGTCGCTCCAAAAGCAGGAATAATCACGATATCGTCTTCCGTGAGCTGATTCCACAGCGTTTCAGGATCGTTGTGATCGGTCGCCACACTCCCGTCCGCGCGTATCGGAAGCCCCTTGTCGGTCTGCAGGTAACGGAGCCCACGTGCCAGCAAATCCTTGTTCACAAATGGGTTATGGATCAATTCACTCAACATGAAGACCCGCTTTCCAGGATGTGAGACAACAGTTTCGTAAGCGCGCTCAATTGCATTTTGCACCCCGAGGCAAAATCCAAAATGACTGGGGATGACATACTGTACCGGTCCGAAATCGAGCAAGGCAGGCTCGCCGGACGTCTTTTCCTTCGTCCGGCGGGCGGCTTTGATCGCCGCACAAAGCGCGCTCTGGTAGAGTGCTTCCGACTGGGCGTCCACATAGACCTCACGATTTCGTTCCCTAGCGGTACGGAAGCGGTAGATGTATTCGTTCTCGCTCAGGTCCAGGTAGGGGACACGGACCAGGTACGGCTCGAGCCGGCACCTCAGTTCCGTCAAACTTTCAGCACAGTCGCTCCGAGCCTCCAACTGGTACCAGCTCTGAAAACAAGCCGTTTCATTGCGGCCATCATCAATCCGGACATACACCGCAACCGGATGGCCACACCACTCAATCCGCGCAAGAAAAAAGCCGTCCTTTCCCTCACGGACACAGGCTTCAAGTTGCCCGCCGGCATTTTTGCGGACGAGTAATCGATTGCGTGAATCGAACTGCAATGTGATCACATCGGCTGGTAGGAGAGTACACATAAAACGTACAAGCTAAGCGTCCGATGGGGCATGGGTCAATCACCTGAGACAGGTGGAAGACTCGATTCTGCGATTGCACAAATCGTTATTGCATTCATGATTACGTTTTCACCTACAAAATATCAGCGATTCCAATGTTTCAGGTCAATTTTAGCGAACAAAGCATGCACGAGCTGAACAAGCTCGATACCCGCTCGCAAATGTTGCTGGTCGAAGTCGTCAGCACTCTGACCCAAGAACAATTGGACCATCCGGACGAAGAGCTGGGCCGTTTCCATCGCCAGGGAAAAACCTACTACCGTGTGCGCGCCGGTGAATTTCGCATCTACTTTGAGCAACAAGGAGATGCGCTCTATGCGCACTACATTCTGCACAAGAATACACTTTCCGATTTCGTCTTTCGTGTGAAGCTGCCGATCACCGAGGAATTCATGGTCGAGCAACACGACTCTTTCTGGAAATACCTGGATTCCCTTCGGCACAAAGATGAAGTCGCCGACTAAACCCAATGCCCGATTCCCCTGAGCACACACCCCCGAAATACGCAGACTCCGGTGAGGCTAGCCGCATCTACCTCCTGCCCAACAGTCTGACCGCGGGTAACCTTTTCTTCGGCTTTCTCGCCATCCTGCGCTGTATTCAGGCCAATTATGCCGAGGTACCGCTCGAAGTCTCCCGCCATTTCACCCAAGCGGTCTGGTTTATTCTCTTTGCCGTGATCTGCGATGCCCTCGATGGCCGCGTAGCACGACTGGGTGGCAAGGAATCCCTCTTCGGCAAAGAGTTCGATTCCATTGCGGATATCATCTCCTTTGGGGTGGCTCCGGCCATGATGATGATCTTCCTCATCCTATCCCCAACCGAGAAGTACCCGTTTTTCCTGCAAATCGGATGGCTGATCGCCTTCATCTACCTCCTCTGCGCCGGGGTACGTCTGGCCCGGTTCAATGTACTGACCCATCCGATGCTCCCACCGGCCGAGCAGCTCAAAGGCACCCATGATTTCCTCGGTCTTCCGGTTCCCGCCGCCGCCGGCATGATCGCATCACTGGTTCTGGTCCTAAACAGTTTTGAACTCCGCGGCCTCTCTATCCTCATGCCGCCATTCATGCTCGCGATCGCGGCACTCATGGTCAGCAACATCCCTTATCCCAGTTTCAAGAACGTCGACTGGCATACCAGTACCCGCTTCAGGACGTTCATCGGCATCGTTCTCGCGCTGAGCGGCATCTTCCTCTTCAAGGAGTTCGCCTTTGCCGTCCTCTTTTTCGTCTACATTGCTTACGGCCCGATCCGACATCTCTACCGCCGTCAACGGGCCCGTCGACACCTCGACCGAAAGGCCGCCAAATGAGATGTGAATTACTTTGGAATAAGTGTGAAGCTTCGGTGAACTACAGAAAACTTTTTCACATTGTTCACGTCCCTGTCACTTTTTCCACTTCGCTTTTCACAATAAAGATTTAACGTAAATAGCTTGAATACAGCAAGTTGATGAGTTTTTCTCCCCATTCACCATACCTACTGTTACGGAGAGATTTAAGTATAAAGAATCAATATATATATAAGGATTGCCAGTAACTCCCAAAAAACCAAAAAACGAATCATGAAGTTCAAGATCAACCAGGATCACTTTAGCAACGGTCTCCAACAAGTGCTCAACGTCGTCGCTACCCGTTCGACCATGCCGATTCTGAGCAACGTGCTGATCGAAGCCGCGGATGGACACATCTCCCTGACCACTACCAATCTCGATCTGGGCATTCGTTGCCGTATCAAAGCCGAAGTGGAGGAATCGGGCGGTATCACACTTCCGGTCCGCAAACTGGCGACGATTATTCGTGAACTTCCACAGAACGAGGTTTTCGTTGAAACCGGTGCAAACAACCAGGCCAAGATCACTTCCGGCGGTTCACTTTTCAAAATGATGGGCATCAGCACGGAAGAGTTCCCGCCACTGCCGACCTTCGAGAACCGCCACGTCTTCGAGTTGGGCCAATCCGACGTCGTCGGCATGCTGAAGAGTGTGTCCTATGCCCAGTCGACCGATGAGAACCGATATATTCTCAACGGTGTCTATTTCAACTTTGCGGATGAGAAGTTGACGCTGGTCGCGACTGATGGCCGCCGTCTCGCGCTGACCGCCCTGGAAACGGAAATCAGCGACGACAATGCAGGCAGTCTGATTCTTCCGGCCAAGACTGTCGCCGAGCTGGAACGTCTCATGGGTAAGGGGGAGAACGTCAAGGTCGCCTTCAACGACCGCCAGGTCGCCTTTGAAATCGCGATCGACGAAAGTGCCGGCGACACCGGGCTGGTTGACCACTTGTACCTTGTTTCGAAAATCGTCGAGGGGAATTACCCGAACTACCGGCAAGTCATTCCCAAGGAGACGGAACACCGCGTCAAAATCGAGCGTGAGCTCATGCTTGAGTGTGTGCACCGTGCCGCATTGGTGACCAGCGACAAGAGCAATTCCGTGAAGCTCAAGGTGAGTAAGAACCTGCTCGAAATTTCCGGTTCCAGTTCCGAGTACGGCGAGTCGCACGAATCCATGGCGATCGCCTACGACGGTCCGGAAGTGCAAGTTGCTTTCAATCCGCAGTTCCTGATGGAGCCCCTGAAGGCACTGGGCAAGGATGAAGTCTTCTTCGAATTCAAGGATGAGCTGAGCCCGGGCCTGTTCAAGACACTGGATAATTTCATCTGTGTCATCATGCCGTTGCGCCTCAACTAACTGCCGGCTTACCAATCGACTCCATATTTTCAACCGGTAGCTCACCACTGCCGGTTTTCTTTTCTCCATGTTTCAGGAAGGTTCAACAATCGAATACACGCTACTGGTCCTACTTAGCCTTTCCATCGCTTTGCCGGCCTTGTCCAGCCGGACCGGTATACCGGTTCTGGGTATCCTGGCCCGTTGGGTGCGTTGGTTCTTCATTGCTGCGTTGTTTACCTTTTTGATCGAGAAGGGGGGGATTTCAAGCCGCCCGCAGTGGGTCCACATGCTTTCGGGACTGGCACTCTGGTTCCTTTTGGAGACCGGCTACAATTGGATTGCGATCAAGGCCCTGAGCCGCAGTGAGCTGCCCCTCTTTCCCAGTTTCGAAATCAATCACGATGGCGATGAGTGGCCGGCCGACAACAGGGCGATCGATTTGAAGGAGTGGTTGCGGAAAAACCGTTTCAAGCGTCTCGGAGCCCTCAAATCCGAACTCTATGAAGGCACCTACCTCCGTGCCTCCGTGTATCAAAGTCCCGACGAGCTGAGCCGTTTGCACATCCTTTTCCTACCCAAGCGCAAAGGCGAGGCGAGTGCGTGTTTCACTCTCACAACGCTGAGCAAAGGAGGCGAACGTATTATCACCGACAATCATTACCTGCCCTACGGCGGGTACTATCCGGAAGCCTGGCATCTATGCCGCAAGCCATTGATCGGTTCCCTGCCTCGTTTGTTGAAACTGCACCATAATCGCTTGCTGCGCAGTAATATCGAGCCGGTTGTGATGGAAGACGACCCGCTGGAGGAGCTGAATGACCAGCAAAGAATCCTTGAGCGTATCAACACCGAAACCGGTTTCCTCATACCTAGGTCCTACCAGGAAGAGGAAGGAAAGATCAGTAGTGAAGGCCGCTATCGTCTCTGGAAGGAAATGTGGTTGCTTGCCTATCTTGGAAAGCCGGTTTGCGTATAAGGTCCCTTCCGGATGCGTTGATTTTCCTGCAGCCTTAGCCGGCGTCGTATTCCTGAATCAGCTGGATCAGCATTTCCCGAAGTGCCCGGCTGCGTTCGACTCGTAGCTCTTCACCACAGGCATGGATCTCCTCGATGAGCTGATCGAGACAGGAGTGCCGGAGGCTCAGGTTGAGGCCCTGTATTTCGGAGCCTGCCCGTTCCATGCGCTCGAGGTCCAGGATTTTGAGTCCCGGCATCAAGGTACGTTCACAGATGTGAAAGAATACCTTCTTGTCGGTGTAACTGCAGTTGTCCGTGTTCATGCACTCGTAGAGCGATTTCTTCAGGGCATGAAGCGTATCGTCGAGGTTGACAGGGGGGAAGGGAGAGGGACTCGTTCTGGGAACCCGTTTGCTGTTTGACTCCTGGCGGTCCTGCACGAATTCGAGGGAGTTGAAATCGAGTATGAAGCGGGAGCCTTGTCCCGGCGTGCTTTCAACCAGTATGGAACCACCCATCAATTCGGTGAGTCGCTTGGATATGCTCAATCCAAGACCGCTTCCGCCCTGTCCCTTCCTGTACTTGTTACCCTTGATCTGCTCGAAGGAGTCAAAAATGGAATCCAGTTTTCCTTGTTCGATGCCTTCACCTGTATCCGAAATAGTGATACGTAGGTGGACCCGGCTTTCATGCCATTTCATACATTCGATCTCAAGCTCGATCATTCCCTTGTCCGTAAACTTGACCGCATTCCCGATCAGGTTGACAAGGACCTGGCGCAGGCGCGCATCGTCAATCATCACATACTCGGGGGTATCGTCGCTGCTGGTGAACTTCAATTCAATGTCACGTCTTGCGACCTGTGGTTCGAACATTTCCAGCACGCTGGAGCACAGTTCGACCAACTGGGTCGGGTGCGGGTACAGCTCCAACTTATTGGCTTCGATCTTGGAGATATCCAACAGATCGTTAATCAATGTGAGAAGGGTTTTCCCGGAATTCAGCACCGAGTTGACATAGCGGCGATGCGAATGGTCAACCAGTTCATCGTTGAGGATCGTGGCAAACCCGATGATCGAATTCATAGGGGTCCGGATTTCATGGCTGATATTGGCGATGAATTCACTTTTCATCCTGTTTGCCGACTGTGCCTGGTCACGGGCCACCAACAGTTCTTCGCTCCTTTCTTCCAACTCACGGGTACGGGCGCGCACGAGGGCACTGAGTTTGTGTTGCTGTACTCTGGAATTATGCAGACGCAAATAGATGAATGCATAGATGAGGATGGCAGCGACTATGCAGCAGATCGCATAGAACCAGACAGTTTCATAGAAGTAAGGCTGTACCTTGAATTGAATCGAGGCGACATGTGTGTACTCGTCCTTTTGGTTGTCTGTTACGACGGCGACTTCAAAAGTGTAGTTGCCGGGTGGCAGGTTTGTATAGGTGGCATCGCGCCGCTGTGTTTCCTTCCAATCGTTATCAAATCCCAGCAAGCGGCGCTTGAACTGTATCCGCTTGCTCGCTTGGAAAAGCGGAGCACTGTAATTGACGTTGAGTTGGCGGAGTCCGGGAGGTAGGAGCAAGCCGCTTATGTTCTTGTTCGGAAAATCCAGCAGTGTCTGGTCGTTCACCGTGATATTTTCGATCAAGACATGCGGATCATAACTGTCCGGCTCGAACTCATCCGGAGCAACGATACAGACCCCCTGATTGAACGGTATCCAGAATTCATCCTCCAGCGTGAGTGCGTGGGAGAGTGCTGTAGCGTTATTTGAAGGCAGGCCATCCGATTTCAGGTAGCTCTTGTAGTCGACGCTGCCCTGCAGGGGATTTCCGTCAAAAGGCTTGGCGTCCAAGCGGTAGAGGCCGGAATTGGTGGACAGCCATAGGGAACCCCGGCCATCATTCCAGACATGAAAGATATTTGTACGTGGAAAGAACCCGGTCAGGTCATAGGCCGTCATACGATCTTTTTCCACACGTAGAATGCCCCCGCTGTACCCTGCCCAAAGAATACCGTCGGAGTCTTCGCTTAGGTGAAAAACGGTAACGTTTTCGAGCTTTGTATCCTTGGTGATGCTGTGGAGTGTGCCGTCCTTGACGTAAGCCAAACCGCCAGAAGCGATGGAATACCACATGCGGTCCCGGCTGTCACGGAAGAGTGAAATTGCCAGGTGGTCAGGCAGGGTCTGATTGGTTTCCGGGGTTTCAAAGCTTTCACCATCAAAGGTACAGGCACCGGAATATGTGGCGAGCCACAGTTTTCCATCCGGTCCTTGGGCAATGCGATAGATCGTGTCGGAGAGCAAGCCGTCTTCTTGCAAGTAGTTCTGCATCTTGTCGTCTTTCCAACGGTATAGGCCTTTGCCGTAGGTCGCAAAGTAGACCTCACCGTTTTCAAGAGCGACGATATCGGTTACATCAATGCCATCAAGCTCGTGATATTCATGAAACACCTGTCCTTTGAAGATACGACTCACGCCTTTATTTGAGCCGATGAAATAGTTGCCTTTCGGGCACTTCAGGATGCAGCGCACAATACCGCCGCGCAGGCCGTTCTTGCCGGTGTAAGTCTTGAACAAGCCTTTCTGGAGGATCTTGAGTCCCTTGTTAAAGGTTGTATACGCGATGCTGCCTTCCGGTGTCTGGGTAATCGACAAGACGTTGTCGTCAATGGGATCATCGAGCGGCTTCAATTTTTCGATTCCGCCTGCATTGTAGCGGTACATCCCGCTTTCCATTCCGATCCAGAGGCTGCCGTTTGTTTCGCTCAAAAGGTCCCGGCATCGTCCCGCATTCTTCAACTCGGGAACCTGGATTAGATTCCATTCCTTGCCATCATAATGCAGGAGGTCATTACTGGCGGTGATAACCCAGAGACCGCCTTCGCCGTCACCTTCCAGACGCTGGGCCCGGTCCAGGGCCGACCCGTAGACGGACATATCGAATTCGGTCCGTATGCCATCTTTAATGCGGAAAACCCCTCCGTCGTAATCGGCGATCCAGAGGTTTCCGTTCGGGGCAAAGACTGCGTCATAGATGCGCAGGCCCTCGATACCTGCCACCGGATATTCGACCAGTTGATCGTCTACGATTTGGTAGAACCGGCTGTCTCCCAGGAGGAGGACATGACCTTCCCAGTTGAGAAAAAGGGTGAAGTCCACCACGTTGCTGAACTCGGCGGTTTCCCAGGTTTTCAAGCTGCCTTCGTTATAGCGAAAGAGGTAGCGAGCATTGGTATCAAAGCCCCAGACAATATTCGATTTGTCGATTTTCAGGTCAAAGACACCTCCCCGGAGCGTGGCGTAATCACGGTGCGAAATCAGGTCGAAATCGTGTCCGTCATAACGGATCAAGCCTTCGAAACTGGCGATCCAGAGATAACCCTCTTTCGAGGTGGCGATAAAATTCAGCTGATCCATGGGCAGTCCCTCTTCCGTGGTGAGGGATTTGACCACGTACTCGCTGAGTGGGATGACCTTCGTATTGGATCCGGACAGTGTGGCGCTGAAGCAGACGAGACTGATGCAGGCAGCCGACAGGATCGTCACGGGTTTTAGGCAGCGATACAGGCACCAGATCGAAAGCTTATGTCTATGATGCGATCTCCGCATGAGATGATTCCGTCTTATCCGCGTGGTAGCTCCACATAAAAAATATTTCCCATCGCATCCGGCCGAGGCAGAGCGCCCACTTCTCCCTGCAGGAGCTTGACCAGTCGTTTGACAATGGAGAGCCCGATACCGTGTGAGGCCGAGCTGGAACCATCGTGTCCATGATCGGAACCGCGTGAAAACTCCTGAAAGAGGCGGTAACGTTCATCTTCCGAGATGACGGGTGCCTGGTCGCGCACCTCAATGCGAAGCGCCTTTGGTCCGCTGGCCGACGGCATAAGGTGTACCTCGACCAGGCTGGACGCTGCGGAATACTTCACCGCGTTGTTAATGATATTATCAAATATTTCTGAGAGTACGCGGCGGCTCACCCCTAAATTGACATCGATGTGCCGGACCAATCGGAGTTGGATCGAGCGTTTTTGGGCCATGACAGTGTTGAGTTGCACGAGTTGACCAAGGACTTCGGCGACGTCGACCGGACCGTCATTGAGAAATGCGGAGCCAGAGTGTTCGGATCTTTCCTCATCCAGTATCTCTTTCACCAGATCCAGCATGCCTTTGGCGGAGGACGCCATCAATTCAAGCAGGGAAAGGCATTCCGCCACGTCGAACTCGCCATGGTTCAAATCGTAGATCAACTCCTGGGCGAGGCCTTCGATCGCACCGGCCGGGTTCTTGATGTCGTGGGCAAGTGTCCGCAGCAACTCGGTTTTCTTATGATAGAGCTTCTCCAGGTTTTTGCGGGCAATGAAGAGGTCGAGGTGGGTGTGCACCCGAGCCAGCAGCTCTTCCTGGTTGACCGGCTTGCGGATGTAATCGACTCCTCCTGCGGACAATCCATTGACCGTATCCACCGTTTCCGATTTTGCGGTAAGGAAGATAATCGGGATGCCGGATGTGGTCTTATCCGCTTTCAGTTGCCGGCAGACAGTGAAACCATCCGATCCGGGCATCATCACATCCAGGAGGATCAAGCCCGGTTGTTCTTCCTTGGCGGCTTGAATCGCTTCCTCCCCATTGGTCGCAAAGAAAAATTTCAAGCCGTCCCGCTTGAGGATCTCGCCGACAATAGCGAGGTTCTGTGGCTGATCATCTACAACCAGGATACGTACATTGTCGGGCTGGCGGGAAAACTCCTTCATTGGTAGTTCAGAGGTAATAGGGGGTGCTTGTAACTTATCCTATTCCCGAATGGAAGCTTTGAAATACCGTCCGCGCTGAAATGGCGGATTGTAAAGCTGACTAAGCATTCGATTGGTATTATAACGACTTTTCCGTTTGATACCGGACTGTGAGCCACAAAAAAGCCTCCCGGATCGGGAGGCTTTTGATAAATAGCTTGTTTGCGCTTAAGCTTCGATTTGCGGGCGATCGGGCTTGGGCCAGTCGATATGGTAGAATTGGCCGCGGGGTTGATCGACGCGTTCGTAGGTATGGGCACCGAAGTAGTCGCGCTGGGCCTGAAGCAGGTTTTGCGGGAGACGTGCGGTGCGGTAGCCGTCGTAGTAGGAGAGGGCCGAGCTGAAGGTCGGGATCGAGACGCCGTATTGGGCGGCCAGAGCGACGACTTTGCGCCAGCTGGCTTGGCAGGCGTCGATTGCGCCCTTGAAATAGGGATCGAGGAGCAAGTTGGCGAGTTCCGGATCGCGGGCATAGGCCTCGGTGATCTTCTGCAGGAAGGCGGCGCGGATGATGCAGCCGCCGCGGAAGATCTGAGCGATCTTGCCGAAGTCCAGCGTCCAGTTGTATTCCTTCTGTGCTTCGCGCATGAGCTGGAAGCCCTGGGCGTAGGAGCAGATCTTCGAGCAGTAGAGCGCCTGACGGATGGCTTCGACCATCTCGGTCTTGTCGCCGGTGAACTCGGGTGCGTCCGGGCCGGTCAGGATCGTCTCGGCGGCGACACGCTCTTCCTTCACTGCAGAGAGGCAGCGGGCGAAGACGGCCTCGGCCACGGTCGGTGCCGGAGTGCCCATGTCGAGTGCGTTGACCGAGGTCCATTTACCGGTGCCTTTCTGGCCGGCGGTGTCCAGGACGATGTCGACAAAGGGCTTGCCGGTGACCGGGTCGGCTTGCTTGAGGATGTCAGCAGTGATCTCGATGAGGAAGGAGTCGAGGTCGCCCTTGTTCCATTCGCCAAAGATATCACCCATCTCGCTCGGGGTGAGGCCGAGCACGTTTTGCATAAGGTCGTAGGCCTCGCAGATCATTTGCATGTCGCCGTATTCGATGCCGTTGTGGACCATCTTGACATAGTGGCCGGCACCGTCGGGACCGATATAGGTAGTGCAGCTGAAACCGCCTTCGACCGGCTTGCCCGGCTCGGCGCCTTCGAGCGGCTTACCGGTGTCCGGATCGACCTTGGCGGCGATCGCTTCCCAGACCGGCTTGAGATATTGCCAGGCTTCTTCGGTACCACCGGGCATGAGGGAGGGACCAAAACGGGCACCTTCTTCACCACCGGAAACACCGGAACCGATGAAGCGCAGGCCTTTGGCGGTCAGTTCCTTCTCGCGGCGGATGGTGTCGTCCCACTTGGCGTTACCGCCGTCAATGATGATGTCACCTTCTTCCATGAGCGGGATGAGGCCTTCAATCACCTTGTCGGTGGCGGCACCGGCCTGGACGAGGATGATCACCTTGCGCGGGCGCTTGAGGGAGGCGACGAAACCTTCGAGGGTTTCACAGCCGACCAGGCCGCCGGGTGTGTCCGGATTGGCGGCAACGAATTCCTCCATCTTGGAGGTCGTGCGGTTGTAAACCGAAATTTTGAAGCCGTGGTCGGCAATGTTGAGAGCCAGGTTCTGGCCCATGACGGCGAGGCCAATAAGGCCGATTTCTGAGACTGCTTCAGACATGATAATGCGATTGGTTGAAGTCGGGTAATGAAATCCAGCGAGGGCAAGCTGACAAGCGTCGAGTCAGGAATGCCCTCGAAGATTATTCATGGGTGATATTAACAAGACTGCGTAAATGTAAAGCGTAGCGGGATTTTCCCGGAGGCTAAAATTGTATAATCTGGAAAATATTTACAAAATTGCGCAAAGATCAGAGCGGTCTGTGAACTTGGGGAATAATCTTGCTGGTCAGCGTGAGCTTGCCGCTGTTGACCCCCTTGCAGGTGAGCATGCGGTCCGTAATATGGCGCAGCTTCTGGACCGGGCCCTGTACAAGGACAACTTCGAGGATAAAGTTACCTTCGAGCAGGATGTGCTGGCTGCTGATGCATTCTTCGATGTGTTCGCGCTCGATATTGGCCAGTTTCTCCAGCAAGCCCGGCTTGGCGGCATCATAGATCAGGGTGATGGTACCCGCCATGACGGCTTCCTCGTTTTCCTGCCGGTTCTCGGTCAGGTGTTGCTCGATCATTTCGGCAATTGCCTGGGAACGGTTGTGAAACCCCCGGCGTTCGATCATGGCATCAAGCTCGGTGGCAAGCTTCGCCGGAAGCGAGATGCTGATCCGCTGTGCTGTGGTTTTTGGTACTTTTTTATCCATCTTCATACGATCCAGCATAGAGGGTTCCAATCGTAATACTTTTTTGGTAAATTTTATTACTTTCTACCGCTTTGAGCGTCGTTGGCATGCTTTCTGCCCTAGCATAAATCGTTCTCATGCCCCGTGCAGGGAGCAGCACCTAGCAACTAACACCCAAATCCAAACGTTATGTTCAAGTTCAAGTCACTTGCCCGTTCTACGAAACGGACCCTCCTCGGTGCGCTGGCCCTTTGTGCCGCCAATGCACTTCCCGCGGAACCCCTCAAGATCGCATACAGCGACTGGCCCGGATGGGTCGCATGGCAGATCGGTATCGATAAAGGCTGGTTTGAGGAAGAAGGCGTCGAAGTTGAATTCTACTGGATGGACTATGTGGCGTCGATGGACGCCTATGTAGCCGGTACGGTGGACGCTGTGACAATGACCAATGGTGACGCGCTTGTCACCGGCGGCACCGGCAAGCCTTCCGTCGGGATCATCATCAACGACTACTCGAACGGGAACGATATGATCGTGGCCGCTCCGGGGATCGAGACGCTGGCCGACCTGAAGGGTAAGAAGATCGGACTGGAAGAAGGCTTCGTCGAGCACCTTCTCCTTCTGAAGGGCGCTGAACTCGCCGGGATCGATCCTTCCGCGTTCATCATTGTCAACACACCGACCAATGAGACTCCGCAAGTGCTCAAGTCCGGTGCAGTCGATGCGATCGGCGCCTGGCAGCCGAACTCCGGCCAAGCCCTCAAGGCGGTTCCGGGTTCCAAGCCGGTCCTGACCACTGCCGACGCACCCGGTATCGTCTATGACCTTCTGTCCGTGGATCCGGAAAGTCTGGAAACACGTCGTGCAGACTGGGAAAAAGTCGTCAAGGTCTGGTATCGCATCGTCAGCTTCATCAAGGATGAGGAAAATATCGACGAAGCGCTGGCCATTCTGGCATCCCGCGTGGAAATTTCTCCTGAAGAATACGAACCCTTTTTCCAAGGCACTTACATCCTGAGTCTGGATGAAGCCCTCAAGATCTGGGAAAAGGGTGATGGCCTGGGGTCTGTTTACGGTTCCAACGTCATCGCCGATGATTTCAACGTGTCACAGGGTGTCTACGAGGAAAACCTCAAGACAGAGCAATACCTCGATCCCAGCCTGACCAAGGAATACGCTGAATCGGTGAAGTAAGTCTTACTTCGCTTTTCCAACGAGTCGAATTTCGCTGAAGGCGGGCCGCTACCCATAGACGGTTCGGTCCGCCTTCTTTTTGCCCGGAAATCAAGATCCACCGCAAATACGAATGCCTTCGAATACAAAAAAGATTAAAGTTCCACGTCCCTGGTTTGCGGTGCGCAAGGAGCTCGGAGCCAAACGCCGGCTCTTGCTGACGGTCTGTTCTTTCATCATGCCGCTGCTGACATGGTCGATCGTCAGTTACACGCCGTTTATCTGGCATCCGGATATCAAGCTGCAGATTTCTGCGGACCGCGAAGGCGTGACCACTGTGTTTACGGCGGGCGACCACCTATCGCGGGAATATTATCCGGGCTTTGTGCAGGATGTGGAAGCGGAGAATGCGGCCCTGCGTCAGGCACGTGAGGCGGGCGAGATTGAAAATGGAGGCTTCCGCACACGTCGGGCCAATACCAAGATACTGCGTCACATGGCCGCGGTTGCGATTTCCAATGGCTGGCTCAGCCGGGCCGAAGCTGAGGACGATTCCAAACTCTATGAGATTTGGAAAGAGGTCGCCGAGGGAAGCTTGAGCGGCAATCAGCCCAAACTCAGCGAAGCCAATCTTGCTGTCATAAAGCGCAATTGGGCGATCATGTCAGCCCGGAGCGAAACCTTTAACGCAAAGCTCTTACCGGAAGAGCCACTCGAAAAGCTCATTCCCCAAGGGCGTCCAGCAAATCCGGTTTACTTGCCGGCTCCACATGAAGTGGTGCTCAAGGGCTGGCAGGATTTCACCCGTGAACCGGATGGCGACAAGCCGTCGATGTTCACGCGTTACAAGCACTCGCTGCGAATCGTCTTTCTCGGCTTCCTCTTTTCCTGTCTTTTCGGTGTGCCGCTCGGCGTGCTTTGCGGGACTTTTGATTTTTTCTCCAAGTTGTTCGAGCCCTTCATTGACTTCTTCCGCTACATGCCGGCACCGGCCTTCAGCACGCTCCTGGTGGCGATTTTCCTCGCCCATGACGCACCCAAGATCGCCCTGGTCTTTGTCGGCACCTTTTTCCAGATGGTGCTGGTGGTCTCCAATACCACGCGGCAGCTCGACGAATCGCTCCTTGAAGCGGCGCAGACACTGGGGGCAAAGAAACTGACCATGATCCGGCGGGTCATTCTCCCGGGTATCACGCCGAACCTTTTCAACGATATGCGGATTCTGCTGGGCTGGTCCTGGACCTGGCTGGTGATTGCCGAGCTCATCGGTGTGAAGAGCGGTTTGACCGAGTTCATTGAAACCCAAGGCCGCTGGCGTAACTTCGATAGTGTATTTCCGGTCATTATTCTGATCGGTGTCACGGGCTTTGTGACCGACCAGATTCTGTCCTCCTTACGTAAGTATTTCTTCCCCTGGACACCGGAGTCCTCCGACAAGAAGCACGGCCCGATCGGGCGTTTCACCTTCTGGATGCTGGACCGTGATGTCTATGTAAAAACCGAACCTAGAAAGGCTTCCAAATGACACAGATCGATTTACCCGATTATCATCTGCAAAGTGAAGCTGTCGCGTCGCGTTTCGCAGCCATCCGTCGGCGGTCGGTCAAGCTGAGCGTGGAAAACCTGAGCAAGACTTTCTCGACCACGAAGGGGGATGTGCACGTCCTCAAGGATGTCAGTTTCAAGGTGCACCGGCGTGAGTTCATCTCCGTCATCGGGCCGTCCGGATGTGGCAAATCGACACTCATCCGGATGCTGGCCGGTCTGGAATACCCGACCGGTGGGCGTTTCCTGCTCGAGGGTAAGGAAGTCAGCGGCCCCGGTGCGGACCGTGGCATGGTATTCCAAGGTTATACGCTTTTCCCTTGGCTGACGGTGAAGAAGAATGTCATGTTCGGTCTCGAAGTGAACGGCCGTTCGGGCTCTTCCGTGGAACAGGAAGCCATGCAATGGATCGAGCTCGTCGGGCTGGGCAAGTTCGCCGAAGCCTACCCGAGCCAGCTATCGGGCGGGATGAAGCAACGCGTGGCCATCGCGCGCGCCCTTGCGAACCAGCCGCAGATTCTCTTCATGGACGAGCCCTTCGGTGCGCTGGATGCCCAGACGCGATCCCAAATGCAGGCCTACCTGCTGCAGATCTGGAAGAACGTGGATGTGACGATCATGTTCGTGACCCACGACCTCGACGAGGCGATTTATCTCTCCGACCGCATCCTCGTCTTGAAGGCGAATCCAGGCGAGATACAGGAGTTCATCGAGGTGCCGGTCCCGCGTCCGCGCAGCCCCGAGCAGTTCATTTCACCGGAATTTCTGGCGGTTAAACAACGTCTGGAGGAACTCATCCACCCGCAAAAGGAAACCACGATGGAGAAGCTGCCGATCGTCCGCATGACGGATGCCGGCGACAATGTCGAGTAGTGCCATGACGGATACAAAGCACAGTCAATGGGAGGCCATGACCTGGCCGGAAATCCTCGAGTGCATCGGGGACGGCTGTGACGCCGCCATCCTCCCGCTCGGCGCGACCGAGCAGCACGGTCCGCATCTCGGCACCGGGATGGACAGTGTGCTGGCGGACAAGCTCTGCCGGGAAGTCGGCGGCAAGACGGGAGTGCCGGTCCTGCCTGTGCTCAGCTACGGTTGTTCCATCGGACATTCGCATCGCTGGCCGGGCACGGTCGCGCTGTCGCCGACGACCATGATCGCGGTGCTCTGTGACATGGGTGACTGGCTCTACCAGGCGGGGATCCGCCGCTTGTTCCTGGTTAATTCACATGTGGGGAATGCGGCATCGGTGCGATGCGCCCTGGATACATTGCGCTGCCGCTATGACGACCTAATGGTGGCCGGCTGGAATACGGGTACACTCACACCGGTGATCGAGGCCGCTTTCACAACCGATGGTGAGGATTGGCATGCCAATGCCGCCGAAACCAGTCTGATGATGGCGGTGGCACCGGAGATGGTCCGCGAGGACAAGCTCGCCGAATCGGATGACCCGGACCGTACGGGCGACTGTGTGTTCAGCCATCCGGTCAACCGCACGAGCACGAACGGGGTGACGGGCAAGCCCAGCGAGGCTTCCGTATTCGGCGGCCAGCGCCTGTTCGAGCATTTGGTCAACGCGCTTGTTTCCCGTGTCGAGCACGGTCTCCGCGAAACCCCGCCCCTGGACGCCTCCTATTTTAAACGTATTTAAAAATCACATACAAAATGAGCAAAGAAATCTACTCCGCTTACAACAAGTCTGCCGGCAACATCTATGATGCCGAGCGCTTCACTGCCGAACAGGTTGCCGAGATCCAAAGGCGTCTCGAAGCCGCGGGCGTCAAATACTGCGCCGGCAATTACGTGGACATCCACGGTGTGCCCAAGGGCAAGGTTGTGCCGATAAGCCATTTCGCGGAATTCGCGGAGGGCTCCGAGCTGTACACCGGCTATGCGCTGGACGGATTGGGCCAACGTCCGAATGACGACGAGATCGCGTCCGTTCCTGACCTCGGCATGATCATTCCGCTGCCCTGGAACCCGGAAGTGGCCTGGATACCGGCCGACAACACGCTGCATGGCAAACCCTACGAAGTGAATGCCCGGGTCGTGTTGCAGAAGGTGCTGAAGGAAGCCGAATCGATGGGCTTCGGGATGAATCTCGGGATCGAGTGTGAGGTCTTCGTTTTGCGGATGACCGAGGACGGGCGTATCGAGATCCCGAACAGCGACGACAATCTGAACAAGAGCTGCTACGACTTCAAACGCTTCATGGACCGCTATGGATGGCTGGACAAGATGGCCACGACGATCGACGATCTCGGCTGGGAATTGTATTCCCTTGACCACGAAGACGCGAACTCGCAGTTCGAGTTCGACTTCAAATATGCGGACGCGCTTACGATGTGCGACCGTTACGTATTCTTCCGCTACATGGCGAAACACTATGCGGCGGAGGAAGGCTTGATCGCGACCTTCATGCCCAAGCCGTTTGCGGACAAGACCGGCAGCGGGGCGCATTTCAACATGTCGCTCTACGACAAGAGCACCGGTCAAAACCTCTTCAAGTGTCCGAAGGCGGAAGACCCGCGCGGCCTGGGACTGACAGAGCTCGGCTACCAGTTCAGTGCCGGTATTCTCAAGCACGGGCCCGCGCTCTGTGCGACCTTTGCACCCACGGTCAACAGTTACAAGCGTCTGGTTCGTCGCGGCTTGATGTCCTACTACTCATGGGCGCCGGTTTTCAATTCCTACGGAAGCAACAACCGCACGAACTCGCTGCGTGTGCCGATGGTCGGTGGCCGTGTCGAGTCACGCAATGCGGATGCGGCCTGCAATCCCTACCTGGCCGCGGCTATGGCCTTGGCGGCTGGCCTTGAAGGTATCAAGGAAAAGCTCAATCCGGGCGAACCGCAGGAAGACAACCTCTACGAACTTTCTCCGGAGCAGCTTGCAGCGCGTGGTATCGGTGAGCTGCCACGCTCGCTGGACGAGGCAGTCGAGGCCTTTGCTTCGGATCCGTTTGTCGGCGAGGTCCTGGGGGAGGAGCTTCGCAAGGAATTCATCACCTACAAGGCGGAGGAATGGCGCCAGTACCACCAGCGTATCAGCCAGTGGGAGATCGATCACTACGCACGCCTGTTTTAACCTATCCCAATCATGAATACGATCTACGAGACAACACTCCATGGAGCCACCATGTGGTCCAAGGTTATCGGCCGGGGCAAGACGCTCCGGATGACGGACTTGGAAGGCAAAGCCAACGTCGGCATGCTGCTTTACAACGCATTGGAAAAGCAGGAGCGCTACAACATGCCGGATACGCTGAAGGGGCAGCATATCTTCTACCTGACTGCGCCGTTCTGTGTGCACTCGGACATGGGACGACTCTTCTGTTCGATCACTGAGGACACGGCGGGTTGGCACGACACGGTTTGCGGATGCTCGGATGCGGCACTCGTCGAAAAGAAATACGGCAGCAAGCCTTACCAGGAGGCGCGCAACGAATGCTACCGCGACGCGAAGCGGGCCTTTCTGATCGAACTGGCCAAATGGGGGCTGGGGAAGCGTGACCTGGTGCCGAACCTGAATTGGTTTTCCAAGGTGGTTTCCGACGAGTCGGGCAAGCTCAGTTATGTGACGGGTGCCACGAAGCCGGGCAGTTACGTCGACCTTCGTTTCGAGCTGGACACACTGGTTGTGCTGAACACCTGCCAGCATCCACTCGACCCGAATCCGGAATACGACCCGGGGCATGTCAAACTCGAGGTCTTCAAGACGGAGGCACCGACGGCGGAGGATCCTTGTTTCCAGTCGCGTCCGGAAAATCTCCGGGCATTCGAGAACACGAAAACCTACAACGATTTGAGATTTTAACCGTAGGAGGGTTGGGGCTGCGACTTACTTACCCGGGTCGTGGCCGCAAGCTCTCCTGCAATAAAGGAACATTCACCATGACAACCGAAAGCAAACTATCCCCAGAAACCGCGGCTTACCGCGAAGTGATTCCCGCAGGTGAGTTCTGGCTCCATGAAATCAAGAAGGGGCAAACCTTGCGAATCCTCGACCTTGAGGGCAACCAGGCGGCCGACACGCTGTTCTACGATGCGCACAATCCGGAAAACCGCTACAGCGCATCCGACACCATTCAACGGCAGGCGGCACTTTACCTGACGTCCGGGACGGAACTGATCTCCACCGAAGGCGACATCCTCCTTCGGATTACGGCCGATACCTGCGGACGCCATGACACCTTGGGCGGGGCTTGTTCACGTGAGAGCAATACCATGCGTTATGCGCATGAGAAGGAGCACATGCACGCCTGCCGCGACAGTTTCATCTGCGGTATCCAGCACTGGGGGCCGGATCTCGGCAAGCGTGACATTACCTGCAACATCAACTTCTTCATGAATGTGCCGGTGACTCCCGAAGGTAAGCTGACCTTCGAGGACGGTATTTCCGCACCCGGACGCTATGTGGAGATGGTGGCCGAGCGGGATGTCATGTGCCTGATCTCGAACTGCCCGCAACTCAACAATCCCTGCAACGCCTACAACCCGACACCCGTCGAAGCGCTCATCTGGGATTAATTTTTAACCACGGATTCACTCGGATAGACACTGATTATTAGCCGCATGTTTCCATCGGTGTTCATCCGTGTCCATCTGTGGTTCCTAAAATAGTTTAAACATGTTTTCCAAAGTCCTTATTGCCAATCGCGGTGAGATTGCATGCCGCATCATCCGCACCCTGGACGCGTTGGGCGTCGCTTCGGTTGCGGTCTATTCGGAGGCCGACCGCGATGCGCCCCATGTCGCCATGGCCGGTGAGAGCTTCTGTCTTGGGGCGGCGCCCGTCAGTGAAAGCTACCTGAAGATCGACAAGATTCTCGAAGTAGCGAAATCCACAGGTGCCCAAGCGGTTCATCCCGGCTATGGTCTTCTCAGTGAGAATGCCGCCTTCGCCGACGCCTGTGAAACAGCTGGCATCGCATTCATCGGACCGACTCCACAACAGATGTTGGACTTTGGCCTGAAGCACGAGGCACGTCGATTGGCCGAGGAAAATCAAGTGCCGCTGCTGCCGGGAAGTCCGCTGTTGAAGGACCTTGAAGAAGCAAAGGTGGTGGCTGCCAGGATCGGTTACCCGGTGATGTTGAAAAGCACCGCTGGCGGCGGTGGTATTGGAATGCAGGTCTGTCCGGATGAGGCGACCTTGGTCAATGCCTACGAGCGGGTCGAGCGCCTGAGCCAAAGCCACTTCGGCCAAGGTGGCATCTTCCTGGAAAAATTCGTGGTGCATGCGCGTCACCTGGAGGTGCAGATTTTCGGAGACGGCCAAGGGAATGTGGTTTCCCTAGGCGTACGCGATTGTTCGACCCAGCGCCGCAACCAGAAAGTCATTGAAGAAACCCCGCCCGCCAATGTACCGGCATCAGTCTTGGAGGAACTGCAAAGCTCCGCGCGTCGTCTGGCCCAAGCGGTGCAATACCGTTCCGCGGGGACCGTCGAATTTATCTACGACAACGACAGCCGTGAGTTCTACTTCCTCGAAGTGAACACCCGTCTACAGGTAGAGCATGGTGTTACGGAGCTCGTCACTGGTGTCGATCTGGTGAGCTGGATGGTGCAGCTTGCGTCGGGTGACATGACTTTGTCCCCGGAGCAAAATGAGGTGCCGCAACAAGGACATGCGATCCAAGCGCGTCTGTATGCGGAAGATCCGAACAAGGACTTTCAACCGTCGAGTGGCTTGCTCACCCGAGTTGTTTTCCCGAGCGAAGTTCGCTGTGACCACTGGGTGAGCTCCGGCACGGAAGTGAGCCCGTATTACGATCCTTTGCTGGCGAAAGTCCAGGTGCACAACACGACCCGCGAACATGCGATCGAGTTGATGACTCAGGCGCTCTCGGAGACCCGGCTGGATGGGATTGAGACGAACCTGCGCTACGTGCGTTCGGTCGTGGCTTCGGATGTCTTTGTTCAAGGGGAGATGGTGACGAAATCCCTCGCCGGCCATAAATACGAGCCGCGCAGTTTTGAGATTTTGCGTTCCGGCACAATGACGACTGTCCAAGACTACCCGGGGCGTATCGGCTATTGGGAAGTGGGCGTGCCGCCATCGGGTCCGATGGATTCGCTCTCCCTTCGCCTGGGGAACCGCCTGTTGGGCAACGCACCTGATGCGGCCGGATTGGAAATTACCGCGACAGGCCCACGTATTCAATTCTACACTACATGCACTGCGGTTCTGACCGGTGCGCACATGGATGCCACGCTAGACGGCGAATCGGTGGATTTCTACAAGCCGTTCGAAATTCCGGCCGGCAGCATTCTGGATATAGGCAAGACACATGGAGCAGGAGTGCGCAGTTACCTGTGTATTCTTGGTGGAATCGACGTACCGCAGTATCTTGGCAGCCGGTCCACCTTTACCTTGGGGCAGTTCGGTGGTCACGGTGGGCGTGCCTTGCGACTGGCGGATGTCTTGCACCTCGGGGACGAACCCGAAGGCATCGAAGCCGAGGCATTGGCTGAAGCGGACCAACCCGAGTTGACACACGCCTGGGAGATTGCCGTTCTTTACGGACCGCATGGTGCGCCCGATTTCTTCACCGAAGGTGATGTCAAAATGTTTTTCACGACCGATTGGGAGGTGCACTACAATTCGGCGCGCACGGGCGTTCGCTTGATTGGCCCGAAGCCTGAGTGGGCCCGATCCGATGGCGGTGAGGCGGGCTTGCACCCCTCGAATTTGCATGACAATGCCTACGCAATCGGCGCGATCGACTTTACCGGCGACATGCCGGTGATTCTGGGTCCGGATGGGCCGAGCTTGGGTGGTTTCGTTTGTCCGGCTACGATCATTGACTGCGAGCTCTGGAAGATGGGGCAGTTGAAGCCGGGTGATACGGTCCGTTTCCGTTGCGTCAGCCGCGAAGAAGCGGAGACCTTGCGCAATCGTTACGAAGAGTACCTGGCTGGTGAAGGGCAGGATGCTACGATCGTGCGTCCGCTTAAGTCGGATGACAGCGCTTATATCCCGGAAGAGGATGAGCTCATCCTGCATGATTCAGGGGAGGGGGCCTCGCGACTGGTGGTCCGGCAGGCCGGTGATGCCTATGTGCTTGCGGAGGTCGGCCCCATGTTGCTCGATTTCAAGTTGCGCTTCCACATCCACGTGCTTTACGAAGCGCTGAAAAAGGAACGGTTCGCCGCGATTGAAGACCTGACGCCCGGCATCCGTTCGCTGCAGGTGCATTTCAATCCAGGGCAAGTCAGCGCAGAATCGATTGCGGCATGGATCGCCGTGGTCAATGCAAAGCTGCCACCGCTGGAGGATATCACCGTACCCTCGCGCATCGTGCATCTGCCGCTTTCATGGGACGACCCTTCGACCCGGGAGGCGATCCAGAAGTATATGCAATCCGTGCGGCCGGATGCGCCCTGGTGTCCGGACAATATCGAGTTCATACGGCGTATCAATGGATTGGATACAATAGACGAAGTGTTCGACGTGGTTTTCAACGCGCGTTATGTGGTGCTGGGCCTGGGCGACGTTTATCTCGGCGCGCCGGTGGCGACCCCGCTCGATCCGAGGCACCGGTTGGTTACTACCAAATACAACCCGGCACGTACTTGGACACCAGAGAATGCGGTCGGCATCGGTGGAGCTTACATGTGCGTCTACGGGATGGAAGGTCCCGGAGGTTACCAGTTTGTCGGACGAACGATCCAGATGTGGAACCGCTACAAATCGACGCCTTCGTTCGAACCGGGCAAGCCCTGGCTGCTGCGTTTCTTCGACCAGATCAAGTTCTATCCGGTTGGCGGCGAAGAGTTGCTGCAGATGCGCCATGATTGCCCGCAGGGCCGGTTCAACCCGAAGATCGAAGAAGGTCACTTCAGCTTGAGCGAATACGAGGCCTTTCTGGCCGCCAATGATACGAGCATCAAGGAGTTCAAGCATAAGCAGCAAGCCGCCTTTGATGCGGAACGGGCCCGCTGGAAAGCCGCCGGTCTTGAAGCCTATGTTGACGAACCGGATGGTGCGGTCGGCGATGTCGAATTCGAGTTGCCGGAAGGCAGTGAGCCGGTGGAAAGCCCGGTGGCCGGCAGTGTCTGGAAAACACTCGTCTCCGAAGAAGGCCGCGAAGTGAAGGCCGGAGAGACACTGGCCGTTCTCGAATCCATGAAGATGGAGATCAATCTCGACGCGCCGGTATCCGGTATTCTCAGCACATGTCTCTGTAAGGAAGGCCAGGGTGTTGCGCCCGGTCAGGTTCTGTTTGCGATCACACCAAAATCATGAATCAAGCATGAGGGTCTTGGTTTCCAGTAGTATCCAACGTAGGCGACTTGCTTTAGCCGGTCGCCCGAATGTGCAATTGGAACCGGGTCTTTCATGCGGTCGCACGGCTAAAGCGGTGCGACTACGATACAATTAACATTCACCGATCTTACCAATGACCTCTACCTGCTCTCTAGATATCGGAACACTCCGTAAAGCCTACTTGTGCGGTGCGCTGAATCCGCGCGAGCTGATGCGTTGCATCCGCACACGAATTGAGGACGTGGCAAATCCCGGAATCTGGATTCATCAACTCAGCGAAGCCGAGTTGGAGCCGTATCTGGAAAAGTTGGAGGGCTCGGATCCGAAAGATCTGCCGCTTTACGGTATTCCCTTCGCGATCAAGGACAATATCGATTTGGCGGGCGTGCCCACGACCGCGGCTTGTCCGGCCTACGCCTACACTCCGGAGGAGTCGGCACCTGTAGTGGAAAACCTCATACAGGCGGGTGCGATTCCCGTCGGTAAAACCAATCTGGACCAGTTTGCCACGGGCTTGGTGGGGGTGCGCTCGCCTTATCCGATCCCGCGCAACCCGATCGCGCCGGATCGCGTGCCGGGAGGATCGAGCAGCGGTTCAGCCGTCTCGCTTTCGGAGGGACTGGTCAGTTTTTCACTCGGCACGGACACCGCGGGATCCGGACGTGTGCCGGCCGCTTTCAACAAGCTCTGGGGACTTAAGCCGAGCTGCGGGCGCTTGAGCACAAACGGCGTGGTGCCTGCCTGCCGCACGCTCGATTGCGTTTCCATCTTTGCCTGGAATGCAGCGGACTGTTCGAGTGTTTTGAAGGCCGCCGAAGGCTACGACGTCTCGGACCCTTACTCGCGTCCGCTGAAGAGCGAATCCTTACCGCAGACGAACAAACTCGGCGTGCCCAGACCGGAGCAGTTGATGTTCTTCGGCGATGCCGGTTATGAGTCTGCCTGGCTGAAGAGGTTGGAAGCATTGAAGGCGAAGGGATGGGAATTGGTCGAAGTCGACTTTGAGCCCTTCCTGAGTGCGGCTCGCTTGCTCTACGAGGGTCCCTGGGTCTCGGAGCGTTACACCGCTCTGGAGGAATTCCTGAAAACAAATGCGGACGACTTCTTTCCGGCCACGCGTACGATCATCGCTGGCGGGGCGGACCATTCGGCACGCGACGCTTTTGCCGCGGCCTATAAGTTGGCGGCGCTGAAACGGGAAAGCGAAGCACGCTGGGAAGGTGTGACGGCCATTGTTACGCCGACGGCCGGCGGTTTTCCGACTTTGGCGGAGATGGATGCGGATCCGATCGGCCCCAATTCGAAGCTCGGTTACTACACCAACTTCATGAACCTGTTCGACCTCTGCGCTGTGGCGACTCCGGCGGGCGAAAGCGAGTCCGGCTTGCCCTTCGGCATCACATGGATCGCGCCGCGTGACCGCGATGCGGCCTTGTTGAAGATCGCCGCAGAGGGACCGGGTGACGGTCCGTTGGGGACAACGGACCCTACCATAGGTACAATCTCGATTCTGCTCTTTGGGGCGCACATGAGTGGTCTGCCTTTAAACTCTCAAGTGATTGAGCTTGGAGGCAAGCTACTCGGCGAGGTGAAGACCGCAGCCAAATACCGCATGGTTTACCTGCCGGAACCCGCGCCCCATCGGCCCGGCATCTACCGGGTGGATTCGGACGGCAGTACGATTGCCGCCGAGGAATGGTGTTTCCCGAAAGCTTCGCTGGGTCAATTTCTTGCAACAATCCACCAGCCGCTTGGGCTCGGCGAGATCGAGTTGGAAGACGGCCGCAAGGTGCACGGCTTCCTCTGTGAGGCGACTGTTGGACAGCAGGCGGAGGATATTTCCGGTTATCGCAGCTGGCGTGGGTTCTTGCAGAACCGCTAATCGCGTGGTCGGCAATGAAGCTCAAGCCAGGCAGTAAGTGCTTCGTCGCTCAATCGACTGTCAGCTAGTGCAAGGATCTGGAGGGCGGCGTCTTCCTCGGTGGCGATTAGTTGATAGCCGTTGATACCGAGAAAAGTATAGGCAGCCATGAATCCGGTTCGCTTATTGCCGTCAATAAAGGGGTGACTTTTAACGATTCCAGAGCAGTAGACTGCAGCAAGTTCGAAGATGCTTGGTGCGGGATCTGCGTAGCTGAAATGCTGTAGCGGTCGATTGATTGAAGTGTCCAGTGCGGATGCATCTCTCAGTCCATCACCACCTCCAAAGCGAGCAATTGAAAGGCTGTGGATCGTGTGGATTGCTTCTGGGCTCAACCAGTTTGGCTCGTTCATTTGGCCAGTTCCCGCATGGTATTGCGATACCTTTGCATGCCTTCTTCCGCCACGCGCATGATTTCATCGAAACCAGGCCGTTCCGGATTGATGTTCAGCGTGTTGTTTGGGGCCTCTGTCAGGTAAAGCTCCGCGCCTTCTTCAACCTTGAGTGCTTGAAGCGCTTCTTTGGGGAGGACGATCCCGTAGGAGTTTCCTATTTTGCGGACTTTGGTTTTGATCGGCATTGTTATAACATTAGTTATACTAGGCCGATTGTCAATCGGACAGGTTGAAAAGGAGACAGGCGTGTCGCTTCCACATCAGTCGTCGAACAACTCGTCGGCAAAGTCATGCATCATTTCGAAGGCACGCTTGGCGGTTCGGGCGTCGTAGCGCGAACCGTCCGAGTCCGCTTCCGGGTTTGTGAAGGAGTGGACCGCGCCGCTGAACATGACCAGTCGCCAGTCGTCGACTTCGCCCGCCTTCATGGCGTTGATGAAGGTATCGACGTCTTCCTTCGGCACGTAGGGGTCATCGGCCCCGTGGAGCACGAGTACCGGAATCTCGATGTCCTCCGAATCGCTGAGCGTGGGCGACATCAGGTCGCCATGGAAGGAAACCACCCCGAGGATATCGTCGTTGCCGCTGCGGGCGAGTTCGAGAACGGTGCCTCCGCCAAAGCAAAAGCCGATGGCGAGGATGCGGTCTTCATCGATGGGGCCGTTTTCGGCCAGTTCCTGGAAGACTTCAACGGCCTTATTGGCCCGCGCCCGCATCAGCTCACGGTCGGTCCTTATGGTGCCGGCGGCTGCGCCCGCTTCCTTGGCATTGGACGGGCGTACAGTCACACCGTACATATCGGCCACAAAAATGGCGTAGTCGTCACCAGCCAGCATGCGGGCTTTTTCAAAGGCGTTTTCCGAGGGTCCCATCCAGTTCGGAACCATGAGAATCCCGGGTAGCTCGGCTGCTTCCGCGGCCTCGAGATTGTAGATCAGGGTGCCTTCGAATTGGACGCCGTCCTGCTCGTAGGGAACGGATTGTTGGAGCATGGCGGCTGAGGCATGTCCAGCCGCGAGAAGGGTGAGTGAGGTCAGTAGTGCTTTCATGGCACATAGGGAGTTTTGTGCCGGCTGAAAGTCAAATGACAGTCCCGTTAATTGGGGGGGGGGGGGAGCCGTTTGGCTCAGTGAGGCCAGTCGATATCTTCTTCTGTCTCAGCGAAGGCGTCGTCCTGGGGCTCGTAGCCCAGTAATTCGCGGGCGTCCGAGATGTCCAGGTGCTTGAATTGATTGTCACTGATGCCGTGAAAGACCGCGAACAAGAGGTCTTCGTTTTCAATACAGAGCTGAATCAATTGGTTCAAATCGCGGGGTGAGACCCAGAAATCGAGTCCGCCCTGTGGGTGTCGCGACCGGATTGTTTTGCGGGAGAGAAACATGCCGATGCGGATCGCGATGCAGGAGAGGCCATGGACTTCGGCCGTGTAACGACCGAGGGCTTCGGCAAAACATTTGCTCACGCCGTAGAGGTCACCCGGGCAGACGGGTTCGTGTGTTTTTACTTGTTCCTCGGCGGGGTAGGCGGAAACCGCATGGATACTGGAGGCGAGAATGACCCGGCGGCAGCCGGCGCTTCGTGCGGCCTGTACGACGTTATAGGCGCCGATAATGTTGTCGCGATGCAGGGTTTCCCATTCGGCAAAAGGCGATGATTCGGCTGCCAGATGGACGATGGTGTCGACCCCGTCAAAGAGGCCGGTCAAGGCCTCCAGGTCTTCCAGCCGGGCCTCCACGATCGTGCCGCAGCCCTCGAGCCGGGCTGTTTGCTCGGCAGAGTGGCCCGGGCGAAGCATTAATTTCAAGGCGTACTGGTCCTTGGCGGCCTGTGCGAAGCGCGTACCGATTCTGCCCCCGGCACCGGTGACAAGGACAGAGCGGGGGCCGTCAGTCCGTGGCCGGCCCTTCCAGCTCTCGGGGTAGTGCTTTGCGAGCATGCTGAAAGCTACTCAAGAACCGTAAGTTTGCCAAGTGAAAGTAACGATAGAGGTGGTGGATGCCTAGGGTAGCGTAGCTGCATCCTCGCAGCGCACGCAGGGGTATACGGTCAAGAACCATCTTGCGGCGTGAGGACACGCCTGCGCTACCTTTCGAATATGTCTAGACCGCACAAAAAAGCCGCCCGGTTTCCCGGACGGCTGAAATTTGACCTGAAGCGGACGCGACGGCGCGCGTCCCTCCATTAGTAGACGTTGGTTGCTTCTTCGCTGATGACCGGATCGGCGAGGAAGTCGGCGCTGAAGTTCAGGACGGCGCGGCCGGGCCCGATATTGGCTCCTTCGGCGGTAATGGACAGGTTGATATCCTTGCCCGGTTCCAGCGTGGTGCGCGGGAAGGTGACGGTCTGGCCGTTGATCACGCCCTGGGCGTCGCCGGCTACGGCGGTCGGCTTGATCGTGTCGGTAAACTTGACCGTTACGGTGCCGCTGACTGGCTCGAAGTCGCCTTGGTTACGGACGCGGATCGTGTAAGTCGTGGATTCCTTCACCCGGATCGGGTCCTTGCTGTCGGTGATCGAGATGGTGACCCCGGGAACCGCTAGCCAGTTGGTGGTGACGGTATCCGAAGCTTCGAGGCCATTCGCGGTCAGCACCTTGACGGTGTTGGTGAACTCACCCTTCTGGGTGGCGGCGACTTCCGTGGTGATGAGCTGGCTGGCTCCGGCCGGAAGGGTCGGGATCATCCAGCCGATGGCACCGTTGCTGACGCGGCCGCGGCCCGGATCGGAGACGGAGGCGCCCTTGGGCAGCAGGTCGGTGATGCGGACGTTCTTCAGGTCGGTATCACCGGTGTTTTCAATGGTGATTTCAAATTTCTCAGGCTTGAAGACATAGGCTTCTTCCGGTCCCGACTTACGCACACGGATGCCGGACTGGACAACCGAGATCGGGGAGCCGGCTTCCGGGCTGGACCCGGCGGCACCATTGCCATCCGGACCGCTGCCGTCGTAGGTGGCCACGGCACGGTTGCGGAACTCGCCCTGTTTGACCGCCTTGGCGCTGTATTCCACGGTCTTGGTCTCGCCGGGTGACAGATTTCCGATTTCCTGACGCAGGCTGGTGGTGGCTTCAAAGGCATCCGGCAGCGTATCCGTGACGACGACATTGGTGGCTTCGGCGGAACCGTTGTTAGTGACAGTGACGGTCCAAGTGGCGATTTCGCCCAGCTCGATGCTGGCCGGGCCTTTCTTGGTGACGGCGAGTTTCGGCTGGCCGGCGAAGAAATCGAGGCAGAACTCGTTGTCCACACTGATGGTGGAGCAGATGTTGTGGTCGCCTTCCGTGGTCGGCTTGACAGTGACGTCGATATTCTGGCTCTGCCCTTTCTTCATGGATGGGAAGGTCCACCTGACGGAATTGCCGGTGAGCGAGGCGACCGGGTCTGCCGAAGTGAATTGAATGCCGGTCGGCATCGTTTCGGTCACACGGACTGTGCCGACATCCTCAAGAGCATCGATTTGAATGCGGTATTTCACCTCACCGCCGACCTGACCTGCCTGCAGCACGGACTTGGTGACCTTGATCTGGTTGTTCCGGAAAATGACATTGCTGCTACTGGGCTTGGCGGATACGGCTGTGGCCACTTTGGGCGTGGACGGCTTGGCTGCAGTCCAGATTGTCGTTTTGGTGGGTGTGCTTGGGGCCGTGTAGCCGCGATCCACTTGAGTCGGGGCAGCCGTCTGGCAGCCGGTGAAAGCCAGAGCAAAGATGCCCAGGCACAGGCCAAAGAGGGAGGACGTGCGTTTCATAAATGGGCACGCTAACGCGAAAGTGCAGGATGTAAAGGTTGGGATACTCGTGAAGGATGGAATCGGTCGGAGGGTCCATCCTCTGATTGCAGGCCTAGAAGATGGTGGCCGGTGTAAAACTGTCCTCAAAATCACTTGAATAGCCTTTTCTCTTCTCGGCATTGAGGATCAACTTGTACGCTTTTTCCCATTTTGACTTGGATGCCTTGATCACTCGGACCTTTCCCTCCTGGTCTCGTAATACCAGTAGGTAGCCTTCGTATTTGGCTCCAAATGCAGAACCGTTTGAGGGATTTGCGTCGTATGTGTTTGTGAACGGAGTGCCATTCCAGTAGCTACGGCTGCCGGCAGGCAGATCGATGGTAAAGTTTTCGCGGTAAAGGATGTGCATTTCTCGATTCTTTATGACACTTTCGCCGATAAAGACCAATGTGCCGCGCACTTTTTGAAAAGATAGTTCAACTTCTTCGTTATCGAAAGTTATAGCTGGTTCATATACCACCTCCCGATCGTCAGGGTCTCCCGATTTATTGAAATCGTCATCCCTGGAGCTTTTGACGAAGGCCTTTATTTTGGAGTCCGGCATTAACGGAGCATCCTTTTTGGCCGCTTCCCGCGCTTGATGCCACGATTTGAAATACTTGCAGTCTGCCTCACTGAAATGTGTTAAGGCGACATCCTGGTAGAAGGTTCCATTCTCGAGTTCAATATCGACGGACTCTCCGGGCTTATAATCAACGACCTTTGCAGTGATAGTCCGACCATCATTATTGGTCATGGTCCGAAATGGTTCGGCCGATGCATTTGCCTTGAAAAGAAACGCAATGCAGATCGAAAAAAGTAAGCGGAAATATTTAGACGGACCGCAAGATCGTAACCATCCAATCATGAATAAATGTCATAATTTTGAATTGGTTATTAAACAAGTTGAAAATACTTCCGTTAAGAACGTTTGCTTGAATGTCATGTTTTGCTTCCGGATGCTATTTCGTTTCAGGCTTAGGCAAGGTGCTGACTGTGCGGGATTTGCAAGCAGAGACTGTGATTGAGGGTGGCATCCTTGAGTACGAGGGAAACCGGTAATTCCACACATGGTAGGACAGGTTCGTCGTATCCGTAGCTAGAATACAATTAGCTCGTATCGCCTGGGCCGTGGGGCAGAACTTGACGGGTATCACGCGGGGGAGCGAGTCGGGGTACCTCGGGATTCAGATCGGCAAGGCCTGGCGGATAAAGACCTTCCCGTGGACCTGGGAGAACTACAGATTGAGCGGGGTGTCGTCGAGGAGATCACGAGCCGTGTCCCGGTCGTGGTGTAAGCCTCAGCTGTCCTTGGCCAACTTGATGATGGTATAGCGCGACTCGAAGTTGAGCGTCCGGTCTGCCGTCGTAATTGCGAGCAGGATCTGCTGGTTGTTGTGCGGAAGGATACGGCAGACGATCTTGTTGGGGGGCTTGTCCTTTTTCTCGCTGTAGGCATTGCCGCGCAAGACCCCGCCATTTTTGCCCAGTTCTGCCACGGTGACATCCAGCGGCAGGACAATCTTTCCGAAATCATTTTTGGAATTCATGATCGGAACCTCGATCGAGTAGGTGCCGACCAGGTTGCCGGATTCTGGCGTCAGACGACTGACGGAAAGGTAAATCGGTGCGATCCCGACACGGCTTTTCGAGTCTTCAATATTGAAGGCAAGTTCATCCCATTCAGGGAGTTGCTTGGTTTCGGCAAGTTGCTTGCCAGCTCCTGCGGCGAGCGAGCAGAGGGTCGCCAGGACCAGCAGATAGAAGGGCGTGCGCATATCGGACCTATGATGAATTTTGCAGATGAGTCAAATCCCGTGTCGGGCTTACCCATCTGCAGGCCTTATGCCAAAATCGGCTCGAGTTTGGGTGCCTTCGGGTCCGGCTTGGCATCCTTCCCGGCGACAATCGGATAGCTGTACTCCTCCCCACTGAAGTTGCGCATGATGATGGCATCTTTCGTGACTTCCTTCACGTAGTCCGGATTGATCGGGACCTTGCCTCCACCGCCGGGTGCGTCGATGACAAACTGCGGAATCGCATAACCGGTGGTATGGCCACGGAGCGAACGGATGATTTCGATGCCTTCCCGGGGGTCCGTGCGCAGGTGGGCGCTACCGGTGATCAGGTCGCACTGATACAGGTAGTAGGGACGTACCCGCATCATCAGCAGGCGGTGGATGAGCGACTTCATGACCTCGGCATTGTTGTTCACTCCTTTGAGCAGGACGGACTGGTTGCCGATCGGCACACCGGCGTAGGACAGGCGCTCACAGGCATCCCGCAAGGTCTGTGTGCACTCGTTCGGGTGGTTGACGTGGATGCTCAGCCAGATCGGACCGTGCTTCTTGAAGATTTCACAGAGTTCCGGAGTAATGCGCTGGGGGAGGAAGACTGGAATGCGGGAGCCGATCCGGATGAATTCGACATGGGGGATCTTCCGAAGCTCGCCCAACAGATAATCCAGTTTCTTGTCAGAGAGGAGCAACGGGTCGCCGCCGCTGAGCAGGACGTCGCGGATCTCCGGTGTGTTCCGGATATATTCAAGGCCGCTTTCAAATTCAGGATGGAAATTGTAGTCCTGGGCGTTGGACACCAGTCGGCTGCGCGTGCAGTAGCGGCAGTAGGAGGCGCAACGGTCGGTCACGAGAAAGAGCACGCGGTCCGGGTAGCGGTGCACGATGCCCTCCACCGGCTTGGTGTTTTCCTCGCCGACCGGGTCCAGCAGCTCTTCCGAAGCGGTGTGCATCTCGCCCGCGCGGGGGATGACTTGACGGCGGACCGGGTCGTTCGGGTCCTCGCGGTCGATCAGGTTGAAGAAATAGGGCGTGATCGCCATCGCCAGCTTCTTGTTGGCAAACAGGCAACCGGCTTTCTCCTCGGGACTCAGTTCCAGATACTGCTCCAACTGCTCCAGCTTGGTAATGCGGTTCTTCAGCTGCCATTTCCAGTCGTTCCAGTCTGTAGCCGGCACATGAGACCAGAGGCCTTGACCGGATTGCCAGTTATCTAGGGCGTCGGAAGGATACATAAATGAGAGGGTTCGCGTGTGTTTTGTACGTCTGTTGTGATTCCCGCTTGATTGAGGAGCTATTTGACGTATTCATATACGTAAATAAGTCAATGGCAGCAACCGAAACAAATCAGGATTTAAATTTAGACGAGCGGGCGAAGCAGCTCTGGGCGCTCGGAGATCCGGTGCGTTTGCAGATCTTGAAGATTCTTCCGGATGAGCCGACCTGTGCGACTGCCTGTAATGTTTCGACGATCGCGGAACGCATCGGCCTGTCTCAGCCGGCGACCTCGCACCATTTAAGGGTGCTGCGCCAAGCCGGGCTGATTACCAACAAGAAGATGTGCCGGGACATGATCTACTGGGTGCGGCGGGACAGCCTGAACGCCATCGCGCACACGATCCAGTCCCTCTGAATGACCTTCCTTCGTTAGGAAGTCGCTAATGGGCAGGGACTTGAGTTAAACGAGATCCAGCCAGACGATGAGCAGAAACTGGCAGGTGATCGCGACGCCCAGCAGGGTGTAGCTAAAAAGCATGAAGGAGTCCGAGGCCATGCGACGCTCGGGAAGCTTCCGGGAAGTCTCAGCCGGAGGCGGGGGCGGGGACTTTTTTTCCGGACCACCCAATACGGCCGAACGGGATTTTTGATCCCGCAGTTGGGCGATCCGGTCGGTTAGGTTGGTCATCTCTGGCATACGTTAAATCAGGCAAAGACTGAGCTAACTGGCAAGTACTGAAGTTTTTGCAATCTTGTTAATGATTTTAATTAGATGGGCTTATGTAGCCGTTAAGACGGCAAATCCAGTGTTGACGCTCTCCAGCCCTGTCTCCATCTAGGTGCCTTTTTCGTTCCTGCTCCGTGTCGAAAATGCCTACTCACCTGTTCTTCGTGAACCGCCTACTACCAATATTACTCATACTAATAGGGACCAGTTCCGCAGCGCTAGCTGCGGGGGATGGCGTGAGCCCGTCTCCTTACGAACTGACCGAGATTTTCGGGCTTCCCGTGACCAATGCCATTCTGACCACCTGGGTGATTTCCCTGGTGTTTATCTTGGCGGTACGCCTGTGGGTGGGTAAGCCGAAGTTGATTCCGAACAAGGGGCAGGCAGTGATTGAAAGCCTGGTCGACGGGCTGCGTGGTCTTCTGGAACCGATCGTCGGCAAAAAGGCCTTTCCCATGGCCTTCCCTCTGTTGATCGGTCTCTTTATTTATATCCTGATCCATAACTGGAGCGGATTGATTCCGGGTGTGGGTGTGTTCGGTTTTGTGGAACACGGGCACTTGACCTATTGGATGCGTCCGGCGAATTCCGACCTGAACTCCACCTTCGGGATGGCGATGGTCGCAATGATTGCTTGGTTATTCATCAGCTTGAAGGTGGCCGGACCGAAATTCTTTATCTGGGAGCTGTTCGGGAACAAGGCGGACAAGAAGGAGACACCAAAAGCGATCTACCTGATGCTGATGCCGATTTTCCTACTGGTAGGTGTGATCGAGATCGTGTCTATCTGCTTCCGTCCGGTTTCACTCTCCTTCCGTTTGTACGGTAACGTCTTCGGGGGCGAGAACCTGCTGACCAGCATGACCGGACTGGCGCCGTACCTGATTCCGATTCCTTTCTATTTCTACGAAGTCCTCGTCGGTGTCGTCCAGGCCCTGATTTTCACCCTGCTCGTGGCCATCTATATCGGCCTCATGACCAATCACGACGAAGACCACGCCCATTAATCTTCAATCCTTTCCGTGACCGGGACCATGTAGCAAACCGTGGACGGCACCGAAACCCACTAAACTCAAATCAACCTATAAAGATCATGTTTGATATCCTTGCTGAAATCACCGGTAAGATCCACGTGGCTGCCGCTGCTCTTGCAGTGCCGGTCGGCATCGGCCTCATCGGCCTCAAGGCTTGCGAATCCGTAGGCCGCAACCCGGAAGCCGCGACCAAGGTGCTGGTTCAATCCATTATCGCCATGGCTTTCGCCGAAGCCATCGTGTTCTTCGCCATTTTCCTTGGCTAAGACCCGTTGAAATCTTTGCCGGCGGTCCGCGTGGCCGCCGGCACTTTCAAAAAATCTGCCGATCCGACCATCCATGAAGGCCCTACTCACCACTCTGCTTTTTACACTTTCACTGCCTTTCGCAGTCATGGCTGCCGATGACCACAGCGCGGTCACGGATGCCGTACATGAAGTCGAGCACTCCGTTGCCGGTGAACTGGAGCATGCTGAAGAGGTCATGCAGGAAGAGGGCAGCAAGTTGACCATGATCACCGAAAAGTTCGGTGTGGAAGTGCCGACCCTGATTGCCCAGATGGTCAATTTCTGCCTGGTCGCCTTCGTCCTCTACAAGTTTGCGGTCAAGCCGATCGCAGCCACCCTGGACGAGCGTCAGCAAAAGATCGCCGACGGCCTGCAGTATGCCGAGGAAATGAAGACCCAGTTGGCCGAAGCCGAGCGCGAGCGCGCCGAAAAGGTCAAGGAGGCCGCCCAGGAGGCACAGCGCATTCTCAGCGAGGCCCGTGCCCAGTCCAAGGAGTTGATCGAGCAAAAGACCCAGGAAGCCGCGGCTCAAGCCGAGGCGATGATCCGCAAGGCCGGTGAAGCCACCGAACTCGAACGCCAGAAGATGCTTTCCGATGTCCGTCAGGAAGTGGCCCGTCTCGTCGTGGCGACTTCCTCCAAGGTGCTCAGCCGTGAGTTGAGCGATTCCGAAAAGACCACCTACTCCGACGCCGCGGCCAAGGAACTGGCCGGCTCCGCTCAATAAGAAGTCCCGAACGACCCGATGAAACGCGACAAGAAAATCACCGACTTTGCCAAGAAGCTGGTCCAGCTTTCCAAGGATGACGCCGGTGTGGTGACGGAAGAACGGGTGACGGATGTGCTGGCAGGCCTGAAGCAGGTCCAGCCCCGCAACTATCTCGGTATTCTCAAGACCTACCTACGCTATATCCAACGCGAGCTGGCACTCCAGACCGCGGTAGTCGCGACACCCGGCGCACTCAGCCCGGATGCGCTCAAGGCCATCGAATCCAATTTCTCCAAGCTTTACAATCGTCCCATCAGCGCGGTGACCACGACCGATGCCTCCCTCATCGCAGGTGTCCGTGTCCGTGTCGGTGACGATGTCTATGATTCCTCGGTTGCCGGCCGTCTCAAGCGCCTGGCCGAAGCCGTCCACTAAGCCCTTCTACCTTCTAACTTCTCTCTCTTCTTTTACAATGAGCTCAATAGTCGAACAGATCGAAAAGGAAATCGCCCAGTTTGAATCGGGTGCCGTCAAGTCCAACACCGGTAAGATCGTCACCATCGCGGACGGTGTCGCCAAGCTCGAAGGCTTGTCCGGTGTCATGTACAACGAAATGATCGATTTCGGCGACGGCGTCTTCGGCCTGGCCCTCAACCTGGAAGAAGACGAGGTCGGCTGTGTGATCCTGGGTGACTACTCCAAGCTGAAGGAAGGCGACGAAGCGACCACGACCGGCAAGCTGCTCTCCGTTCCCGTCGGCATGGGCCTGCTCGGCCGTGTGGTGGACGCCATTGGCCGTCCGATCGACGGCAAGGGTCCGATCAACTCCGATGAAATTTATCCGGTCGACCGTATCGCTCCCGGCATCATCCCGCGCAAGTCGGTCGACCAGCCGCTGCAAACCGGCATCATGGCGATCGACTCGATGATTCCGATCGGCCGTGGCCAGCGTGAGCTGATCATTGGTGACCGTTCGACCGGCAAGACCACGATTGCGATCGATACGATCATCAACCAGGCCAACATCAACAATCAGCACCGCAAGGAAGACGGCAGCTTCGAGGAAGGTTTCCGTCCGGTTTACTCCATCTACGTCGCGGTGGGCCAAAAGAATTCCAACATCGCCCGTACCATCAACGTCCTTGAGAAGGCCGGTGCGATGGAATACACCATCATCGTGAGCGCTCCGGCCGCCGACAATCCGGCCAACCAGTACATCGCTCCCTTCGCCGGTGCCTCCATGGGTGAGTACTTCATGTTCAACGGCATGGATGCGCTCATCGTGTATGACGACCTTTCCAAGCAAGCGGTGGCTTATCGTCAAATCTCCCTCGTTCTGAAGCGCCCCTCCGGTCGTGAAGCCTATCCGGGTGACGTTTTCTACCTGCATTCCCGCCTCCTCGAGCGTTCTGCCCGTGTGAACGAGAACAACGGTAACGGTTCGCTGACCGCACTGCCGATCATTGAAACCCAGGCCGGTGACGTGTCCGCTTACATTCCGACCAACGTGATCTCGATCACCGACGGCCAGGTCTTCCTCGAAACCGACCTCTTCAACCAGGGGATCCGTCCCGCGATTTCGGTCGGTCTGTCGGTGTCCCGTGTGGGTTCCGCCGCTCAGATCAAGGCGATCAAGAAGGTGGCCGGCAAGGTGAAGCTGCAGCTCGCCCAGTTCCGCGAGCTCGCCGCCTTCGCTCAGTTCGGTTCCGACCTGGACGCCAAGACCAAGGCACAGCTCGACCGCGGTGCCCGTGTGGTGGAACTCTTCAAGCAAACCGCTTTCAATCCGATTCGTGTGGAGGTGCAAACCTCCCTGATCTGGTCGGTGCAAAACGGCTTCTTTGACGCGATCGACGCCAAGCAAGTCGTGACCGCGACACTTAGCCTCCGTGAGTTCCTCGAGACCCGCGGCAGCAAGACCATGGACAAGATCCTTTCCCAGAAAGCACTGACCGAAGAGATCGAAGGCGAACTCAAGAGCTTGCTCGAAGAGTGGAAAGCCGGTTTCAGCGCCTAAGCACTCACTCCTATCTTCTAACTTCCAGCTCTTAGTAAATGGCAAACCTCCGCGATATCCGCCGCCGAATCAAGTCGGTCAAGAACACCCGGCAGATCACGCGTGCGATGCAGCTCGTTTCCTCTTCCAAGATGAAGCGCGCCCAGGACGCCGCCGTGGCCGGTCGCCCCTATGCCCTGCTGCTGGCCGACCTTTTGGACACCGTCGGCGAAAAGTTGGAACTGTCGGGTGCGGCGCTCAATCATCCCTTCTTCGAGAAGCGCGAGGTCAAGACCCGCGGGATACTGATCCTTTCGACGGACAAGGGCTTGTGCGGGCCGCTCAACACCAATCTGTTCCGCAAGGTGGCCGATGAGGTCAAGGGTTCCGCCAAGTTCGTGACGGTGGGTCGTAAGGCCAGCCAGTTCGTCTCCCGCACAAAGCGCGACCTGGTGGCCGACTTCACGGTTTCCGACAAGGCTGCCTTCAGCGAAATCCGTCCGATGCTCAAGTTGTTGATCGATGCCTACCTCCAGGGCGAGATCGACACCATCGAGGTCGCCTATCCGAGTTTTGTCAACGTGCTGGTACAGGAGCCGGTCATCCAGTCCCTGCTTCCGATCATCGACCTGCGCGAGGTGCTGGAGCAGATCAACAAGCGCGTGCCCGGTGAGTCCGACATTCTGGCCGCCCGCAGCGACAAGCGTGAGATGGCTTTTGAGCCCTCTGCTGAAGCCGTCTTGGCCGAGCTGCCCGATCTTTACGTCAAAGTCATCATCCATCAACTCCTCTTGGAAAGTCGTGCGGCCGAATATTCCGCCCGCATGGTGGCGATGAAGGCCGCGACCGACAACGCCTCCAACCTGGTGGACGACCTGACCCTCGACTACAACAAGGCGCGTCAGGCCGCGATTACCCAGGAAATTCTCGAAATTGCCGCCGCCTCCGCAGCAAACTAAACCTTCTCACCTTACTACCTTCAAACTTTCCCACTTTACAATATCATGAGTGCATCAGGTAAAATCGTCCAAGTCATCGGCGCGGTCGTTGACGTCGTCTTCCCGGAAGAGCAAATGCCGGACATTCTCGAAGCGATCCAGGTGGATTACACGGTCAACGGCGAAGCCAAGACCCTGACACTGGAAGTGCAACAGCACCTGGGCAGCGGCCTGGTCCGCGCCGTGGCCATGACCACTACCGACGGTTTGGTCCGCGGCATGCCGGTTCGCGCCACAGGCTCTGCAATTTCGGTTCCGGTGGGTGAGGCGGTTCTCGGCCGTATTTTCAATGTGACCGGTGACACGGTGGACGAAAAGGGTCCGGTCGCCACTGAAGAGCGTCGCGGCATCCACCGCGGTGCGCCGGCCCTGATCGACCAGGCGACCGAAGCCGAAATTCTCGAAACCGGGATCAAGGTGATCGACCTGATCTGCCCCTTCACCAAGGGGGGTAAAGTCGGTGCCTTCGGTGGTGCCGGTGTGGGCAAGACCGTGGTCATCATGGAGCTGATCAACAACATCGCCAAGGCCCACGGTGGTTACTCCGTTTTCGCCGGTGTGGGTGAGCGTTCCCGTGAAGGCAATGACCTTTACCACGAAATGTCCGATGCGGGCGTGATCGACCAGGAAAACATCGCCAACTCCAAGGTGGCCCTGGTCTACGGTCAAATGAACGAGCCCCCCGGTGCCCGTATGCGTGTGGCCTTGTCCGGCCTGACCATGGCGGAATACTTCCGTGATGAGAAGAACCAGGACGTGCTGCTCTTCGTCGACAATATTTTCCGTTTCTCCCAAGCCGGCGCCGAGGTGTCCGCTCTGTTGGGCCGCTCGCCCTCCGCGGTGGGTTACCAACCGACCCTGGCCGCTGAAATGGGTAACCTGCAGGAGCGTATTACTTCCACCAAGAAGGGCTCCATTACCTCCTTCCAGGCGGTGTACGTCCCGGCCGACGACTTGACCGACCCTGCGCCGGCCAACACCTTCGCCCACTTGGACTCCACCATCGTGTTGGAGCGTTCCATCGCTGAGCTTGGTATCTACCCGGCTGTGGATCCGCTCGCCTCCATCTCCAACGCACTCGACCCGGCGATCGTCGGCGAGGAGCACTACAAGGTGGCCCGCGGCGTGCAGAACGTGCTTCAGCGCTACAAGGACCTCCAGGACATCATCGCGATTCTCGGTCTCGACGAACTTTCCCCCGAGGACAAGCAAGTCGTTTACCGTGCCCGTAAGGTGCAGAAGTTCCTCTCGCAGCCGTTCCACGTGGCCGAAGTCTTCACCGGTATCGCCGGCCAATACGTGTCCATTGCGGATACGATCAAGGGCTTCAAGATGATCCTTGAAGGCGAGTGCGACGAGCTGGCTGAAAACGACCTCTACATGAAGGGCTCGATCGACCAGGCCTATGGTGGCGATAAATAGAATTCTGACGCCTGTCCCCTGAATTCTAAACGATAAGTCATGCTCACTCTCGAAATCATCACTCCCGACGCGAAGGTCCTGGAGACCACGGCCGATCAGGTTGTTCTGCCGACTGAATCCGGAGAAACCGGCATTCTGACCAGTCACGTGCCCTTGGTCACGAAACTGGTCGCCGGTGAGGTGAAAGTGCTCAAGGACGGAGCCACGGACTACATCGCGGTCGACGGGGGCTTTGCCAAGGTCCTCGGCAATACGATCTCCGTGCTGACCGAAGCCGCCATCGACGTGAAGGATATCGATCTTTCCGAAGTCGAGTCGGCCCAGTCGCGTGCGGAAGCCGCGCTGCGCGAAGCGGAAGCTGAAGGCATCGACCACGACCAGCTCGAGCGTCTCGAGAAGAACGTGCAGTTCCTGATCGCCCAGAAGCTGGCCAAAGGCCGCCGCTACTAAGCCGGAACTCAAATCAAATTTCCGAAACGCGACCCCGTCACGGAGTCGCGTTTTTTTTTGACCGAGAGAAAGCGGATGAGCTGCGAAGCGGCAGTTGTGGATCAGGTTATGAAGGCAACGGTTCCGTGCTGGCGGCTTCGGCCAGCTTGCGGGCTTGTTTCAGAATGGCGTCCTTCTGGTTGAGCCCTTCGATGAATCGTTGCGGGATACCGCTCAGGCCAACCGTGGCACCCACCAGTGCGCCGGTTAGGATCGCGCGGGCTTGGTTTTGTCCACCACCGTTGACCGCATGCAGCACGGCTTGCTCGAAATCGTTTTCAAAGCGTGCGGCCAAATAGTAAGCGGCGGGCAGTTGATGATAAATCGCGCAGGGCATGCCGTAGACGAGTGAGACTTTCCAGGCCGGTTCGATTCGAATGTTCGGATCGCGAGCCGCCTCGGCCATATAGGATGGGCTGAGCAAGGCATCGGGCGAGGCGAAGCGGCCCGCGCGTGGCGGATCGGGATCGCCCGGGCGCGGGGGCGACAGGTTTTCACCTGTCACCGCATGAAAGGGCAACTCACCGGATTTGACCCGGGCCATCAACTTGTCGGAGATTTCCGGATCGAGCCGGTGGCCTTCGAGGAGAATCCCAAGAACGGCGTTGAAGGCAACCGTCATGGAGAGCACGGTATCGTCGGCTTGTGTCAGGCTGGCATTGGCGGCGACATGCTTGGCCAACTCGGACGGCGATGTGGCATAGCGAATTGCAATGGCAAGGGTTCGCTCAATGGCTTCGGTTGTATCGGCATGACCTGCGGTCTCTCCCCAGGGGCGTCCCTGTTCGACGCGGCGACGCCATGCTTCGCGAATGGACTGACTGGTATAGCCGCCCGGTCCATTGGCCGGAGTGCCATCCAGCTGGGCGAAGAGATCCTCGTCCATACGGCGGCAAAAGTCGTCGGCGTCGTAGCCGCCGGAGTCGATGACGGAGTCGGCTGTCAGGCGTAGAATGTAGCCGGCCTGTGACAGGTCCCCGGCTTTCATCTCGCCGTGGTAGCGCTCAGGCTTTGGGGCGGTATAGTGGTCAATCCAGGTACCGTAGTCCCGGTGAAGTTCGTCCAGATCGTAATACCAGTGTGGTCCGAGTCCCAGGGCGTCGCCGATCAGTGCGCCGACGAAGGCACCCTGGGCGCGGTCGTTGAATGTCTTGTCCATATTGATTAGATGTTGGGTGCCGGGCAGAAGCGCACACCGGCGGTATCGGTCCAGCTGCTGGCTTTCATGAGGGCCGGCAGGTAGCCGACCTCGATCAAGCCGGTGCTATTCTCGGGGCGTGCAATGCCGGGATGGGTATTCCATTGGTTGATCGCGATATGGTGGTGGTAGTTGCCGCGGGCCATGAACACCGCGCCCGGGTAACTGGCCTGGGTGACGCGCAGGTCGAGCTGTTCCAGGTAGTCGCCCGCTTGGCGGATGTCCACAAGCTGCAGGTGCACATGGCCGATCTCCATGGTTGAGAGCGGTTGGGCCTGCTGCGGTTCTTCCGGGTGAAAGGGCAGGTATTCGGTCACCATGCGTACCTGGTCGCCTTCCCATGGCCAGAGCTCCTTGGGGCGGTCCCAGTAGAGTTCGATGCCGTTTCCTTCCGGGTCGGAAAAATAGGCGGCCCAGCTCACTTCGTGATTGGAGACGCCATAGTAGCGTGCGCCTTGATGGATGGCACGGCTGACGACAGCTTTCCATTCGGCGACCTGCTCAAACAGAAAGGCCACATGAAACAATCCGGGAAAACGAGGCGAGTGCGGGACCGCCTGCAGATCTTCGACCAGTGTCACCAAAATCTGGTGCGATGCATTGGATAAGTGCACGACATTGGGCCGGACCAGGTCGTTCGTCGCTTTCAAGCCGAGTGCTTGCGTATAGAAGTCGACAAGCGTTTCGAGTTGGCGCGTGCGCAGGGTGACCCGTTGGATGAGGGCGGCTGACGGCGCGCGATGGCTGTGACGATCGGTCCCTTGGCTGGAGTGTAGTGGTTGCATCATGGCGAAGCCTGCGGCCAGTCCCTGCCAGAATTCTCGGCGAGTCATGTGGCCTCCTGTGTTTGAGTGATTTTTATCTTGGTTGGATTCAGCTCTTGGCGCTGAAAAGTTTGGCATCGAGCGCCCATTTGCCGGCACCGTTGATGGCGATTCCCGCAACGAGTCCGAGGATGAGAAGGAAGTATTCGATTCCTTCACCGGCTTGATTGCCGAACCAGTTCATGAAGAACCCGTTCTGGGCGTGGACCATGAGCATGGCTCCGGTCATGACCGCACCGATGGCGATGGCGGCCGTCCGGGTGAACAAGCCGAGGACCAGCAGGACCGGCGCAAAGAATTCCACCAGGATGACGGAGAAGGCGACGATCCAGGGCAGGTTCATGGTTCCGGTGAGGAAGCCCATGGTGCCCGAGAAACCGTAGCCGCCGAACCAGCCGAGGAGCTTTTGGGCGCCGTGCGGGAAGAGGACGGTGGCGAGACCGAGGCGAAGGCCGAGGTCGGCCAGGTTGGCATTCCGGATGGAAGTACCGGCGAGGATGGAAAGCAGCTTCTTCGAGCTGCTGGAGGATTCATTGGCAGCGGCGGCTGCCAGTGGTGCATTGGATTCGATGGTTGTATTCATAATTCTAGTGATTGCTTGATTGGTAGTGGTTTATTTGAACGACCTCTAATTTACCCCGGCACCTCCGGTTTGGATAATGCCCATTGCTTGACACTGTTATGCGCATTCTGCATAACAGGCGCATGATCGAACAGCTGCGTGCATTTCTTGTGGTCAGCGAGGAAGGCAGTCTGAACAAGGCCGCGCGGCGCTTGAGACTCTCCCAGCCGGCGCTTTCGCGGCAGATGCAGGCCCTCGAGCATGAGGTGGGGCAGACCTTGTTCGAACGTGGACCCTGGGGGATCCGGCTGACGGATTTAGGGCACCAGTTGGTGGAGCGGATGCGGCCGGTGATCCAGGATTACGACGATGCATGGTCGGAGATCCAGTTGTTGGCCCGTGGGCAACACGACATCCTGCGCATCGGTTACCTGGGATCGGCGGCCAACCGCTACCTGACGCCCGCATTAACCAAGTTGCGGGATGCATACCCAAACTTGCGAACGGTCCTTCTGGACCTGACTCCGGCCGAGCAAATGCGTGGTATGCGCTCCGGCAATCTGGACATCGCCTTGATCGGCCAGGAAGGGGAATCCATCGGGGATGAATTTTATTCGACCGTCATCGCGGAGCTGGGCGTTTGCGTGGCTGTGTCGGAAGAGCACCCTTCTGCCAAGCAGACCTCGGTTTCGCTTTCCGCCTTCGCGGAGGACCTGTTTGTCGGAGCGGCCGATGACATGGTGCCGGGGCGTAACCGTTGGACGGATACGCTGTGCCGCAAGGCCGGATTCAAGCCCAGGTATATCGCGCAAGGGACCTCGATCGACGAGGTTTTCACCATTGTGGCAGGCAGTGACGCGGTCGCGGTCATCCCCGAGTATTTCAGTTCGACCCTGCCTCAGGGCATCCGGCTGGTGCATCTGGAGGATGCGTGGGCGGTTTGGCGTTTCCTCGTGCTTCGTCAGCGTGGGAGCTCGAACAAGGTGGCCCGTGAATTCGTGGAGATCCTTAAGGCGCTGTCCGCCTAAGCGGTTTCATTCCGCTGGAAGGCCACCGCCAGTCCCATGAGGGTAAGGTTCTGCACGAACCTGCTTTTGGCGGCCCAGTCCTTGGTCAGATTCGCGATACTGCCGCCGGTGGAAAGGACGACGGGTGCGGCTTCACCCCTCGATTGCAGCTCGTTGGTGACGCGTTGCAGGAGGGCATCGATCATGCCGGAGAAGCCGACGGCGACTCCGAGCTTCATGGCGTGCACGGTGGATTTGCCGATTGCGCCTTCGACCTCGATGAGGTCGTCCGCCTTGAGTTCCGGCAGCAGGGCGGTCTGTTCGTGCAAATAGCGGGTCATGACCTGCAGGCCGGGTGCAATGATCCCGCCTTCGTAACCCTTGCTGGAAACGATGTCGAAAGTGACGGCGGTGCCCATGTCGATGACGATCGCGGGCACACCGTGAAAAGCCTGTGCGGCGATGGCGTTGGCGATCCGATCCTGTCCGATCTCGGAAGGTTTCGGGTAGACCAGGGCGAGGCCTTCACAACTTGCATGTGTAAGGTGAAAGACGCTGAGTCCGAGCCCTGCAAGGCTGGCGACGAGGTTTGAGTTGATGTCGGGGACAACCGAGCAGAAGGAAATGCCTTCGGCTTCGACAGCGAGTGGCTGCAGGAGTTCTGCCAGTTCCGGACTGACGCCGTCCTTCAGCCCGCTTGTCGGGAAGTGGCCGGTATGGTTGACGGACTGACTTTCGACCAAACCATAGTGGATGCTCGTATTGCCGACGTCGATACAGATGAGTTTCATGGCAATGCTGTAGGTGCAGCTATCCGTTATTCATTCGGGCGAATACGGCTTATTTCTTGAGCGTGACGTCGCCGGCCCTCACCGCTTGGGTGGAACCATCGGGCAGTTGCAAGAGAAGGGCGCCGCTTTCGTCGATGCCGGATGCGGTTCCCGTGATCTCGCGGTCTCCCATGATGGCAGTCACCGTCTTCCCGTCCAGTGCGCTGAGGGGGCCCCAAGCTTGGGACAGGGCTTCCTTGGTCTCGCCCTTGATGCAGTTGTTGTAGGCTTTTTCCACGGAATAGAGCACGGCGGCAGCCACAGCGTTCAGGTCCAGCGCCTTACCGTGCACGGCATGCAGACTGGTTGCCGTGCGCCGTATTTCCTCAGGATACTGCATCGGATTGCTGTTCAGATTGATGCCGATGCCGAAAATGATGGTGTTGATCCGGTCTGCATCCATCCGTGCCTCGGTCAGCATGCCCGCGAACTTGCGGCCTTCACAAAACAGGTCGTTGGGCCATTTGATGCGCAAATCAGCGCCCGGTACGAAGGATTGGAGTTTGCGGCAGATATGGATGCCGGCCCAGAGTGTGAAATGCTGCAGTTGCTGGGGCGGAATATTCGGCTCAAAGAGGACGGAGAGATAGAGATTCTCCGCTGAAGCGCTATGCCAGTTACGGCCCAAGCGGCCTCGCCCCTGGGTCTGGCAGCTTGAAACCACGGCAAAGGGGCCCTTGCGACGGTGGGAATACTGGCGTTCGGCTTCGTTGTTCGTGCTGTCGATGACGGGGAAGTAGAGCGCGCCGATGGTGCTGCCCAGCTTGGCCTGATGGTAGCGCAGGAGGGCGGGGTGCAGCACGTCCGGTACTTCGATCAGGCGGTAGCCGCGGTTGCGCACGGCTTCAAAGTCAAAGCCTTTCGATTTCAGCTTTTCCAGTTTGCCCCAGATCGCCGGGCGGGAGACGCCAAGCAGTTCGGAGAGCAAACTTCCGGAGACAAAGCTTTCGCCGGCATCCAGCAGTTCCTTGAGGATGACGTATTCGTCCTCACTGCTGGATTCGAGACGGTATTCGGTATCGATTGTATTCATTGCCAGTCCAGTCCGATATCTTTCCATCGGCTTTGGTGAATGGGGGCGCCGGTTGATATGAAGTCGAGGCCCAGCTCGCTCAGGCGATGCATGGTGTTCAGCGTGATGCCGCCGCTGGCTTCAGTACAGGCGCGGTCGCCGATCAAGGCGACAGCTTCTTTGATTTCTTCGATGGAAAAATTATCCAGCAGGATGATGTCCGCACCGGCTTCCAACACCGGAGGGATTTGATCGAGCGTGTCGACTTCCACCTCGATGGCGAGGTCGTCGTAGCGCTCCCGGGCCAGCGCCACGGTCTCGGTCAGGCGGTTGCCCCCGGTCGCACCGGCCACGGCCAGATGGTTGTCCTTGAGCATGACCCGGTCGAACAGTCCGATCCGGTGGTTGTAGCCGCCGCCGCAGGCAAAGGCATACTTCTGGAGCAGGCGGTAGCCGGGCAGGGTTTTGCGGGTATCCAGCAGGGCCGTTTCACTGTCGGCCAGCGCGTCGACATAGATGCGGGTCTCGGTCGCAATGCCGGAAAGGTGCTGCAGCAGGTTGAGCAGAATCCGTTCGGCTTGCAGCAGGACGGTGGCGGGACCGCTCAGCGTGCCGATGACTTCGCCGGTTTCAATGTCCTTGCCGTCGGGGGTCGCGGCTTCAAAACCGCAGCCTTCGCCATAGGCTTCCAGCACCAGCGGCACCAGCCCCAGCCCGCAGATCACCAGCGGCTCACGTGCGACCAGCTGCGCCTGTCCGGCCTGTTCGTCCGGCATGAGTGCGGTGGTCACGTCGCCGATCCGCCCGGGTTTGGCTTCGAGGCCGGCGCCGGCCAGATCCTCGACCTTCGCCAGGCCGATGATTTGACGCAGATAATCCGTATCCAGATCTTCCCAGCTGAGGCGTTGTTTCAGGACTTCGAGGGGGTATCGCAAGGATTTGGTCATGGATCAGTCGTAGCTCTCCACTTTGCTGACCGTGCCGGTGTTGCGGTCAAAGATGATGCGTTTTTGCAAATTGCTGCTGTTGGTGTTGGCGCCGATGCCGACTCCACCCCCCAGACCGACACCTCTGGTGCCGCCTCCGATCCCAAGGCCGAGGCCGAGGTTGGGTTTGGGGCGGCGGTATTCCCAGACGATTTGTTTGCCCTCCGCGGTTTCAACGGTGCTTTCCCGGCTGGGGGCACCCAATGCCATACGTACCTGTTCTTGGTCGAAGCCCACTGCGACCTCACCGAGGCGGATCAGTTTCCGTTCCTCGGGGGTGTAGGTATTGAACAAGGCCTCGTTCTTGCTGATCCGTGTACTGGAGCTGGTTGCGCAGCCAGCCAGAAAGCCGCCCAGCAGGACGAGCAGGATCATATGGAAGTGACGGTATTGCATAGTTAAAGTTTTTTGATCCAAAAGCTTAGAGAATTCAGGGAGTCTACACTCTGATCGATTTCTCTCCAGCTTAAAGACGCACGGATATGGGGTTCGTGCTTGAAGCATTTTCGTGTCCAAAATGGATCCAGTGGGCGGTAATCTTCAGGTCGACGGGGGTCATTATACTCCCGTTGGACGGCGCAGAAGGCGGCATAGCACGCGCCATAGGCCCGTGCTTTTGCTTCACGGTGCTCGAAAAACGCATGGCCGAGGCCCCGTCCCCGGTATTCCGGCAGGAGGACGGACTCCCCGAAATAATAGATCTCCCCGATTGCGTAATCGGTGCCCTGAAAGGCGACTTGAAACTCCGCATTGGCTTCGCAAAGAGGAAGTCCGGTCGAAACGCCGACCACCTTCCTGCCCTCACGTGCGATGACGATGATGCCGTGGGCCGAGCGGGAGTAGTTCTCCAGGTAATCACGCTCATACTCGGGGGATCCATCGTAGAGATAGGGCCACTCCCGGAAGACGCGGATGCGAAGTTCGGCCAGCGCCTCGCAGTGGTCCAGGATTGCGTGCCCCACGATGGGTTCGACGATGAGTTCAGGCATGGGAAGGTGCTATTTCGGCATTTCCAGTTCGGGCCCGGAGTGGGGTGTGTTATCGGTACCGAGGTTCTTCAGGTTGACCTTCAGTTCGAAGAGGTCGGTCCGGCGATCCAGTCGAGGGGTGACGGAGCCGGCACTGCGGGAGCGGTAAAGGTCTTCCGTGTCGATGTCGGTCACGAGGAGCGTTTCCACGTTTGAGTCGGCGATGGCTTGGATCCCGTCGCGTGCAAATTCGAAGTCGGAGGGAGTGAAGACGGCGGCCTGTCCGTAGTGGATGTCCATGGCTGGCACGCTGGGGAGGTTGCCGATGATGCCGGCGGTGGCCACGAAGATCTGGTTTTCGATGGCCCGGGCCTGTGCGCAGTAGCGCACGCGCAGGTTGCCGTGGCGGTCGTCGGTGCAGTAGGGCACAAAGAGGATCTCGACGCCCTGGTCGGCGAGGTAGCGGCTGGCTTCGGGGAATTCCACATCGTAGCAGATCTGCACCGCGATTTTGGCCTTCGGCGTGGGCAGGATGACGAGCTCGTTGCCACCGCTGATGCCCCAGTAGCGTTGTTCGGCCGGCGTGATATGTAGTTTCGGCTGCGTGACGTAGCGGCCTTCGGGGTCGAAGATCAGGCATTGGTTCTGCAGCTTGTCTCCGGTTTCGATCGGATGACTCCCTGCGATAATATAGAGGCCGTACTTTTTAGCCATGCTCGACATCAGTCCGACGAAAGGATCCGTGAAATCGGTGGCCAGTTTGCGGATGCCTTCAATGGCTGAGAGCGGCTCCAGCACGGACAGGAGTTGGACGCTGAAGAACTCGGGGAAGAGGACAAAGTCCGCCCGGTAGTCGGCCGCGGTTTCGACGAAATACTCCACTTGGTTGGCGAAGTCCGCGAAGCTGTCGATCTTTCGTACTTGGTATTGGACACAGGCGATGCGCACTTTGGAACTGGCTTCATGCTCCTTGTAGTCCGGATTTAACCACTCGATCAGACTCGCGTTGTTATGGCTCATCGGGTCGGTGATGTAGTTGTGCAGTACGCCCCGCAGGACAAAGCCATGGCGCAATTGGAAGCCCAACACGCCGTCTTTCAATTCCCCGTCCTTGACCTTGTTGGCATAGGCTTCGGGCGAGAGGGTGTCGGCGTGTGGGTGATACCCCGCCAGCCGGCCACCTGCGAGAATGCGGCGCAGGTTGAGTTGGCGGCAGAGGCGTCTCCGGGCCTCGTAGAGTGCGGCCCCGATCCCGCGTCCCTGGAAGTCAGGATCCACATAGACATCGGCCCCGTAGAGGGTATCTCCCTGCGGATCATGGTTGTGGAAATAGCCGCCATCGGTGATTCCGGCGTAAGTGTGGGCCCGGTAGGGGTCGCGTCCGCTGGCAATGACCAGCGAGGAAACCGCCCCGACGATCCGGCCGTCAATTTCCGCGACGATCTGGCCTTCAGGAAAGACCTTCAAGTGGTTGCGGAGCTGGCGCTCGCTCCAGACCACATTCTCTTCGGCCATGAGCGGGAAGGCCTTCTTGTTCAGGGCAATGAGCGTGGGCAGATCGTCGACCTCAACTTGGCGCAGATCGATTTGGCAGTTCTTACCCGGATGGCTGAAGGCTTGCATATGGATAGTCTCATGAACTTTAGGTCTAGGTCAAGTGGTGGAAAGAACTCGCCAGAGGCGGCGGGTCGCGGCAAGCCTAGGGCATGTATTTTGAGATTGGCTTTGTCCTCGTGCTGGCATTCGCGCTGGCCTACCTCTTCTGGACGTTGGTGCGTAAGGCTTCGGTCAAGATCCAGGCGCAATTCGAGCAGCTTTCCGAGGCGTATGGCTTGGAGCTGAATATTCCGGCGCCTCAGTTGCTCGGCATGATCCGTCCCGAGCCTTCGGTCTTCGGGAGCCACCGCGGGCGTGAGTTGTCCATTTCCGTGCCGGGCCGCGGCCTGCAAAATACCCGGCAAATCGAAACTGTGCTGAAGGTCGAGTTGCGGGATAAGGCGCTTGCCGCCCAATTCGCTCCCGCCGGTCTGCTCAGTGGGCTGAGCCAGCGGGACAGCAAGGGAAAACCCCGTTGGAAAAGCGGCGATACGGCCTTTGATGCCGCCGTGGATGTGCGCACGGATATGGGTCCGCGTGTCGCCAGTCTTTTAAACGAGGAGCGGCGGGCCTGGATCTTCCGGCAGGTGAAGGAAGCCAAGGCCAACCTGTATTTTGGAGGGGGCGTTCTGAGCTATACCGAACTGGGCTTGATGGCGGACGACGCGCGTCGCGAGCGCTTCGAGTCGGCCATCGCGTTTTTCTGTGACTTGGCGGATACGATTGAAGGGAAATAACGGTCTACGTTTGCCAGAAATTTCTATTTCTTTCTAATAAAGGGACCGCATGGCGCGTTATCCCTTTATGAAGCCTACACTATTCCCCTGCCTGGCTGCCTGTCTGTTGACCGGCGTTGTTTCGGCCCAGACCGCGATCACGGTCTACAATGACAACTTCGGGGTCGTGCGCGACAGCGTGCCGCTCCGGCTCGACCAAGGCATCACCGAGACCAGCTACAGCGGGGTGACTGCCCAGTTGGAGCCCGAATCGGTGGTCTTGCGAGATCCGAGCGGCCAGGTGGCCCTCAGCGTGGTGGAACAGAGCTATCGCGGTGATCCGGTCGACCAGATGAAACTGCTCCAGATGTTCGAGGGGGAGACGATCGATTTCCTCAAAGGCGAGGCTGTGGTAAAGGGAAAGATCGTCCGTGCGCCCGCCCAGGTCATGGCCAAGAACCAGTATGGCAACCAGTACCAGAAGATGCTGGAGCCGATCATTGAAGTCGACGGCAAGCTGCAGACCAGCCTGCCGGGGACGCCGCTCTTTCCCAGTCTTGGGGATGACTCGGTCCTGCAACCGACCCTGTCCTGGAAATTGCACAGTCCGGAGCAAGCGGCTTTGGATGCACAGCTGAGCTACCTGACCTATGGCATGAGCTGGAAGGCGGACTACAACCTGGTTTTGCCGGAGGAGGGTGATGATTTGAGTCTGACCGGCTGGGTTTCGATCGAGAACAATACCGGCAAGACCTTCGAAGAGGCGAAGATCAAGCTCATCGCCGGTGATGTGAACAAGGTCGAGGAGGTGGGGGCGTCTGTCCGCAGCCGGCCGGCTCTGGCCTTTGCGATGGATGTCGCCGAAAAGGCGCCGCAAGTGGCGGAAAAGAAGTTCGACGAGTTCCACATGTATACCTTGCCGTTGCCCACGACGCTGCGTGACCGCGAGACCAAGCAGGTGGAGTTTGTGCGGGCCGAGGGGGTGAAGTCGAAGAAGCTCTACGTGTATGACGGCGCCAATATTCCCAACAACTGGCGTTATTATGGCGGAGTGAACCAGAATCAGAGCTATGGCCAGAATGATAAGCCGGATGTGGCCATTTACCGCGAGTTCAAGAATTCCGAGGAAAACAATCTGGGCGTGCCGCTTCCGGCCGGCCGTACCCGATTTTACCGGATGGACGATGACGGGCAGTTGGAATTTACCGGTGAAAACACCATCGATCACACGCCGAAGAACGAAACCATCCGCGTCTATCTCGGCAATGCCTTCGATTTGGTTGGTGAGCGGACCCGCACCAACTTCTATCGTCATCCCAGCCAAGACCTCATCCGCGAGAGCTTTGAGATCGAAGTCCGCAACCGCAGTGAGGAGCCGGTGACCGTACAGGTGGTCGAGCATCTGTACCGTTGGTCCAACTGGGAGATTCAGAATCCGTCACATCGCTTTGATAAGAAGGATGCCCAGACGATCGAGTTTACGGCTACGGTCGAGCCCGATGGGAGCCAAACCATTACCTACACGGTCGAATACACTTGGTAAGGCGCGAGATCATTCTTTCGAGGCGCTGTCGCCGCAGTCAGGTGGCTATTCATAAAAGACCCGGTCCAGGCAAAGTCCCTGGGCCGGTGCGGTGACGATCCGGTGGGTGCGTTGCCTGGATTCGAGGATTCTGGTGATGTCCTCCGGGGTGAGCCGGCCGCGACCGACCCAGTAGAGCGCACCGGCCAGACTCCGCACCATGCGGTAGAGGTAACCGCTGCCTTCGGTGACCAGCGTGATGTGCCTGCCTTTGCGGCTCAGGTCGAGTCGATGGATGGTTTTTACGGGATTGGGGTCGTTGTCTTTGCCGTGAGTGGCTCCGTAGGCGGTAAAATCGTGTGTGCCGACGAGTCGTTCGGCGGCGTCGAGCATGGCTTCCCAGCGCATGGGGACATCGCGGCAGGCCCATAGGTAGCGTTGTTCCAGCGGATTGGCGCGTCCGAGATAGTAGCGATAGCTGTAGCGTTTGCCCACGGCCGAGTGGCGGGCATGGAAGTCGTCTGGGACCTGAGCGGCCGATTCGATCCGGATGGTCACCGGTAGAATGGAGTGGAGCGCACGCAGTAATTTATCGGGCGGGTGGGGCCAGTCGGCATCGAAATGGAAGCATTGCCCCCGCGCATGCACGCCGGCATCCGTTCGGCCACTGCCCTGGATGAGCACTTGGCGGTCAAAGATGCGGCTGAGAGCGGCTTCGAGGTGGTTTTGCACGCTGCCGCCGGACGGTTGCCGCTGCCAGCCGTCAAAGTCGGTGCCGTCATAAGAGGTGATACATTTCCAACGCACGGATGGACTTATGCCGCCTTTGACGGCGTTGTGAAGTGTGAACTGCACAGTTTCGAGGGGCACATGAGTTCGTGAAAGCGTTGTCTTAAGGCTTGGCATCTGGAGCGAGTCGCCAAGGCTGCCAGCGGAATGGCGATGGAGGGCTCTATGGGGAATGAATGATTTGGAACTTTGGCAGTACGGATTAATCGCACTGGGTGCGCTTTTTGTCGGCATGGGCAAAGGGGGGCTGCCAGGGGTGGGCAATCTCACTGTCGTGCTCATGGCGCTCGCTTTGCCGCCGAAGGCTTCGGTTGGCGTCCTGCTCCCGATCCTGCTCTCGGCCGACATCGTCGCCGTGTTGGTCTACCGCCGTCATGCGCTGTGGCCCTACATCCTGCGTTTGGCCCCTTGGACGGTGGTGGGCATTGTGATCGGCTACTTCGTATTCGGCTGGATTGACGATGCACAGGTACGGGTCCTGATCGGCGGCGTGCTTTTGAGCATGACCGTGATTCATTTCTTGCGGAAATGGCTGCGCCGGCACAGCGAGGAAGAGGACAAGCTGCCGCATCATCCGGTCTTTGTGGCATCGACCGGTATCGTGGGCGGCTTCGCCACCATGGTGGCCAATGCGGCCGGCCCGGTGGCGGCCTTGTATTTCATCGCTTCGGGACTGCCCAAGTATGCCTACATCGGCACCTCCGCATGGTTTTTCCTGCTGGTCAACTGCTTCAAGGTGCCATTCATGATGCACTTGGGCATCATCAACGCGGAATCCTTCCGGATGAGTGCGAGCTTCATGCTCTTTTCGGTGGCGGGTGCCTTTCTTGCACGATACCTCGTGCGCTTTATCAACCAGAAGCTTTTCGAGATTTTGATCTGGGTCTTTATTGTCATTGGCGGCATGAAGCTCATTCTCTAGCGGCGACTCCCATGCCTCGGAAATCCTCACGTAAACTATGGGCCGAATATGTGGCCCGCGGCGGTACCCCCGCCAGCCGCCCGGCGACCGCACCCGTCCTGGCGAAGGCCAGCTTCAGCGGGGTCGTCATGGGGATCGATCCCAGCTTGCGGGGCACCGGCTTTGCGGTCATCGACTACCGATCCAGTCAGGAGATCCGGGTGCTGGAATCGGTGACACTCAAGTTGAAACAGGCCCTCTCGCAGATCGAATGCCTGGGGGCGATCGCCCACCAAGTGGAGGATTTCATCGACCAGCACCAGATCCGTCATGTGGCGATCGAAGAGACGATATACGTGCAGAACTTCCAGACCGCGCAGATTCTGGGCATGGCCCGGGGGGCGGCCATTGCCTGTGCCGCAATGCGGGGACTGCCGGTATATGAGTATGCTCCGCTACGGATCAAGCAGGCGGTGGCCGGCACCGGACGTGCCAGCAAGGAACAAGTGGCCCGCACGCTCCGCCAATTAACCGGCACCGATTTCGGTATGCGTTTTGATGAGTCGGATGCCGCAGCCGTGGCGCTCTGCCATGCCTTTACCTGTCGGCTTCCGGCAGATTGATGCGCTGCTCAATGGCCTGCATCCCTTCTTGGTCGATATGTTTTTTAAATGCGATCGAGGCGGATTGAACCGAGACTGCGACAAGGATGCCGGTCATGAGCAAGCCCAGCACGGCGATCAGGATCGACAAGATTCTGGAGAGGCGCCTTTGCGGCCGGTAATCACCATATCCCACGGTCAGGGCTGTGATGAAGGCCCAATAGAGTGCATCGCCCCGCGACCAGCATTCGATTTTACCCACGATCATCCCAAGGACGCAGATGCACACCGTGAAGGCGAGCAGGAGCGGGGAAATGAGGCAGGTAACGAGAAAGAAGAGATGGAGGAATGTGAAGGTGAAATCCATTAAGATGGCGCTCGATTGCTAATGGCTGCGGCGTTCGTTCTAGCTTCAGGACATGGATATCTGCAATCAGGTCAAGCAGATCACTGCGGCCTGCAATTCAATGATCCGGGATCGACAAGGTAGGTCATTCGGATAAACTCGTATCTACAATGCCCCAGTCTGATGATTCCGATGCAAATCTGGCCAAGCACGGCGTGGAACACCCCTTTGGGAGCCCGACCGACGAAGAGATTCGTCTTCAGGCCCTGAACCATAGCAAGGACCGCTTGCTGTCGATTGTCGGTCACGACTTGCGCACCGCGATCGGCGGGGTGGTCACTTTGGTGAGCCTTCTGGATAAGCGATTGGACCAGGGGGATGTGGAAGACGCCAAGCGTCTTAGCGGCCTGATTCGCCGATCGGCCCACGATGCCGATGATCTCTTAAGGGATCTGGTTGCGTGGACCCGAAGCTCGGGGCAGGAATTGAAATTCCGTATGGAGCGGATTGAGATCACGCAGCTGATCGAAACCGAAATGGAACGTCTCGAAAGCATGGCCGCGCGTAAGAACCAGAAGATCCGGCTGGAAGCCTACGATAGCGGCTTGATTCGTGCCGATCCATACATGTTGCAGGCGATCTTCCGGAACCTGCTCTCCAATGCTTTGAAATATTCGCATCAGGGAGGCGTTGTGACGGTCCGGATCTATCGCCAGCCCGGACTTTGGGAGTTTCAAGTGTGCGACAAGGGGGTCGGCATGAGCCCGGAAGTGCAGGCTTTATTACTCAAGATCGACGACCGTAAAAAGCAGAGCGGTACTTCAGGCGAGGTCGGGTCCGGTTTCGGACTGATGCTCTGTGAGGACTTCGTACAGCGGCACGGGGGCCATCTTACCTGGGAATCGGCTCCGGGGGAGGGAACCACAATTTCCTTCACCATTCCGGAACTGCTGGGCTAGGTCCGGCGGCGGGTGCACAGAAGCTTGACCCGGCGGCGCATCGAATCCCTCCACTCCTCGAAGCGAGTCGACGGGCAGATCTGGCGGATGACTTTTCGGATCTGTCGCCGCGGATCGAGGGACAGGAGGCACTTGCTTGGCAGGCCGCTTCGGTTATAGCTGCCGTCAAACCATTGCGTCATCCACCCGCGGCTCGGCTCGGAGGCAAATATGTAACGCAGTGCCATTGTGAAGGTAAAGGCGGGGGCCATCGGTCGCAGACGTGTTTCTTCCTGGTTGCCACTGTAGAGCAGATCGCCGAGCGAGGTGGCGATGAAGGGATCCGCATCCTTCAGTTTTTCGACGAGGATCGGAGTGATTCCCATGTAGGTGGGCTCCATTTCCGGATGCTCCTGCAACCAGCCGGTCAGGATTGTACTGAATCGCTGGATACCCTCGGCATAGCTTTCGACGCACCAAGCTTTCTGGTCCTGCGCCGGCGCCTTTAAGACAGGCTGGTAGCGGCCGTCGGCATCCTGGCTATACTTGATCGTGGTTCCGTGCGGGCACTGCAGCAGCAGCTCAAACACCGGGCCGATGCCGGCCTTGGTGGAAGGATACATGCAGTAGGGGATCTTACGGTTTTCCGGGTAGGTCTTCCGGCTATAGTGGGTGACTGCAAAATAGTAGGAGGTGATGGCAATGTTGGGCATTGCACTCTGCAGGATGGTGAACATGGCGTCCTGCAGGGTCCCTTTCCAGCCGATATCGACACAGCCGATCCGCCCGCCATCCAGTAATCCCTCCTGCCGGAAATAAGCCAGTACCAGCTCACGCTCCGTAGCAGCCTTGGACTCGATCAGGTGGCGGAAGTCTTCGTTTTTCAGGATGGCGTCCTTGATGGCATGGACTTGTCCGGGTTCCATCTGCTGCTTCGGGCCTTGTGAGCGGAGTTCGCCAGCCAGTTTCGGATCCAGCTGTGATAGCAGTTCTTCCGGTTCGGTTCGCAGGCGTTTGCCCAAGAGCTCGAGGGTCATGACATTGTCCATTTCCTGAAAGCTCAGGCTTAGGTTTTCCTCAGTCAGGCGTAGAAGCGAGGCAAAGTAGGTAGACTGCCGGGAGACATAGAGGTAGCGGACGTCGATCTCCAGCTGCAGTTTGTCCACCAGAATATCGGCGATCAGCTTCATCAGGTAGCCATCCCGGGCGAGGAAATACACACGCCGGATGCCTTCGTGTTGAGCCTTCTGCAGCAGTTCATGGACAAAGCCGAAAAACAAGGGCCCGGTGAATACGGCACCGAGGTGGTAGGAGGGCGGCTGGGTGCCGGCCTGAAGGCGGCATTGCCGGCTGACTCCGGCATGGAGCTGCAGGAACTGGTTTGAGCTTTCGCGGAGATAGGCCTTCTCCAGCGGGTTCAATTCGGCTTCGCGATAGTGGGTGAACGGCACCCCGTACCGCTTGGCCATGAGGCAATCCGAGCGGAAGTTATCTCCGGTGTGATGGAGCTGTTTGGGGGAAAGTTGTTCTTCCTTGAGGGCCAATTCGTAGAGCGAGCCGTCCGCTTTGGTGACCCGCAATTCAGAGGAGAGATAGAGTGGCAGTTCCATCAATCGGGGCTCTATCTTTGTGAGGATTTGCTCGATCACCTGTTTACTCAGGTACATGTCGGACATGAGGATTACCTTCAGCCCCCGGTCGTGTAGCGCCAGGGCCCGCTCGATCTGTGTGGGGATGCCATAGCAGAGCTCCACCTCGACCGACTCCTCCAGAGCCTGTAAGCTCTTCAGGTGCGAGGCTTGAAGCTCGTGGTAGCGCTTTCCCATCGCCCGGTAGATCTCATCGAGTGTGACTTCCGGGTGCGGATGCTTTTCATCCGTCATGGCCAGCTTTTGGGCTTCGATCCGGATGTGGAAGAATTCTTGAACGATCCTGTCTGGAATCTCCGGAATCTGGCCTCGCCTGAGTTCCGCGCGCATCATACTGAACACTCCCCGATCCGTGGCAACGGCACGTGCGATCAGGGTGTCGAAGATGTCAAAGGAGTAGGCCTGCATGCTTGGTTAAAAGGAGAGTCTATCCTGTCGATGGTGCGGGATTCCCGCCTTGGTCCTATTTAAAATGTGCGATCGGAGCTGACATCAAGCAAGACCGGATTTGGCGATGCCTGCGAGCGGTGGCTTGGGTTGCCATGGGCCTGAATCTTTGTCACTTATAAGCCATGTCTCGGAATATTTTCATTACAGGAGTCAGTTCAGGTCTGGGCCATGGCTTGGCTAAGGTGTACTTGGAGATGGGAGCGCAGGTTTGGGGCTGTAGCCGCCGGGCTCCGGCAGGCCTGATTGCGCAAGGCTTACACTTTACCTCGGTGAATCTGGCGGATGCCACTGCGGCGGAGCCCGTGCTCGGGCAGTTTATCGAGGGAGTGACTCATTTTGATCAGGTGATTCTCAATGCCGGAAAGCTTGGGCAGATCCGCGACATGAAAGCGACCCCGCTGGACGACATCCGTGAGACCATGGAGGTCAATGTGTTTGCCAATAAATGGCTTCTGGATCTGTTGTTCGAGCGTGTGCCGGCAATCGCCCAAGTGGTGGCCATCTCATCCGGGGCGTCCCAATCCGGCAGCCGTGGCTGGAATGGCTACAGTCTTTCCAAGGCCGCGCTGAACATGCTGGTCAAGTTGTATGCCGGCGAGCATCCGGAAGCACATTTTACGGCCTTGGCTCCGGGCTTGGTCGATACGGCGATGCAGGATTACCTTACGGCCCAGCCGACGGATGAGCGCTATGAAACGCTGGAGCGGTTGAAGGCAGCCAAAGGCACGGCAGATATGCCGGACGGTGAGACCTGTGCCCGAAAGCTGATCGAGGCCTTTCCGCGATTACGGGAACTGCCGAGCGGCAGTTACGCGGATATCCGCAAATTATAGACTGTTGCGTTTTTAACGTTCCGCGGTCGGAAAGCCGGCGCGCTCGGGGTACTTCTCGATGAACTTGAGAAAGAGGTCTTTGGCGACGGGGCCTGCGGTCGAGCCACCGTGGTAGCTTTGATCCTCCTTGGTGCCTTGGACCATGACGGCGACCGCGATTTGCGGATTCTCAATCGGGGCAAAGCCGACGAACCAGGCGAGGTTGACCTCTTTCCCGTGGGCCCTGAAGTCCGCGGTCCCGGTTTTTCCGCCGATGCGGAATCCGTCGATCTTAACCAGACGCCCGGTTCCGTCAGGGCCCACGACCCGTTCCATGCCTTCCCAAAGCATTTTCTTCTGCAGCGGCGTAAGGCCGATGGGCTCGCCTCCGTGATTGACCTGCATGGCTTCTTCGCGTGAGAGCGCCAGCATGGTCGGCTTGGTTCGGGTTTCGCTCCGTGCGATGGATGCGATGGCGGTGGCCATCTGGAGGGGTGTGACCAAGAGGAAACCTTGACCGATGGCGGTGTTTGCGGTGTCGCCCGGAACCCATCCGACGCCGATCCGTTCACGCTTCCATTCCTTGGTGGGGACCACCAGGCGGCTCGTTTCAAAGGGAATTTGGATGCCGGTCTTTTCGTCCAAACCGAATCGCTTGGCTTCGGAGCTGAGGACATCGATGCCCATGCGAAGGCCTTCCGCATAGAAGAAAACATTACAGCTCTTTTCGATTGCGGTACTTAGGTCGACGAGTCCGTGCCCATAGCGGGCATTGCAGCGGAAGACCCGGTTGCCCACGCGATAGACTCCCTGGCAATCGTGCTCGGTGTGCTGGTCGATGGTATCGGCACGCATGCCGGCGATGGAGCTGATCAGCTTGAAGGTGGAGCCGGGAGGGTAGGAAAGTTGGTGGGCCCGGTTGAGCCAGCCTCCGGCTTCGTTGATTTCGTCAAAGGTCTCGCGTGGAATGAAGGGACTCAGCCGGTTCAGGTCGTAAGAGGGGTGACTGGCGATGGTGAGGACCTCGCCGGTTTGAATGTCCAGTGCGACCACCGCGCCGGTACGTTCACCCAGTGCGGTTTCGGCCGCCATCTGCAGGTCGATGTCGATACTGGTAATCAGGTCCTGCCCTTGTTTCGGGGGAAGCATCTCGAGACGCGTATCTTGGAAGCCGAGCGGGTCGACCCGCCAGATTTCCATGCCCGTACTGCCGGAGAGCCGGTCATCGAACCAGTGTTCCAAGCCTGTCTTGCCGCGTTTGGTCTTGAAGGTGAAGGTTTTGATCCCGTCGTTCGGTATTTCGTCGGCCTCAGGGTAAACTTCCTGGACATAGCCTAGGGTATGTGCTGCCAGTTTCCCATAGGGGTAATAGCGCGCGGTATCTGTGTGGATTCGGATGGGGGAGTGTGGCGGTACCGGGATCTGCTCGACCAGGCGGGCATATTGATCGGGTGTCAGGTCTTCCACCAGCGGCAAGGGGAGCAGTAGCTGCTCATTGAAGTGCCGCATGATTTTCGTGCGTGTGATGCTGTCGTCACGGCCGGTGACCTGATTGATGAGATCAATATAGTGCTGAATGACAGACTCGCGCGCGACCCACTGCAGCTCGTTGTAGTTGGGGTGTGGCGGGCTGGCCGGGCGTTCCGCTTCGGGCGTGCTCTCGTATTCCTCGCTGAGCCGCTCGCGTTCCGCCCGGATGATGGTGGAATAGGCTTTCCGGAACTCTGGTCGAAGGTCATCCAAATAAACGACGGCCGAATAATGGGGGCGGTTGCCGACGAGCAGGTTTCCATTCCGGTCGTAGATATCACCGCGCGGCCCTGGCATGAGGATACGGCGTTCCGTCTGTTGACGTTCTATGGCCTCGTATTCCTTGCGGGCGACCAATTGACGCCAGCCCAGGCCGATGAGCAGGACGAGGCTCGCCCCCAGAGTGATCCAGAGGAAAAACAGTACGCGCGGGTTTTCCCGGCTTTGCACGTCATACTGATCCATTTACCGCTACGGTTTGCAATTCCTAGACAAAGGGAAGGTCCTCCGGTTCTGGATCCACTCGACAAATTTCAAAAAGCAGGCGTTCCACGTTGAAGAACCAGGGTGCGATGAAGAGCAGAGCGAGGTGGGAAAGCAACGAGGTGGTCAGGAGTTGTATCCAGAAGCCGATAAACGCAAGCTGGTCGCCTGACATTGCCACCGTAATCAGGACAATACAGATAAAGTTAATCGCGTGGGCGAGCAGGATCAAATGGTAGTTATGTTCGGTTCTGAAGCGGACACGGGTCATCAACAGGAAGGTTCCGATACAAAGGAAGCTGATAGTAAAGAGTCCGAAGGGCGTGGGCAGGGCGGCATCCACCCAAAGTCCGGTGAGGGAGGCGCAGATCATGAAATTATTGCGATGCAGATAGAGCGCCGGGATGACGATCATGGGCCCGAGGAGCACCAGGTGGAGCGACCATGCCGCCAGGCTCGAGTTGACCAGTTGTGTCAGGTAGAAGAGGAGCGTGTTCGCTCCACAGAGGATGAGGATGCGCGGGTCAAAGAGCATCGTCTTCCAGTTCCAGGGGGGTGAGCGGGATGAGGATCGCGACCTCGTGGAGGCTGAGCAACCGTGGGTCCAGCTGGACCGCACCGGCTTGAAAGATCCCGGTGATGCCCGGTTCCAGCCATGGCACACTGCCGATGGTCAGGCCCGGAGGAAAGGTGCCGCCGAGCCCCGTGGAGACAAGTCTGAGCGGCACTTGTGAATTGGCGACCAGATCCTGAGGTGCGTCCTGCACTTCGCCGAAGGGCTGTCCGAAGCCGCTTTGGCCGCGGCCTTGGTAGACGACCGGGCGGTCATCGCCTTCGAAGGTGGCGGCCATGCGGAAATTCGGGCTGGTTAGGAGCTCGACGCGGCTGGTGAATGCGTTGACTTCGACGACGCGGCCCACCACGCCGCCGGAAAAGATAACGGCGGCTCCCTCGGGAATGTCGTAATCGCGTCCCTTGCGGATGGTGACCTGCTGCCACCAGGCGTTGAGGTCGCGGCGGATCACACGCGCTACCTCGTAGCGGAACTCCCGTCGGCTGGGCAGATTGAGTACGCCTTCGAGTCGCGTGACTTCCGCTTCGAGGGTCTCGTTGCGCTGTGCCAGCAACTGATAGAATGCCTTCTGACGTGCCAGTTCCTGCCCGGCTTCGATGAGTTCGATCTTGGAGTGGCTGCGTCGTGCCCAAAAGCCTTCCAGGTCGTCCAAGTAGGAGCTGGCCACCCAGGCCGGCGCCTGGAACTCATTGAAGCTGATTCGTAGAAAGGACTTGAAGAAGGTCGGCAGGAGCCACCATGCGAGGAGAAACACGCCGAGCGCGACCAGTGGTTTCCACTTATCGAGGCGTATGCTCGCCACGGTCGGGGATTAGTTTTTCGGGGTTCCGGTGAGGTCTTTCAAGAGAAAGGCCAGATCCTGCAAGACCATGCCGGTGCCGTTGGCTACGGCGCTGAGCGGATCGTCTGCAATAATAACGGGAAGCCCGGTGGCATCGCTGAGCTGTTGGTCGAGGCCGCGGATCATGGCGCCGCCGCCGGCCAGCACGAAGCCGCGGTCAACCAGGTCAGCGGATAGTTCCGGTGGGCAACGTTCCAGCGCATTGCGGACCAGTTCGGTGATCGATGCAATGGTGTCTGTGAGGGCTTCGCGGATTTCCTGGGAGGTGATCGTGATGGTCTTGGGCAGACCGGCCACCGAGTCACGGCCCCTGACTTCCATGGAAACTTCCTCCTCGAGCGGGAAGGCGGAACCGATCTTGATCTTGATTTCTTCCGAAGTGCGCTCACCAATCATCAGGTTGTAGGCGCGCTTCATGTAGTTCACGATCGCGGTATCAATTTCATCACCTCCGACGCGGATACTTTTGGTGTAGACCACACCGGCGAGGGAAATAATTGCGACTTCGGTGGTACCCCCGCCGATGTCCACGATCATGTTGGCTGCGGGTTCATCGATCGGCAGGCCTACGCCGATGGCGGCGGCCATCGGTTCTTCGATCAGCACGACGTCGCGGGCGCCGGCACGGATGGCGGAGTCTTTCACGGCCCGGCGTTCCACCTCGGTAATGCCCGAAGGAACGGCGACGACGATGCGCGGAGCGACGAAGGTCTTGCGGCGATTCACCTTGTTGATGAAATAACGCAGCATCGCCTCGGTAATTTCAAAGTCGGCGATGACCCCGTCCTTCATCGGGCGGATGGCCGTGATATTACCCGGGGTGCGGCCCAGCATCTTCTTTGCTTCCGCTCCCACGGCACAGACTTTCTTGGTCGAGCTATAGATCGCCACCACGCTGGGTTCGCGCAGCACGATACCCTTGTCTTTGGCGAATACGAGCGTGTTCGCCGTGCCCAAGTCGATGCCTATGTCGTTGGAGAGTAGTCCCAGCACGTGTGTCGTTTAAATGGTCTTTGCGGTGAAGTCCGGTTCTGGGACCGAGTTTTTCTATGAAAGGAATTGAAAGTCAAATAATTACCACAAGTCCTAGCCGACCAGTTTGAAGAATACGCGTTTTCCGGCTTGGAAAATCTGGTCTTCGTCGGAGGGACTGATTGGGCGGTTCGGATCGGTTTGCTTTTCTCCGTTGAGTTTCACCCCGCCCTGTTGGATCAAGCGGCGGATCGCGCCCTTGCTTTCAAAGAGTTCGGACTGGGCCATCACCTCAACCAGTGCGGCGTTTTCCGCATCTCCCAGAAGATCGTTCCAGGTGAAGGTCGGCATATCGTCAGGCAGTTGGTTGCGCGAGAAGACCTGCTCGAACTGCTCCAGTTCGTGCTTGGCGGCTTTCATCGAGTGGAATTGCCCGACGAGGGAGGACGCCAGGTTCTTCTTTGCCTGCATCGGATGTCCGGCCTTGAGCTTCGCGATTTGATCGTCCTTGGACTCCAGCAGGAGCTTGTAGTAGTCCCACATGGTGTCGTCACTGATCGACATGATCTTGCCGAACATCTCCTTGGGCGTGTCGGTAAAGGCAATGTAGTTGTCCGCGCTCTTGGACATCTTCTTGACCCCGTCGAGGCCGACGAGCAGCGGCATCGTGATGACGGCTTGCTCCTGCTTGCCCGCATCTTTTTGCAGGGCGCGGCCGACGAGCATGTTGAAGAGCTGGTCGGTGCCGCCGATTTCAACGTCGGCATTCAGCACCAGGGAATCGTAGCCTTGAATCAATGGGTAGAGAAACTCAATGATGGAAATCGGGGCGTTGGATGCGTAGCGCTTGGCAAAGTCGTCGCGCTCCAGCATTCGGGCCACCGTCATCTTCCGCGCGAGCTTGAGGCAGTCTTCAAAGCCCATCTCGCTGAACCACTCGCTGTTGAAGTGAACAACGGTCTTTTCCTCATCGAGAATCTTGAAGGCCTGGTCCAGATAGGTCTTCGCGTTTTCCTTGATTTCTTCCTTGGTCAGGACCGGGCGTGTGGAGGAGCGGCCGGAGGGATCTCCGATCAGGGTCGTGAAGTCCCCGATGATGAGAACGGCCTGGTGCCCGAGGTCCTGAAACTGGCGTAGTTTGTTGAACACGACGAGGTGACCGAAGGTCAGGTCCGGACGAGTGGGGTCGACCCCCAGCTTGACGCGGAGCGGTCGGCTGCCGTGGAGGCGGTCCTCCAGTTCGGCGTCGCCGATGATCGTGTCGGTATTGGTGCGAATTGTATCGATCAGGCTCATGTCAGAAAACGTGAAACCCTCTAAACTGGACCGCTCTGCGTAGTCGTAAAGGAAAATCCGAGCGGAAAGGCCCCCGGATTCCTTCCCGTCTCGCAGATATGAGCGGGTTGGTCGATTTTGTACAGGCCATGGGGTTCGCCTGTCTTTTTCGCAGAGAAATCTCCCTAAAATCACTGAGGGGTGAGCTCTAGGTCCGATGGAAAGAGGGGCTAAACTTGTAGCAGGCTATGCAAGCCAGCGTTTGTTGGCATTGGCTATGCTAAAAAATTGTAAACCTGTCGATTGTGCTCGTCGCCGGGTTTTATTCGCCATGATCCGGCTCTTTACAGTTCTTACATGCGGGCATTGGTTCGCCGCAGCAATGGCATCCGGAGCAGTTCTCCTGCTCGAACTGGATTCCGTTTTTGACAGTGACAAGGTGGTGTTGGCGGGGGAGACCCCTTGGCTACGTGTTCAAGCCATGGATGTGGTGGAGGTGGAGACCGATACCGTTGAGCTTCTCTTTCATGCCACCGGCTTGACCGGCAACGAGTTTATCAGCGAGTGGTATCTGAATCTCAACCCGGACCTGGATCCCACCGCCTTGGAATTCGATCTCGTGGAATCGTCCTTTTTTGCACCGGAAGCGCTTTCCCCTGTGGGAGTCTCGACCGGCTACAGCACCCTGAAGGCAAATGGAAACGGGTATTTCGATATCGAGTTCAGCTTTGAAACGGCTGCGACGGATGCCCGTTTTATGAACGGGGACTATATTGTCTATGAAGTGAGCCTGCCGGGGGGGAGCTTGAGTGCGGCGGATTTCGATTTTTACAGCACTCAGAGCATGGGCTCGGATGCGAACATCGGCGCGATGACGAATCCGCAGGGCACGGTTATCAAGGAGTTTTTTGCCACTGGGGCGCATGTCCAGTCCGTGGCGTCAGGGGAGATGATCACCTCCACTTGGGTCGGGGATGCTGACGGTACGATCGTATTAACTGAGCCGTACTTGATTCCTGAAGTCTCCCAGGTCTGGTTCGTCGGCCTAGTCGGCGGCTTGGCCCTAATCCTGAAATGTCGTGCTGTCCGGCACGCACGTTCTGCCTGGCGCTGATGGTTGGATCAGTTAGCGAATTGTGATGTAGGGCTCGATTGGGCGGTTATTGTTGCCTCGAGCCACAAACTGGTCGCGTGCTTCCGGTTCGGCAAAGAGATAAAGTGCATACCCGCCCCAGCCGCCGCCACAGTATTTGCAGGCTAAAGCGCCATCTGCTTGAGGAAGCTCGCGCATGCCTTCACCGAGTTGTGCCTGATGGCTCAACCGGATCGCTTCACCGAGGACTCGCACATTTCCCTCGATGACCGCCTCTTTCGCGACATGCCCCGCTTTCTCTATCAGGTCGAAGTCACGCAGATTGTCGACATTGCCTGGTGTGTCGTGGGGCATATCCGTGTAGTGTAGTGCCATGTGACCGTAAAGAAAGTCCCCGTTACGTTTGAAGTGGAGTACAGGCTTGTCGCCGCTTCGCCAGACGCAGACCCCGGTTTCACGGATGATGGCCGGGTCTTGCCAGCCGACGCCGAGGCTGAGTTCGCTTTCCACGCCATCGTTGCCATTGAGGAGTGACCAGGCGCCGCTGCCACCCAAGCCGGACTTTTGTTCGTAGCCCCACTTTGTGAGCGAGACCAGAGGTGAGATGGCGCAGTTCACGATGTAGGCACCCTCCCGCGCATACTTCGGTACGTCGAGCCAGCCGCCCCCGAAATCGACGCGCAAGGGCGCCTGTGCGGGGGTCCGGATATTGCGGACGATCGAACTCGTAGATACCGGGGTAAAGGCGGGGGGTGTTTTCGGCAGGATCACGTATTCGGCCCCAACCGCGTCGCAGAGCTCTCGCTTCTTGGGGCCATATTGATCATCCTCGGTCACCGCGAGAACATGCGGTTTGATCTTCAGAAAGTGATCCTTGAAATCGAGCCCCAGTTCCTGGCTTCCGCCGATGACCACCTGGTCGACCACCTCCAGGTTGCTGATGAGAGCCAACTTGTGGTCTTGCGGGAGCGATGTCCGGCGATTCTTGTGCTCCCAGAGTACCTGATCCGAAGCAAAGCAGACGGTCAGGTGGTCGCCGAGCGCTTTGGCTTCCTTGAAAAACTGGATGTGCCCCGCGTGGAGGATATCGTAGCAACCGGAGACGAATATCTTTTTCATAGTGGGGAGGGTCTCTTTGGGAGTGGTAGCGGAACTAAGACGCATCGGCTTTGGGATGACAAGTCTTATACATGAATATGTCTGCGCTTGTAAGTCTGTGTTGGTGGCATCATCGGGTCGGATCGGCTAGACATTGGTGGAGTGAGCTGATTGCCTCATGGAAGAGTTATGAAGCGATCCCTATTACTTGTCTCGTTTTGTCTGGGGGGCCTGTTGCCGGCCGCCCTTCTCACCGCTGCTTCTCAAGAGGTCGCCGCAAATGCGGATGATTTCTTGTATGAGGGGCGCACAGTTCTGCAGGATGCGGGTGTCTTGCTGACATGGCCCGGCAGCACGGTGAAATTTGCCTTTGAGGGCGGTTCCCTCGATCTGGTCCTGGATGATGAGCGTGGCGAGAATTTCTACCAGGTCATCGTGAACGGTAACGAGGCCGATGCTTTTGTCATCGATTGCGAGCCCGGCGAGCACAGTTATACAGTCCCGGCCTCCTTGTTGGCGACGGAGAACGAGGTCGTATTGTTCAAGCGGAACGAAGGTTTCCAGGGGAAGACGGTTTTCGAAGGCATCCGTATCGACGAAGCCGGGCGTCTGTTGCCGCCCCCCGCCAAGCCGGTGCGCAAGATCGAGTTTTACGGCGACTCCATTACTTGCGGAATGGGTAACCTTGCTCCCGAGGATGCCGGTGACAAGGGCATGCATGTGGAGAACAACTACATGGCATACGGTGCGATCACTGCCCGCCAGTTGGAGGCCGAATACCGTTGTATCGCAAAGAGCGGCATCGGAATCATCAAGAGTTGGTTCCCTCTGGTCATGCCGGAAATGTATGACCGGGTGACACCTTCGGATGCAGGCAGCCGTTGGGACTTCAGCCAGTGGACGCCCGATGTGGTGGTGGTGAATCTCTTTCAAAATGACAAGTGGCTCGTCGGCCGTCTTGATCCGGTGCCGACGGGGCCGGATATTATAGCCGCCTACAAGCAGTTCATTGCTTCCCTGCGTACGGTCTACCCCGAAGCTCAGATTGTGTGTGCACTCGGCTCCATGGATGCAACCGCCCCGGACAGCCAATGGCCCGGTTATATCGAAACGGCCGTTGCCGAAATGGAGGCGGAAGGCGATACCAAGCTCTCGACCTGCTTTTTCCCCTTCGACGGCTTTCGAAAGCACCCGCGGGTGAGGCACCATCAACGCAACGCGGACATCCTGAGCGCGCACATCCGTGCGATTATGGATTGGTGATGCGGCTTAGAGCCGCTGCCGTACCGCTTCGTACAGGCAGACGCCCGCTGAGACGGAGACGTTGAGGCAGTCCACCGTACCCGCCATGGGGATGCTGACCAGGCGGTCGCAGAGGTCGCCTGTCACTTTGCGGAGACCCCAGCCTTCGCTTCCCAGTACCAGTGCGGCAGGGCCGGAGAAGTCGACATCGTAGAGGGAGTCGTCGCCGCGGTCGGAGGTGCCGATTATCTGGATCCCCTGGTCGCTGAGCTTGCGCAGCAGCATACCGATATTTTTCACTTTGAGGAAGGGGATGTCGTCGGCGCCGCCACAGGAAATATCGCGGACCGTGGGGGTGATGCCGCAGGCGCCCTTGACCGGGGCAATGACCGCAGTTACACCGGCACCGGAAGCGGTGCGCAGGCAGGCGCCCAGATTGTGGGGGTCCTGCACGCCTTCCAGCACGAGAATGAGCGGGTTGTCCGTACGCTCAATCAAATCGAAGAGATCGTCTTCGTTCTCAATGTGTACCACTGCCGCCAGTTGGGAGTGACGCGGCGGCTTCTTGATCTTATGTACGGAATTGCGGCCCATAGTGGGGGTAGACTGAAAGGGAAGCTGCCGAGTGCAACGCAGAAAGGAGCCTGTGCCTATCCAATCAGTTGGACGGACGAGAGTTGTTTGACTTTGCTGCCCAGTTTGCGGATTGCACGGCGGACCTCGTCCGTGACCGGGTGGCTGCAGCTGATACGGATACGGTTCTGAATGTCCTTGGCGGGGCAAAACAGCTGCCCGGGGGCGATCGAGATGCCTTCCTTGATGGCGTAGTCATGCAAATCCAGTGCATTGACATGATCCGGCAATTGCACCCAGACCGAGCAACCGCCTTGCGGCTGACTGACGGCGGTGCCTTCCGGAAAGGACTCGAGAAGCGCTTCGAGGGTTTGCGAAACCTGCGTGGCAAAGCGTCTTCGCATGTTTCTCAGGTGGCGCTCGTAAGCCCCCGACTGCAGGTATTTGGCCAGGGCCAGCTGGGTGACGGCCGGTGTGCCGATACTGTTGATGAACTTCAAGCGTGCGACCCGGTCCTGATAGCGGCCGGCGGCGATCCAGCCGGTACGTAAGCCCGGCGCGAGACTTTTGGAAAAGGAGCTGCAATACATGACGAGCCCCTCCCGGTCGTGGGCCTTGACTGGTCGTGGACGGTCGGGGCCGAAGTGTAGGTCGCCGTAGACATCGTCCTCGATCAGGGGGGTGTCATAGCGCTTGAGTAGTTCGTACAGGGCTTTGCGCTTTGCCGGGGGCAGGCAGGCTCCGTTTGGATTGCTGAAGCTGGTGACGAGGACCAGCGCTTTAATGTCATGGGTCTGCAGCGCCTTTTCCAGATGGTCCAGATGGATCCCGTGCTCGCTGGTGCTTGGGATCAGCGCGACTTTCAGGCCGAGGCTTTCGAGGATTTCCAGCACGCCGAAATAGCAAGGCGTTTCGACTGCGATGATCTCTCCGGGCCGGGCGACTGCACGGATGGCGAGATTGAGGGCCTCGGTCGCCCCGTAGGTGACGACGATCTCGTTTGGCGGTACTTGGCAGCCATATGAACTGAGGCGCAAGGCCAGTTGCCGGGTGAATTCGGGCAGGCCTTGGTTCACGCAATAGTCGCCGAGTAATTCCGGCCTTTCGCGCACGGCTGCAGCCAACATGCGCGACAGCTTTTCATTCGGGAAAAAATCCGGAGCGGGGATGTTGCCGCCGAGCGGGATGAGTCTCGTATTGTGGACCTCTTTGTAGAATTGGGCGACCAGATCGGAGACGCCGACCGCGGTGGGGTCCAAACTACTCCGGCTGGGTCCGGGTTGACTGGCGTCGGCGATCCGACGCGCCCGTACGTAAAAGCCGGATTTCGGTTTGGCCTCCACCAGTCCGCGCGCTTCCAGCAGGGCGAAGGCCTGCATGGCGCTGCCCGGGCTAACCTGTTCCCTTCGGCAGATTTCGCGCACGGAAGGGAGCCGGTCGCCGATTTGCAGGATTCCGTTCTGAATCTGTTCGGTGAGTTCGCGTGCGATCCGCTCGTAGATGAACTCCGTGACTGTGGCTGTATCCTGCATCGTGGGACTGTAGCACAAGTCGAAGGGGAGTAACAGTTACAGATTCTGAAAAATCGACCTGCACAGATGGGAAAAGCAGGTTCTGTCACAGATAAGGTTTCCATGGCCTGTATCTGTGCGGGCTGAGCCTATTTCGTTAGTCTATTGGCATGAAAACGATCCAAGCATTTTTTCAAGGCCTGCTCTCCGGAGGCAGCCGGTTAGTCATCGACCCACATCAATTGCAGCAAACAAAACGGCGCCGGCTGGTGATCGGCGGCCACCGTTTTTATGAATTGACGCGGGGAAAGTGAAGCGCGGTTTGGGCAGTACTAGCTGCGCGGACGATTTGGTAATTCCGGAGGGCCGATTGTTTTTTCAGCTTCAATACTCTGTTTCTCCAAGAGAGTACGGGCACCCAGTTCCATCCGCACCATTTCATCCAGCGCTTTGGAAACTTTCTTGGAACTGGGCGCTTGAAAGAGGGCGACGAGATTGCGGATGACTTGGATCGGGGTTATAACGATTCCAAATGGGATGCCCCACCATCCGAGAAATCCGGAGAAAAACAGGCCGCCGATTTTCTTCTGGATGCCACAGCGCTTGCAGCAGATTTCGGGTACGTCTTTATAGGATGTGAGGATGATTGCGGACCACACCGTGTAGTGGGTTTGCATGTCGACCGGACCATGGCCTCCACATTTGGGGCAGGGCCCTTGGTGTATGCTCTCGATGCGCTCAAAGATGAGTTCCTCGCCGAGAAATTCGCGGGAAGCTTGGAGGAGCCCCTGCTTCAGGCAGCGGTCGCTGCAGTAATGCTCGCTCCCCAGCGCTTTGCCGCCGACGGCGATACGCTTATTGCACTTAGTACATCGTTGCATCAAAGCCTTAGGATGTCTGTTCCTGAAACGGTTAGCAAGCCGTCAGGCGCCCGGCCGTGAGATATTAGTATGCTGCGGCGCTCCTATCACTTGGCCGCGTTATGCCGGTCCCGTTTCATGTGTACGGGCTGTGCGCAGGACGGTCTGGGCATGGATCCAGCCGGTCATTCCGGGCTTGGGTTGGTAACCGCCTCCGTAGACCAGGACGGTTCCGGCTCCGGGGGTGGTGCAGCCGTATTCCCGGCAGAGTTCCAGGACGCAATGGTCGCGTTCGGCTATGGCTTCATGGGAGAGGCGCATTTGGCCGAAGCGGTCGTCGCTGTGGCAGTCGGCACCGCTGATCCAGAACACGAGGTCCGGTTCGGTTGCTGCGAAGACCGGAGGCAGGCTGGCTTGCAAGGCTTCTAGGTAATCGAGGCTTTCGACATAGCGGGGAAGCGGTACGTCGCAGTCGCCGGGTTCCTTGACCGCCGGGTAGTTTTTTCCGACATGAATGGAGTAGGTGAAGACTCCGGGATCGTTACGGAAGTAGGCATGGTTCGCATTGCCCTGATGTGCGTCGGTATCAACGATCAGGATTTGTCCGGGTGCTTGGCCGCTTGCACGCAGGTATTCAATGGCGACGGCGATGTCATTGAGCACGCAAAACCCCAGGCCGCGATCCGGGAAGGCATGGTGGGTGCCGCCGGCCAAGTTGGCGGCAAGCCCGTCCTCCCGGGCTGCCAGGGTGGCGGATACCGTACCCGCGGTTTCCAGCATCGAGCGTTCGAGTAGGCGTGGTCCGGGTGGAAGCCCGAGCCGGTTCCGGTCGTAAGTCGTCAGTCCGTGGGGCTGGCCGCGTGGGTCGTCCCGGTTGACCGCATTCAGATAGTTTGGCAGGTGAGCACGCTCCAGATCGGATCGTTGGAGCGTGCGGGGCGGATACACCTCGACCTTGTGTTTGACCAAGCCATAGGCATCCGGAAATTTCTCCATCGGGAACGGGTGCCCGGGCGGGAGCGGGAGGAAATAATCCGGGTGGTAGAAACAACGCACGTCGTGCTGGGCCGAATGTCGTTACAGCTTGATCTCGCCCGACCGGATCCGTTGGGCCCCGGCGGCTTCCATGCTTTCGTAAGCCCGCGCGATGTCGCCGTCCTTGAGCTCGATCCCCTTGACCGCATCTTCCACGACGTAGCTCTCGTAGCCTGCTTTGCAGGCGTCGAGTACGGTGTTCATGACGCAATAGTCGGTGGCGATTCCGCAAATGTAGAGCTTGGTGATTCCGAGGGTTTTCAGGTAGGCGTCGAGGTCGATATTGGTGGCCTCAAAGGCGGAATAGCCGTCGTCTTGCGTGCCGGTTCCCTTGTGCAGGAGGTGGGTGATCTGCGCGCTGTCCAGGGCGGGGGACAGTGCTGCGCCGGGTGTGTCGCGGACACAGTGGACGGGCCATTTGTCAAAGTGGGCGGTCTGTTCCGGATGCCAGTCCTGGGAGGCCAGCACGATATCGAAGCGTTGCACCAGCGAATTGATCGCAGGGAGGATGCTGTCGCCTTCCGGTGCGGCGAGCGCGCCGCCGGGAAGAAAGTCATTTTGGACGTCCACGATGAGGAGTGCGGCTTTCATAGGCGGGATCGGATTTCGTTTTGCAGGTGCAGTCGATGTTCCAGCAGCTCATGGCTTGCGGCGACCGGATAAGCGGCGGGATTGTTGAGTGCTTTGTATCCCTGGGGAAGCCGGCTGAGATTGTTTTGCACGCACTCGCGTATCTGCTTCGCTTGCCTCGGCGGTGCGGTGCGATGTCCTCCGGTCATGACCGGCTGCTGTAGCACTTCGTAGCGGAGTCCCTTGAGTGGCAGGCTTTCCCCGGGCTTTGGCAACAGGCGTGCGTCGATACTCTTCCCGTCCGTATTGCGGCAGACCACGTCGGCGGCCATCCCGCCCTCGGCGTCGAAGTAGCGGCGGACTTCCTTGCTTCCGGGGAGGATCGCCTTGGCCGGGCTTTCGGAGAGCTTGAGCCGGTCTTTGCCTCCGGACATGGCCAGTTTGTAGATCCCGTCGAGGTTTGCGTCGTCCTTCCCGGTTGCGAGGTCGGTGCCGACTCCGAAGCTGTCGATCGGGGCGCCGGCATCGAGCAGTGCGGCGATTTTGAATTCGTCGAGCTGGTTGGATGCGACGATGTGCACATCCTTCAGGCCTGCGGCGTCAAGCTGGGCGCGTGCCGCCTGGCTTAATGCCAACAGGTCGCCGCTGTCCAGACGGATGCCTGCAAGTGCGTGTCCTTCCTTCGCCAGTTCCCGGGCCACGATAATGGCATTCGGCACGCCGGAGCGGATGGTGTCGTAGGTATCCACAAGCAGGATACAATTGTCCGGGTAGTGGCGGGCAAATTCGCGAAAGGCGGTCAGTTCGTCATCAAAGCTCTGGATCCACGCATGGGCCTGGGTTCCGACCGAGGGGACCCCGAATGCACGGGCCGCATACACGTTGGAGGTGCTTTCTGCGCCGCCGACCAGGGCGGCCCGGGTGGCGTGGATGCCGCCGAGGCCCTGGGCGCGTCGCAGCCCGAATTCCATCAGTGTGCGGTCCGGCCCGATGACCTGACGGATCCGGGCGGCTTTGGTGGCGATGAGCGATTGGAAGTTGAGGACGTTGAGGACGAGGGTCTCGATCAGCTGGCATTCGATCAGATTGCCCTCGACCCTGAGGACCGGTGCATGCGGGAAGACCAGTTCCCCTTCGGGCGGGCTGAAAATATCACCTCTGAATCGGAAATCCCGAAGGTAGTCGGTAAAGGCTTCGCCGAAGCCCTGTTCGCGGAGGAAATCGCAGTCTTCGGCGCTGAAATGGAAACCCTCCAGTGCGTCGAGCAAGGTCTCCAGTCCAGCATAGACGACGTAAGCGCCGCCGAAGGGGCAGCGGCGGAAGAAGTAGTCGAAGACTGCGGAGGTTTCCTGGCGCCCTTGCAGGAAATAACCCTGCGCCATGGTCAATTGGTAATGATCCGTGAAGAGGCCGGATTGATAAGGATGGCGGTCCATGTCAGTCAGCGTAGTGCAGGGGGCTTACGGATGCCAAGGGCCGGGCTCGCATTTCTTTCTAGAGCAGGTTTGGCTGGGCGCTCTGCCCGCCGGGTTCGAGGCCGATGATATGCCAGCCTTTTTCAGTTAGAACGCGCCCCTGTGCGGTGCGTTGGATGTAGCCTTCCTGGATCAGGAAGGGTTCGTGGACTTCCTCGAGCGTGTGGGCCTCCTCGCCGACGGCAACCGCCACCGTGCCCAGTCCGACCGGGCCGCCACGGTAATTCTCCGCCATCACACGCATCACTTGCTTGTCCATCTCGTCGAGACCGTGCTGGTCGATTTCGAGGAGTTCGAGCGCTGCCGCGGCCATTGTCCGGGTAATGACGCCTTTGCCGCGTTGCTGTGCATAGTCGCGGCAGAAATTGACCAAGTTGTTGGCGATGCGCGGGGTGCCGCGGGCACGGCGCGCGATTTCGGCGGCTCCATCCGTTTCAAATTCGACCTGAAGGAGCCCGCAGGTCCGCTCGACGATGCCCTGTAGCGTCGCGTGGTCGTAGTAACTGAGCCGGCTTTGCAGGGTGAAACGGCTGCGCAAGGGAGCGGTCAGCAGGCCCATGCGGGTCGTGGCACCCAGGAGGGTGAAACGGGGCAAATTGAGCCGGACGCTGCGCGCGTTGGGTCCCTGGTCGATCATGATATCGATGCGGAAGTCCTCCATCGCGGAGTAGAGGTACTCTTCGACGGTCTTGGGGATGCGGTGGATCTCGTCGATGAAGAGAATGTCGCCCTCGTTGAGGTTGGTCAGCAGGCCGGCCAAGTCGGCGGGTTTGTCAATGACCGGCCCCGAGGTGATACTCACCTTTTTACCCATTTCATGACCGAGGATGAGGGAAAGCGTGGTTTTTCCGAGTCCGGGAGGACCGCTCAGCAGGATATGGTTGAGGGCTTCCCTGCGGTCGCGCGCCGCGCCGACCATGACCCGGAGCCGTTCGAGCGTCTTCGGTTGTCCCGCAAAGTCGTCAAAGCTAAACGGGCGCAGGATCGATTCCTGCGGGCTGTCGTGCTCGGCCAGGCTTTGCTCGATAAAATCGGTGCCGGTGGGCGGGTCTTCGGGTGAGAATGGCATTCGCGTTCAGTCTCACGAACCAAGCGGAACTTTCAACCCACAACTCATTCTGCCCATAGCTCTTTCGGCATCTCCTTGTCGCTGAGGCGTTCGATCTTGCCGCCGATGCCGGCGAGCTTGTGCTCGAAGCGCTCGTAGCCGCGGTCGAGGTGATAGATCCGTTGGATCCAGGTCTCGCCCTTGGCGGCCATGCCCGCCAGGATCAGTGCGGCCGAAGCCCGAAGGTCGGAAGCCATGACCGGTGCGCCGGAAAATTTGCAGGGGCCTTTCACGATGGCGCTGGGGCCTTCGATCGCGATATCCGCGCCCATGCGCTGTAGTTCGGGGACGTGCATGAAGCGGTTCGGGTAGATGCGTTCTGTAATGATGGAGATGCCTTCGGTCACCGCCATCAGCGCGCACATTTGGGCCTGAAGGTCGGTGGGAAAGCCCGGATAGGGCAAGGTGATGATATCGACCGGCTTGAGCGAGCCGAGGTAGGGAAGCACGCGGATCTGGTCGTCGCGGACTTCCATAGGCAGGCCGGCTTCCTCCAGCTTGTCGAGGAAGGCGCCGAGCAGGTTGGGGGCAATTCCCTTGACGGTGACATCGCCGCGGGTGATGGCGGCGGCTGCGATAAAGGTGCCGGCTTCGATCCGGTCGGCGATGACGCTGTGGGTGCAGCCGAAGAGCTTGTCAACGCCGGTGATCGTGAGTTCCGGGCTACCGATGCCAGCGATTTTGGCTCCCATTTGGACGAGCAGATTGCAGAGGTCGACTACTTCCGGCTCGCAGGCAGCGCACTCGATGCGGGTGGTGCCGGGAGCGAGGACGGCTGCCATCACGATATTGGCGGTGCCGGTGACGGTGCTGCCGCTGCGTCCTCCGAGGAATACGGGTCCGCCTTCCATTTTGGAGGCGTCGACATTCACATAACCGCGGTCGACACTGACCGAGCAGTTCAATTTCGAAAGGCCTTTTAGATGGAGGTCGATGGGACGAGGCCCGATGACGCAACCGCCGGGGATGGAGACTTCGGCCTTGCGCAGGCGGCCGACGAGTGGCCCGAGCAGGCAGACCGAGGCCCGCATCTTGCGTACCAGCTCGTAGGGCGCGATATGCGTCAATTGTTTGGCGGTGACCTGCCAGGTGCCCGGTTCCGGATTTTCCACAACGGCACCCACGTGGCGCATGATTTCGACCATGAAGCGTATATCGCTGAGGTCGGGCACATTGCGCAAGGTGACGGTTTCCTCGGTCAGGAGGGTGGCGGCGAGCAGGGGAAGGGCAGCGTTTTTGGCCCCGCCGACTTCGATCTCACCGTTCAGAGGGCCGTTGCCGGTAACGCGAAAGACGTCCATGTGGGCTCCGTTAGCGGCTAGGACTGGCGCGAAGCTTGCGGTTGGCGACGACCGCCTCCGCCTCCACGGCGGTTCTGGCCGCCTCTGCGGTTGCCACCCTTACCTCCACGGCGGTTTTGGCCGCCTCTGCGGTTGCCGCCCTTGCCCTGTTGGTTGCCCGGGCGCGGGTTGCCGCCTTGACGGCTACGGTTGCCGGAGGGCTTCGGTGCCGGTTGTTCAGGCGCGGAGCCGAAAAGTTTGCCAAAGAAGCCGCTGATGGCGGCGAGCAGGCCGCCTTGGGGATTGCCGGTCGCCTGTGGTTTGGCGGCTGCCTGCGGTTTGGAAGCCGGGCTCTTGGCCTTCGGGCTGTCGCTCTTCCGGGCATCGCGTTCCTTACGGCGGGCTTCACGTTCCGTCCTGCGGGCTTCAATGCGCTCCTCGACGCGCTTAATTGCGGCGAGCGTGGCTTCGCTGGCTTCGGCTGCCGTGACGGCTTCGCGTTGGACCTTCGGAGCGGGTGCTTCCGCGGCCGGCGCGGGGGCTTCAACCGCTTCCACCTTGGCGGCCACTGGTTTTTCCGGAGCCTCGGTCTTTTGCGGACCGCTCAGCTTTTCTTCCTTGAGCGCGTCACGCGGATCGACTTCGCCGATATTGGCCTTGGGGGCACTGTCGTGGTTGTTTTTGAAGCCTCCGCTGCGGCGGCGGGTACGGGGCTTGGCATCTGTGCTGGGTGTGTAGCTGTGGCTCGGGTTGCTTTGCGGTTGGTTTTCTTCGAATTCTGGCATCGTTCGTATTGTGTATGTTATGTTTTTGTGGGCGCCTCTGCGGACTGGCGCGGGCGGGGGGCTCCTGTGGGCGGCCGCATTGGCGCGACTGGGTCTGCGCGGCGGCGGGTCTGACATCATCCACTCTGAGGTAGCTCGGGGAGTGCCCCTTGAGGGAAAGGGCTAGCGGAGTAAATTTTTTGCGGCAAGTGTTAAGTTCCCCCGCTGCGGGCTTTTCTGCGGATTCGGCTTGCTTGGAGCACCCCGCGCTTCTAACCAAGTTCGGCATGGATAAGCTCGATGAAATCTTCGATCTGCAGGATGCCCTCAATAAGCGCATCGGCGTGAACACCGATAATATGAGCGAGGAGGAGAAAGCCCAGTGGGTCCTCAACTATACCCGCGCCATGCAACAGGAAATTGCCGAACTGATCGACTCGGTGCCCTGGAAGTGGTGGGCCAAGTACCAGGAGTTTGACGAACAGAACGCCAAGGTCGAGGTGGTCGACCTCTTTCACTTCCTCATCTCTATCGCTCAGGTGCTGGGAATGACCGCGGAAGACGTCTATGCGGCCTATACCAAGAAAAACAAGGTGAACCACAACCGCCAGGACAGCGGCTACGTGAAGAAGGACGAGGACGACTCCCGTCACATCTAGGCGAAATCCCGCCCAGGCAACCCTGATCACCCCGCACCGATGCAGGCACTCAATGAGAACCCGCTGATGATCCTGCTCTATGTCGGGATCGCCGCCTATGTGCTCTTCATGTACTGGGGCGACAGCAAAGCCGCCCGTATGGGCCAAGCCAGTCCCAAGGCCATGCCCGGAGCCCAGCCTTTGGATTGGAATGTGTCACTGATTGGTGTCATCGGGGCGTGGATCATTCTGGCCAACGAGACGGCGGGTGAGCTGGTGTTCGGGGTCAGCCAGGAGCAGAGCGATATGATCTGGTATTACGTCTTCGCCACGCTGGCTGCGGGTGTGGTTGAGGAAGTGATTTTCCGGGGCTTCCTGGTGATTGAAAACAAGGGGCGTGCGGCGCTGATTGCCAGTTGTGTGGGCTTCTCCCTGATTTTTGCCCTGATTCACGGCCATTTCTGGGACACGGAGGAAGGGTTCCAGTGGACCTTCACGGTGAAGGCCTGGTTTACCACCGGGATCCTCTTTATCAATTCCCTCTGGTTCTACGCCCTCCGTTTTGGTCCCTGGAACAAGAACCGTTCGATTTTCCCCAGCATGATCGCGCATGCGGCCAGCAATTTCGGTGTCTTTGCGGTCAAGCTCTGGCAGGGGCATGTGATCTTTTAAAGTCGCCTCTGATGGGGGTTCGGTTCGCGTCTAATTTCCGCTTCCGGCGACTTTTGACTTTTCGCTTTGACTGAATGAGGCAATGAGTAACGAGGTTTTGGTTTGGGGTGTTTGCCATGCGCATACATATTTCCACAAGTTATTTTAGGAAAAACTGGATTATGAAAAATTGGATACTGCGCGTAACGATTAGTTTAACCGTTTTATTTTGGTTGTCTGGTTGTGTTTTAGGGCGTCGGACAGTCGACTTAAATGTCCCGCAACAAGGCGCTTATGCTGGGGCAACGAAGGGAACTGTCTATGTGGGCGAGGTTAAAGATAACCGGGTCTTCATGAACAATCCGGGGTCGCCTTCGATTCCATCGATCGACGGCGACGTGAATGAGATGTCGGCTGAAGAACGACTCTGCATGATCGGGCGGCAGCGTAATGGTTTCGGTAAGGCGATGGGTGATATTGCCACAGAGAATAACGAAACCGTTCTCGATTTGACCAAGGATCTGCTTGAGGAGGGGTTGAAACGGCGTGGATATGCGATCAGCCAGGACCCCAATTCCAAACTCAGGATTGAAGCCACGATCGACGAATTTTGGGCGTGGTTTACCCCGGGTGCCTTCGCAATTAAATTCGAAGCGCGCGTGAATTGTGATGTGAGCATTGATGGGGCTGCCCAGTCCGAACTCGTTGTCGTGAAAGGATATGGACGCAACCAAGGGCAAGTTGCCAGTGATGCCAATTGGGCTCTTGCTTATGAACGTGCCTTCAATGACTTCTTGGACAATTTTGCGTCAGCTTTGAGCGCAAAGGGTTACTAGATGAATCCATGATGCGTCTCTGGCATTGAGACCAAGTAATTCAAAAAAACCTCCGGACATATTCAGATGCTCCGGAGGTTTTCCTGTTTTAGAAATCAAATCTTTATTCGAAGGTGATGCCCCACTTCTCCTTGGCGTAGCCATAAGTGACTGCGTCGATTGCATCGACTTTGGCGAGGGCGTCTTCGATACTGCCTTTCGAATACTTGGCTTCAAAGGCTTCAATGCGCTCGGCATAGTCTTTGAGGAGCTCTGCTTTCACCTCCTCTTGAATGAAGGAGAACTTGAGTGAGTTTTCCGCCAGTACGGTGAGTTCGGGCCAAGACAGATTGAAGACAGTCATGGCGGTGTAGTATTCGTCCGTCATGTTGCTGTCCCACATGCCGCGGTCGTCGGTGTTGAGGCAGACCGGCACACCGGTGCGCAGCAGCTCGGGGAAGGGGTGCTTCTTGATATCGTCGACATACTCGAGGAGCTGGTTCGAAATCAGGTTGATCTCGATGAGCACGTCCTTGCTCATCCGCATGAGGAGATAGGTTTCCGGGTCTCCCAGGATATTGATGCCGTGGCCGATCCGGCTGGCACCGAGGAGCAGGGTGTCGTGAATGTGCTTGTCCGGACCGTCCATTTCGCCGGCGTGGAAGGACAGTTTCAAGGTCGGGTATTCGGCGCGCAGCTCGCGGAACACTTCAAGGAAGCGGAGCGGATAGCCGTGCCCGTTCTCTTCGATGCCTGCCATGTTCATGCCGACCCAGCGGTCGCGGTGCGCGTCGACGAAGGCGTAGTCGGCACGAGCGCGGTCTTCAGCGTTTGGCGCGAAGCGCAAGATGGTCTTGAGGAAGCGCACCTCCATGCCGGTTTCAACGATGTCCGGTTGGGCGAGACGGTCTTCGACAATCTGCACGCATTCTTCCTCGGTGTAAGGGGTGCCGTCCAGAGCGACGAGCCCGCCGGCACTGTATTGCAATTCCAGATAGCTGAGCCCTTCAGCGGCGAAGGCCTTGATGTTGTCGGCCAGCAGCTCCATTCGCATCGCCGGGCTGGTGTAGAGGTCGCCGAAGCGATGCCACATCGTTCCGAAAAACTCGTCGCGACCCTCGCCAGCCTTGTCCAAGCGGAAGGCGTCTTTCCATTCTTCCTCTTCCTCCGGCGTCATCTGGTCCATGCGGACGTATTCCGCCTTTACTGCCGGCGGGAGCTTTTCGTAGGTGTAGTTTCGAACCACATGCGATTCGGCGCGGGGCGAGATGGCATCGTCCGGGCTGGCGAAGTGCAGGCGGGTCCAGAATATCTCCTCGCCCCGGCGTTCCGGATCCTTGGCAATGGCCAGCATCCAGTCTGGGATATTGGCACCACCGAAGTGGTCGTGGAGGTCGCCGCCCTTCGGCAGGTCGTAGAGCAGCTTGAAACGCTGTTCCTTGCTGGCTGCGTCCCAGATGGATTGGAAGCGCGTGTCGAAGGAGTCCGCCGCATTCAGGGCAGCGCAAACGCCGGCGATGAGGAAGGCCAAGCAGGTGGTGATTTTTTGTGTCTGCATCGTGTCTTGAGCTTATGTGATTTTTGACGGAGGGAGAGCAAAGCTTGGGCCATTCTTTAACAGGGGTTCATCCGAATTGACATAAGTAGCTAGATAGCTAGATTAATAATATGGACTCATACGCACTCTACGATGCCAAAAACCGGCTGTCCGAGCTCTGCAACAAAGTGGTGGAGACGGGGGAGCCTTGCGTGATCAGTCGTCGCGGCAAAGCCATTGTGAAATTGGTTCCGGTGGATGAAGAAGTGACGGGTTCGGTTTGGAATACGGTCGAAGAATCGCAGGCACGCTACGGTCCGTTGGATGCGGATTTCGAATTGCCGACGCGCACTGCGTCGATGAATCCCAGCCCTTTGGATGAGGCATGATCACGCACCTGCTGGACACCTCGGTCTATTCGCAGCGCTTGCGGCGAAAACCGGTCGATGCAGTCGTGCGTCGCTGGTCCGCGCTTGGCGATGGGAAGTTGGCAATTTCGACGATCTGTGAAGCGGAGCTGCTCTTCGGCTTGGAGAAAAAGGCCTCGCCCCGTCTCTGGCAGGAATACGAATCCTACTTGAAGCATAAACTTGTGGTGCTCCCCTTGGACCGCAAAGCGATTGAGTCCTACGCACGGATCAAAGCGTCCCTGCTGCAACAAGGCCTTGTGGTTGGCGAGTTCGACCTCCTGATCGGAGCCACTGCCCTGGCCAACCACCTCGTCCTCGCCACACTCAATCAACGGGACTTCTCGAAAATCGCCGAACTGAAACTGGAAGACTGGTCCTAGTCACCCTTGTTCGGCGCCAGTCAGCGTTAGTCTTCCCCTAAGCTGAGGCCTTTGCGCTTTGCGTAGTCTTCCATCTGGTCCCGGTTGATCGGGAGTATGAACATGTTTGCCAATGCTTTTCTAGACGACGTGCCCTTTTGAACTGTGGCGGAGGTGACTTCGATGTTGGCTACAGTCTGGGCACTTTGAATCCCGCCGCTTTTGCCAATTTGATTTGGCGTGCATCGAAACTGATAAAGCGTTCGCAACCGAGAACGATGGCCATGGCGACGTGTAGAATGTCGAGGCTGCGGGTGCCGAGTTTCTCCGAATGCTGTACGCTGAGCCGCTCGGATTCGATCAAGACATTACTTTGAGAAGGTTCTTCGTTGATGAAGATTCCGTCCCTTAGATCTGCGAGTAGAATGTTGAGCGATTGGTCCCGTTGGGCTGCTGTAATCTCTTTCCTGAAGACCCTGAGGCGGAGTGCATTTCGAAATTCCACCTGATTCAGCCATGAGAACGCGATCGCGTCGGACTGCTTCTCCATGAAGGCAAGGGCTTGTTCCGTATTCGCATCGGGCGCGTAGAGTGAACAGATAAAGCCTGTGTCGGCGTAGTCGCTCATCGGTCTCCGCGTTCTTCTGAAAGCAGTTCGGTGGCTGTTTGAGTCAGGATTTTATCGCCGTAAATGGAGTGAAGCCGTTCTCTGAAGGCAGGCCTTTTTTTCTTTTTAGTATTGGTCTCGATTGGCTTGAGCACGGCGATCGGGCGGTTATAGCGACGAATTTCCACCGATTCTCCGAGGGCAACCCGTTCCATCAATTCGTTGGTATCGTGTTTCAGGCTCCTGATGCTTGCCGATTTCATTGTGATACAAAAATGTGTCACAATGCGGTGGCTTGTCAATAAGCCTTGTCCGGCTTCCTCTAGGCTAGGCCTGTCGAGCGTGTGTCTGAATCTGGTCCGTGGCGATTGACGTAAGTTTATTGGGTTGATCTAAGTGAACAATTGTTTACTCTTTGCTGCATGAAGTTCGAAATTGTCCATAGCCTGACGGAAAACTTCGAGGGCTACGCCCAGCAGACGAATGGAGGTGTCGAATTCTGGCTCGCGCGGGATTTGCAGCATCTCTTGGGCTATTCGGAATGGCGCAATTTTCTTATGGTTGTCAACAAGGCGAAGGCCGCCTGTGAAGTGTCAGGCCACTCGGTCGACAACCATTTTGTTGACGTCAACAAAATGGTTCGGTTGGGGTCAGGCAGTGAGCGTGAAATAGAGGATATCATGCTTATCCGTCCCGAATCGCTTCCGCCGGAGGAGGACGTCAAAAAGGTCGAACGCCGTATAGCCTCTGAAGATAAGAAAAGCCTCGGGAAACCCGAGGCTTTGGAGGGGTGAGACTTTCTTATTGTGCTACTTCCAGAAGAAGTGCCTCCAGAAACGCTTGCGAGTGGGAGGTAGGTGGAAATATAACGCAGAGCTCTTCGAAGATGTCAGGACTTCAAATAACTTTAATTGGTCGATATCTCTACTTTGGATTCCCGAATTATATTAGGTTTCTGACTAATAGCCCTTGTTCGGCGCTAGCCAGCGTTCGCATTCCTCGAGGCTGAGGCCTTTGCGCTTCGCGTAGTCTTCCATCTGGTCTTGGTTGATGGGGCCGACTTGGAAGTATTTGGCTTCGGGGTGGGCGAAGTAGAGGCCGCTGACGCTGGAGCCGGGGGACATGGCGAAGCTGCTGGTCAGGCTGGCGCCGGTGTTGGCTTCGGCGTCGAGGAGCTCCCAGATAATTGCCTTCTCGGTGTGGTCGGGCTGGCTGGGATAGCCGGCGGCGGGACGGATGCCGCGATACTTCTCCTTGATCAGGGCATCGTTGTCGAGTGACTCGTCGGCCGCGTAGCCCCATAGCTCCTTGCGGACCTTGGCGTGGGTATATTCGGCGAGTGCTTCGGCGAAGCGGTCGCCGAGCGCCTTGACCATGATCGAGCTGTAGTCGTCGTGGGCGTCCTCGAATTCCTTGGCAAATGTATCCACGCCTTCGATACAGCAGGCGAAGGCGCCGCAGGCGTCGGTTTGTCCGCTGTCCTTCGGTGCGACGAAATCGCTGAGCGCGAAGTAGGTGTCGTTGCCGGACTTTTGTTTTTGCTGGCGTAGGCTGTGGAGCGTGCCGAGCACGGAGCCGTCCTCCCCGTAGATTTCGATGTCGTCGTCCACTGAATTGGCGGGCCAGAGGCCGACCACGCTGCAGGCACGGAAGCGCTTCTCCTCGACGACGCGCTTAAGAAGCTTTTGCGCGTCTTCGTAGATGTGTCTGGCTTGCTCGCCGTATTTCTCGTGCTCGAGAATCTTGGGATACACGCCTTTGAGCCCCCAGGTCCAGAAGAGGGGGGAGTAGTCGAAGAATTCGGCCAGCTCGCCGAGGTCGATCTGGTCGCTGACGGTGAGACCGGTTTGGTTGGGCGCCTTGAGCTCGGCTGCGGCCCAGTCGCAAGTGAAGCGCTTGGCGCGGGCGTCCTCGAGAGGCAGCAGCGCGGTGTCGTTCTGACCGCTGGCGAAACGCTCGCGGCGCTTTTGCTGGTCGGCCTTGAGCTCGGCGATGTAGGCCTCGCGCTTGTCCGGATTGAGCAGGCTGTTGCAGACACCGGTGACGAGGGAGGCATCGCCTACGCGAACGACCGGCTGGTCATAGGCCGGGGCGATCTTGATCGCGGTGTGGGCCTCGCTGGTGGTGGCACCGCCGATGAGCAGGGGCTGGGTGAAGCCGCGCTTCTGCATCTCCGTGGCGTTGAAAATCATTTCGTCGAGGGAGGGGGTGATGAGGCCCGAGAGACCGATGATATCGGCGCCCCATTCCTGCGCTTTCTTAAGGATGGTCTCGCAGTCGACCATAACGCCGAGGTCCTTGACCTCGTAATTGTTGCAGGCGAGCACCACGCCGACGATGTTCTTGCCGATGTCATGCACGTCGCCCTTGACGGTGGCGATGAGGAACTTGCCCTGCGCGCGGGTGTTGGGATTGTTCCTCTTTTCCTCCTCCATGAAGGGGGTGAGGTAGGCCACGGCGCGCTTCATCACGCGGGCGCTTTTCACCACCTGGGGCAGGAACATCTTGCCGGCGCCAAAGAGGTCGCCGACCACTTTCATGCCGTCCATCAGCGGGCCTTCGATGACTTCGAGCGGACGTCCGTATTTGACGCGGGCTTCCTCGGTGTCGGCCTTGATGTGTGTGTCGATGCCCTTGACGAGGGCGTGCGAAAGCCGTTCCTCGACCGTGCCGCTGCGCCAATCGCTGACTACGTCAGCCGTTTTTTTTTCCGCCGCCGGGACTGCGCCGCTGCCGCCGCGGAGGAAAGCTTCGAGGACCTCGGGGTTCTTTTCCTGGGTGGCGCGTTCGAAGAGTGCGCGCAAGGTCTGCATGCCTTCGAGCATGGCGGCGTTGATGCGCTCTTCCGGTGTGCCGGAGCCGAGAACGACGCGGCCGTCCTTGATCGCTTCGGCGTGCTCGATGAGCTTTTCCGTGGCGTCGGGGCTGCGGTTCAGTAAGACGTCCTCGACCAGCGTCTTGAGGGTCGGGTCCATCTCATTGTAATCCATCAGCAGGCCGGGATTGACGATGGCCATGTCGAGACCGGCTTCGATCGCGTGGTGCAGGAAGGCGGCGTGCATGGCCTCGCGGACCGGATTGTTGCCGCGGAAGGAGAAGGATACATTGGAAAGACCGCCGCTGCAACGGGCGCCAGGGCAGCGTTGTTTGACCTCGCGGACCGCCTCGATGAAGTCGACCGCGTAGTTGTTGTGCTCTTCCATGCCGGTTGCGACGGTGAGGATGTTGAGGTCGAAAATAATGTCCTGCGGGTCCATGCCGACCGCTTCGGTCAGGATCTTGTAGGAGCGTTCGGCAATCGCGACCTTGTCGTCCTTGGTGGCCGCCTGGCCCTTTTCGTCAAAGGCCATGACGATGACGGAGGCGCCGTAGCGCATGATCTTCTTGGCCTGCGCCTTGAATTCCTCTTCTCCGCCCTTGAGGCTGATCGAGTTGACGATGCACTTGCCCTGCACGCACTTGAGACCGGCTTCGATGACCGACCACTTGGAGCTGTCGATCATGATCGGCACACGGGCGATGTCCGGCTCGGAAGCAATCAGATTGAGGAAGCGCTGCATGCAGGCCTCGCCGTCGAGCATGCCTTCGTCGAAATTGACGTCGATGATCTGCGCGCCCTTTTCCACTTGGGAGAGGGCAATCGCGAGGGCACCTGTAAAGTCGTCCGCCTTGATCAGTTTTTTGAACTTCGGGGAGCCGGTTACGTTGCTGCGTTCGCCCACATTGACGAAACCGGTTTCCCCCTGGATGATATTCAGCGGTTCGAGGCCGCTGAGGCGCTGGGCCGGTTGGATCGTAGGCAGCTTGCGCGGCTCGTATTGGCTGACCGCCTTGACCACGGCGCTGATGTGTTGCGGGGTGGTGCCGCAGCAGCCACCGACGAGGTTGACCAGGCCGTCCTTGGCAAAACCGCCGACCGCATGTCCGGTGTGGGCGGGTGTTTCGTCGTAGCCGGTCGGTGCCAGTGGGTTCGGCAGGCCGGCATTCGGGTAAACGTGCACGTAGCAATCGGCGATGCGGGAAAGCTCCTGCAGGAAGGGGCGCATGAGGTCCGCTCCGAGCGCGCAGTTCAGGCCGACGCAGAGTGGCTTGGCATGGCGGATCGAGTTCCAGAAGGCCTCGACGGTCTGGCCGGAAAGCGTGCGGCCGGAGTTGTCGGTGATGGTGGCCGAGACGATCACCGGGATGCGCTCGTCCAAAGTGTCTTGGAAGTCGGCGATCGCATGGAGACAGGCCTTGAGGTTGAGTGTGTCGAAGACGGTTTCCGGAAGGAGCAGGTCCACGCCACCCTCGACCAGTGCTTCGGTTTGCTCGTAGTAGGCCTTGTAAAGTTCGTCGTAGCTGGTGGCCCGGTATTCCGGACGGTTCACGTCGGGCGAGAGCGAGCAGGTGCGGTTGGTCGGTCCGATCGCGCCGGCCACGAAGGTCGGGCGGTTTTGCTCGGCGGCAATCTCGTCGGCTACTTTGCGGGCCAGCTTGGCGGAGATGATATTGATGTCGCGCACCCGGTCTTCCAGGCCGTAGTCAGCCTGTGCGATTGTGGTGCCGCTGAAAGTATTGGACTCGATGATATCGGCTCCCGCTTCAAAGAACGCCCGGTGGATGCCCTCGATGATGTCGGGGCGGGTAATGCTGAGCAGGTCGTTGTTCCCCTTCAGGTCGCCCTTTACGTCGGCAAAGGAGGCGTCGCGGAAATCCGCCTCACCCAGCTTGTGCTGTTGAATCATAGTGCCCATGGCCCCGTCGAGAAAGAGGATACGCTCGGCGAAGAGATCAACGAGTTGTTGGCCTTTGGCAGTGTAGGGCTTGGTCTGGATCGAAGTGCTCATTGTATTTATCAACATATCATCATATCTTGATATGTTTTGGCAAGCATAGACTTGTGCTTCTGTATTGTGACTACTTTGCGCCATGACAAGCGTGTGCCGATTAAAATGTGAAAAGTGGTTGGCGCGCATGCGGATGTGTGCACTGGTTAGGGCATGGATGTGGAGGCTCGGATTTCAAAAGAATGGCGGCGGCGTATGCTGTTCATGTTTTTCATGTTTGCCTGTCTGGCGGGCTGGTTTTTGACGGACGGCTATGTGTTTTGGCCGAAGGAGGCAGTGCGCTACACCGAGTTTGCCGAGCTGCGTAACGAGCTGGTTGAGGCAGGTCGTCTCGGCGAGGATGCACACGGCGAGGATAGCCAGGAACTTCGTTTGGCCTGGGAACGCCATGCCAGGGAGATGGGCTACAAACGGAATTTTCCGAGTGAGCGAACGGATGCCTCGATTCGTGAGCAGCGCGTGATTGGCTGGGTACTGATGGCGGGGGCTGCGATTTTTGGCGCGTGGATCGCGTGGAACCACAAATTGCGCGTGCGCGCTGAAGGAAACGTGGTGATCGGTGTGTCGGGTCAGCGGGTCGAGCTGGATTCCATTATCGCGATCGACCGGAAAAAATGGAAGAAGAAGGGCATTGCCTACGCCATCTACGAGAGCGAAGGCAAGCAGCGCCGCCTCTGTCTGGACGACCATAAATTTGCCGGCTGCGAAGCCATTATTCTGGAGGCCGAGCGCCGGATTAAAGAACGCTCCAATTCGTCCGAGTAAAACTGCCCAAGTCGCTGTTCCGTTGGCTCTAAAACGGCAATTGGAACCGGAGGGTGACCGAGCCGAACTCCTGGTTGCTGACCTGTCCCTTGAATTCGTCGGTCCGGATGGTGTGGGAGAACATCAACTCGGCGGAGCCGTAGCGGAGGCCCAGTCCGAAGATGCATTCGCCGACCAACGGCTTGGAGTCGACGGCTCCGTCGTAGTCGCGGAACAGGGGGCCATCGAGTGTGATGTCGTGAAGGACGGCGTAGCCGCGCAGGCCGCCGAAGCTGATGATGGAAAGCGGAGCGGCATCCGGAGCTTCCTGACGGAAGAGTTCGTGCCCGTAGCTGCCGACCTGAACCCGCGGTGTGGAGTAGGTGGCCGGTAGGTTGTAGCCGAAACGGATCAGGGCGCCGAGGTAGGCGTCGGTACGGAAATTACCCAGTGCACCGCCCCATTCCGTGTAGCCGTCCAACTGCAGGGGCCAGTCTTCGCTGAAATCCAGAGCTGAGAGGCGCTGCTTGTGGTCCAGATGCAGGTTCAGGGTGGGTTCGGCCGGCACCTGGCTCTTCCAGCCCTGGTAGATCGGACTGTTCGAGATGTTCTCATGAACCCACTTCTGTGTATCATCGGCATAGCTGAGGTCTCCAGTGGTGCCCAGGGTCAGGGTGACGCTGCTGACCGAGACGTCGTCCTTGACGTGAAGGGAGGTTTCGAGTCCAAGCCAGCCGGCATAGGGGCGTTCGCCTTTGGGGGCCTGATCGACTTCGTCATTGTCGGGCGTAAACATGAGCTGGCTCAGGCCGAAGCCCCAGGCGAATCGAAGCTCTCCTTCGCCCGATAGTCGCCATTGCTGGAAGGGAATCATGTCGCTGGCACCGGAGAGCCGGTACAGGCTATTGAGGAGGGAGCCGTGCATTTCCTCGTCCGGGGCAAATTCGCGGATGAATCCCACTCGGGCGCCATTGGTGTAGTCCCTGTCGGTACCGGTGAGGAGATCGTTGTCCCATTGACCGATGATCTGCCAGTTCGGCTCGGGCGCTTCGGAGGCGGCAAGGTTATGCAGAGGGAGCAGGCTACAGAGCAGTGCGGCGCAGGCGGAAATTTTCATACTCCGGATCTTTGCCTGATATCCACGCTGGTCAACCAAGCGGCAAGATGTATAACGCGCTTTAATGGAATCGATACGAGCCAAGTTTCCCCATGTCAGTGAAGCCTCCTGGGCCTTGCTGGAACAGTGGGCGGTTTTGATCAAGGACTGGAACGACAAAATCAACCTGATCTCCCGAAAGGATATCGAGCATCTGGAGGAACGTCACCTCGCGCACTGCCTTGCGATTACGAACCATCTCAAGCTGATGAATGGCGCACGGGTGATGGACGTCGGCACCGGCGGTGGCTTTCCCGGGCTGATTATGGCCATCTGCTACCCGCAGGCCCATTTCACGCTGATCGATTCCATCGGCAAGAAGATCGGGGTGGTGCAGGATATTGCGACCAAGCTGAAGCTGAAGAACGTCGAGGCCCGCCAGGTCCGCGCGGAACAGGTGAACCGCCAGTTTGACTTTATCACCGGCCGGGCGGTCAAGAACCTGCCGGAATATTTCAGCTGGATTAAAGGCAACCTGCGCCGCGGCCAGCGCAACTCGATTCCGAACGGGGTACTCTACTGGAAGGGCGGCGAGCTGGAGCCCGAACTCGAAGCAATCGGCATCCGACCGCGCCTCACGATTGATCTCCAGGAGGAACTTGGGGACGACTATTTCGAGCAGAAATACATTCTGCACTTCGACGCACGGGACGTGCCCCGGGCCAAGTCGCCCCGCTAAGCCGTATTCAAAATTTGGTGACTATTTCCCTTTGAGGAAATCGCGGCTGGCCCGCTTGAGCTTTTTGATCCGGGTCTCGTTTTTCTTGAGGTCGCGCTTGTCCATCTTGTCGATGAAAAGTTCCCCGTTGAGGTGGTCGACTTCGTGCAGGATGCAGCGGCCGAGAAGGCCGTCGGCCTCAATCACATGGGGGTTGCCGTTGAGGTCCTGGAACGCGCAGCGCACGCCGATCTTGCGAACCACTTTGCCGCGCACATCCGGAAAGGAGAGGCAGCCTTCCTCGTAGACATCCTCGTGGTCGTCGATGATGGCGACCTTGGGATTGCAGAGCGCGAGCGGCATGATCAGGTCGAGCGGCGGCTTCTTGCCGTCGAAGCTGTAGTCGAAGGCCGGTTCCGCGCCCTCCGGCGGACGTACGTCGACGACGCAGAGCTGCAAGGCTTCGTTCACCTGCTGGGCGGCCAAGCCGATGCCTTCCTCCTCGTACATGGTTTCGAACATGTCTTCGGCGAGCTGACGAAGCTCGTCGTTGAAATCGGTGACCGGCTTACCGACCTCGCGGAGGATCGGCTCGCCATAGTAGGTGACTCGTAGGCGCATCAACAACAAGGTGGAAGGGGAATCGATTGATGTAAAGCTTATGGCGTTTTCTTCATTTTCTTGCCAGCATGTTGGAATAGGAAGCCCCTTTCATCTATCTTGCATGATACCCTATGGCTGGAATTGCTAAAAAATCGTTTGTCTTTCATCTGCTCGCGTTCTGTGCGGGCCTTATTGGGGGACCTGCTGTGCAGGCCGCACCGGTACAGGCCGAGCACGCCCGGGTTGAATTGGTTTCCGAGGCGGATGCAATCGTTCCCGGGCAGGTGCTGAATCTGGCCCTGCATTTTGAACTGGAGGAGCACTGGCATATCTATTGGAAAAACCCCGGAGCCAGCGGCCTACCGGTCGAAGTGGTGTGGGGGCTGCCGGAGGGCTTTGTGGCCGGACCGATTCAATGGCCGTCACCCGAGCGGATCGAAATGGCAGGCCTGATCAATTACGGGCATGAGGCTGAGGTCACCTTCATCGTGCCGGTGGAAGTCCCGGCAGATTATCCCCAGGGGCAAGCGGTCACGCTTTCGGCCGAGGCCTTTTGGCTGATCTGCAAGGAGGTCTGCCTGCCGGGGGAGGCGTCGCTTGAGCTTGAATTGCCGTCCGCCGGCAGTGCATCGCCGTCGAGCCATGCGGATTTGTTTGAGGCCGCCCGTTCGAGCCAGCCGGAAGCCAGCGGTCCGTGGACAGTCCGCGGCGCGATCGAGGGGAATGAGCTGGTCCTTGATCTCGAAAGTAGCGGAGCGCCTTTGCCGGCCGACCTCTATTTCTATGCCGGCTCGGAGGGCATCGTGGACCCGAATGCCGCCCAGTCTGTCGCCTTTACCGGCGAAGCGACCCTGCGTTTGCGTGCGCCCCTGGACACGCCGTTTTTTGACCGCGAACGGCCGGATCGGATCGAAGGAGTCCTGCAAGCCGAATCCGGTAACTGGCAGGTCGACTTTCCCCTCGGTCTGGACGGTCAGCCGAAGGTCTCCGGAGGTGCCGGTGCCGTGGGCAAGTACATGCCGGAGTCGACCGGGTTGGAGGGGGCTTTGCTCAAATTGGGGATTCCCGGATGGCTGGCGCTTGCCTTTCTCGGAGGCCTGATCCTGAACATCATGCCCTGTGTCCTGCCGGTACTTTCCCTGAAGGTGTTTTCCCTGTTGAAGCATGCGGGGCAGACGCGGGGCCAGGCTTTTGCCCATGGATTGGGATATACCGCCGGGGTGGTCTTGAGCTTTCTCGCTTTGGCCGGCGCGCTTTTCGCCCTGCGCGCCCTCGGCGAGCGGATTGGCTGGGGTTTCCAGTTACAGAGCCCGGGCTTTGTCGTGGTGCTGACCCTCTTGTTTTTCCTCTTTGGTTTGAACCTGATGGGTGTTTTTGAGCTGGGCACGAGCCTGGTCGGAGCGGATACCAAAGTCTCCCAACGCAAGGATCTGGCCGGTTCATTCGGCATGGGGATTCTTGCCGCAGTGGTCGGCGCGCCCTGTATGGGGCCGATGGTCGCTTCGGTGAGCGGCATTGCGGTGCAGGCCAGTGTGCCGACCGGCCTCGCCATTTTCGGTACCATGGGCCTGGGCTTGGCTTCGCCCTTCCTGCTGCTCTCCATTTTTCCGAAGCTGGTCGCTTACTTGCCCAAGCCCGGGGTCTGGATGGAAACTTTCAAACAACTCATGGGCTTCCTGCTCATGGCGGCGGTCCTCTTCCTTGCCTGGGTGGCCGGTCGTTCCGGTGGGGTGGACGCCGTGCTGGTCCTTCTGATTATGATGCTGGCAGTGGGAGTGGCCGCATGGATCTATGGACGCTGGGGCGCTCCGCACCGAACCAAGCGATCGCAGCGGATCGCTCTGGGGAGTAGCATTGTCCTGGTCATCGGCTCGGCCAGCTGGGCGGTTCGTTCGGTCGGGGCCAGTTACGAGGCAAGCGCCGCGCATTCCGATGTGGCCACTGAGGATGGCATCTGGGGCGAGTGGTCCAAGGCGCGGGTTGAGGCCGAGCTGGCGGCCGGGAATCCGGTCTTTGTCGATTTTACCGCGACCTGGTGCCTGATTTGCCAAGTGAACAAGAAGGTGGCCCTGCATACCTCTGCGACCGAGGCGCTCTTCGAAGAGCGGGGAATTGTGGCCCTGGAGGCGGACTGGACCCGTTATGATGCGGCCATCACCGAGGAGCTGGAGCGTTACGGCCGTTCCGGGGTGCCGCTGTACCTCTTTCTGACACCGGACGGTGGAACCACTGTGCTTCCCCAAAGTCTGACAAATGGAATCATTCGGGATGCGGTGGAGAAGGCGCTGCCTGCCCAATGATCACGAAATCCTACCAAGTACAAAGCATAATGAAATACACACAAAAACTACTACTCGCAGGGTGGATGGCCCTGGGGGCGGCCTCCCTCGGCGCCGCAGTTGAAACCGGCAGTGCGGCTCCGGATTTTACCCTGACCGACACGGCCGGTGCGGAGCACAGCCTGTCTGATTTTAAGGGCAAGTTCGTGGTTCTTGAATGGACCAACCATCTCTGTCCTTTCGTCAAGAAGCACTACGGCGAAGGCGATATGCAGGCGCTGCAGCAGGAGATGACCGGCAAGGGGATCATCTGGCTGCAGATTGTCTCCTCCGCCGAGGGAAAGCAGGGGTATGTCACCCCGGAGGAAGGTGAGGCCTTGCGGCAGGAGAAGGGCATGCACTCGACCGCGATGTTGCTCGATGCCGGCGGCTTGGTGGGGCAGATGTATGATGCGCGCACGACACCGCACATGTACCTGATCGACCCTGAAGGCACCTTGGTGTACCAGGGTGCGATCGACAGCATCAAGTCGACCCGCAGCAGTGACATCGAGAAAGCCACCAACTATGTAAAGGAGGCTTACGAGAGTGTCCTGGCGGGGGAAGTGGTGGAAAACCCCAGTACCAGTCCTTACGGTTGTAGCGTGAAATACTAGGAGTTGAGCTCTTTCTTTCAAAAAGCCGGGCCGGTCGCCCGGCTTTTTTCTGCTTCATCTTCGATTAGCGGGAAAGAACTGGGTTGGACTTCGTGTCATAGCTTGCCTGAACCCCTCCGTCCCCGCTTTGCGTAGCCACCTCCCCTCGTTGAGAGGAGGAGCTTTAACTTTTATAGCTCCACTGAGTCACTCGCGATAATCCAAGCTCCTCCCCTGTCTGCAGGGGAGGGGGACCGCAGAGCGGTGGAGGGGTTGCAGGCGCATTGTCTCGCCACAGCCATGGACCTTCCGCTCAATCGACGATGAGCTTGAATAGCACGGACTTAATGAGGGGAATTGAATATTTGGGCCTATAGAGGCTTTGGACGGTAGTGGCTGCTTTAGCTGCCATATTATGTCCTGCAGGTGCGTCGACTTGCTGGCGACTGAAGTCGCCACTACGGATCATTGCCTTTAGTCCGTGCCATTCACGATGAGCTCTTTTATTGTCCGGCCGGGGTGGCGGCCACTTCCGGTGCTTTGTGCTTTTCATCCGGAAGGTTGGCGCTGAGCCAGTCGAAGAATGTCCGGGCGGAGGCCATGGAGGCTTCGATCGGATAGCCGCCGGCTGCCCGGACCATGGCGCTTTCCTCATGCTCGAAGGTACGCACCAGAACCTTGACCTCCGAGTTCTTCAGGTAGTCCAGGGTGAGTTGGGCATCCTGGCGCCGGCGCATCGAGCAGAGTACGACTTTTGCCTCCCGGGCATGGGCCAGGCGCAGCATGTGCTCGTCGGAGCCATCCCCCTGTATGCAGGGGATTTTCTGGGCAATGAGTTTACGGATCACCCCTGCGTCATCATCAAGGACCACGACTTCGAGGCCATGTTGTTTGAGGGTATGGACCGTACTTGGGCCCGCCCGGCCATAGCCCAGCAGCACCGCATGGCCGCTCATTTCACCGCAACGCGCTTCGCCCTTGCGGTAGCGCGGGTGCCAATGCATGAGGCTCCAGGCGATCTTCTCGCGGGAGAAAAACGGGGTCAATGTCATGGTCGTCACCGTGATGAAGGCGATCATGGAGAATAGTTCCGGGCTGATCTGACCGGATGCCAATCCGGTCAGGGCCAGCAGTAGGGAGAACTCGCTGGTCTGGGACAGGAGGATGCCGGTCTCGATTGAGGCCCGGGTGGTATAGCCAACGGCTTCCGCGACGATCGCGACGATTGTGACCGTGACAAGGACGAGCATCGCGATGAAGATCAGGCTATGTCCCAGCATTTGCGGGCTGGGTAGCGTGAGGAAGGCACCGATACAAATGAAGAAGAGTGCGAGGAAGAAGCCCGAGAGCGAACCGAGCATCCCGCGTACAAGGCCGTTCATGGGAAATGCGGAAAGGGCAAAGCCGGCAAAGAAGGCGCCGACAAGGAAGGGCAGTTCCAGTAGGTGGGCCATGCCGGAAAAGGCGAAGAGCATGCTGAGGGCGCCGAGCATGAGTTCTTCATCGTCGAGCTTGTGGCGACGTGTGACCCAGGGAACGAACCATTTGTGGACCCCGAGGGAAAAGATGCCGAGGGCGATCGCATTGGCGACGGAGTGGATACTTTCCAGCCAGCCCAGCGGTGCTTTGAGCAGCGCCACCATGATCAGGACGATGAAGATGTCTTGAAGCAGCAGCACGCCGAGGACGAGGCGCCCGAAAGGTTCGAACATCTGGCGCCGGGTTTGGAGGTGCCGGACCGCGACCAAGGTCGAGCTGGCGGAAAGTGCGCAGCCGACATAGAGCGCGGTTGTGAGCTCGTAGCCGAGCAGGAGCGCGGTGCAGACGCCCACAAATCCGAGCATGAAGAACTGTGTGACGGCCACGATCGTGACCGGCCTGAAGCGTCCGCGCATACGGCGGGGACTCAGTTCGGTTCCCGCAGTGAAGACCAGCATGGCGAGCCCGATTTCGATCACTTCGCTGAGGAGTTCGTCCGGAATGTCGAATTCGCTACGGTTGGCTAGGAAGCGGAGTCCGACACCGGAGAGCATGAGCAGGGGGATGGCGGGCAGGTGCAGGGCCTTGGACAGGCCGAAGGCAAGGGCGGCTGCGACCAGCAGGATGGCAAAGGCGGTCATGTCTGAATCAGCCCCTCCTTGGCCAGCACTTCGCGCTGTTCCACGACCCCGTCGAGGGCGGGCATGAGCAAATAGTCGGTATCGAGGTCGATCAGGTCATCGACGACGGAGACGTCAAAGGCATGGATGGCGCAGGGCACATCGGCCGATCGGCAACGGTAGGCCAGCAAGTGGTTGGTGTCCTCGATCTGCAGGGCGGAGATGACCAGGCGGGCTCTGCGAAGCCCGATTTCCTCGAGCAAGGATTCGTACTCCACATTGCCGATCATGGTTTCGGCGGGTTCCAGCCCTTCCAGTTTGAGCGGGTCGGTGTCGATGGCCAAGACCTGCTCGCCCCGCGCGCAGAGGCCCTTGACGATGGCACGGCCCATCGCATTCATGCCGACGACAATGACGTGTCCCTCGTGGTGCTTCGATTCCTCCGGGTCGGCCTCCTGCTTGGCTTTGAAATAGCGGAGCACTCCGGTGAAGCGGAAGGCTTTGTACAAGGGCTCGCTGTAGATGATGAGGTAGGAGGAAATCGCTATGGTGAAGATCCCGACAAAGCCGCCCAGCGCGACAATCTGGCTGCTGATGAGCCCACTGGCGGCCCCGAGAGCGAGTAGGATGAAGGCAAATTCGCTGACCTGTCCGGTGGCGACGCCGGCTTGGAAGGAGGTATACTCGCTGTATCGCAGCCGGCTGAGGATGGTGCCGACAATGATGGGCTTGAGGACGAGCACGAAGAGGCTGAGTATCAGGGCCGGTTTCCAGATCGAACTAAAGGCGCCGAGGTCCATTTTGATCCCCAGTGTGACCAGGAAGACCGCGATAAAAAAGGTCATGAGCGGGTGCAGGCGCCGGTGGAGGTCTTCGTGGATGGGCAATTGTGCGATGGCCAGGCCGGCCAGGAAGGCGCCGATTTCCAGGGAGAGGTGGAAGACGTGCGCCAGCAGGACGACGAGAAAGCACCAGCACAGTGCCCAGATGAAGACGGTATCGGGCGAGCGGGCGGCCCAGCGGAATGGGCGGGGGAGCAGGTATTTGGCGGCGAGGAGGGAGGCGATCAGGAGGACAGCCATCCCGCCGAAAGCGGTGCCCAGGCTTTTCAGGATCTCCATCATGTCGAATGATTCGCTACTGCCGCCCAAGCCGCTGAGAATCGTGAGGCCTAAGATGACCACGATGTCCTGGGCCAGGAAGAGGGCGATGGAGATACGGCCATAGAGCCGGTTGACCGTCCCTTTCTGGTCGAGCAGCTTGATCACCACTACCGTGCTACTGAAGGTGACGGTCGCTCCGATAAAAATGGAGGCCAGTGGTTCAAACCCAAGCAGGAGGGCCAGGCCAAAGCCACCGAGAGAGGTGATGATCACCTGCAAGCCCCCTAGCAGGAGAGCGACGCGGCCGAGGTCCTTCACTTTTTGGAGGCTGAGCTCAAGGCCGACGAGGAAGAGCAATAGGGCAATGCCGAGCTCGGAAATCAGCTCCAGCGAGTGGTCCAGTTCGACCAGGTGCAGGGTGGGCCCGAGGACCATGCCCGCGAAAATGTAGGCCACGATGGAGGGCATTTTGACCAGTTTACCCAGAAAGGCGAAGCCCGCTGCCGTAATGACTATATAGCCGAGTTGGAGCAGTAGTTGAAGGTCGGGCGGGTGCATTCGTGCTTGATCAAAACGGAGGCTCTTTCGTGTAGCAATAACCGTACGAAAGGATTGTTCATCTATGCCAAATAACAGGAGCGACGCTCATTTAAGTAAAGTAGGAAGCCAAGGTCTTTCGTTTAGATTTTGTCCTGCAGTTGCCCGCCGGATGCCGTCTTTCCCTGTAGCCGTTCCAATACTTCACCCAGCAGGTAGATCGAGCCGGTAACGAGAATGATGTCGCCGGGCGCTCCGAGCGTGCAGGATTGGGGCTGTGGAAATAGCTGGTCGACATTCGCGTATGTCACCGGAAGTGGACTTTCAGGGGGCAGGCAGCTGGCCAAATATTCGCGGGTACAGGCACGGGGTTGCGCCGGCTCCACGAGGTGTAAACTGCCCGCATAACGGGCGAGGACAGCCATCAGGCTGCGCCCGCGGTCCTCCCCGAGAGTCCCGGCAATGATGTGCGGCTTCTTCCCGGTCGTTTCGACGAGTCTTTGCAGGTTCGCTTCCAAGGCCTCGGCTCCTTCCGGATTATGGGTGGCGTCTAAAATAAGGGTGCGCTTGTCAAGTGAGAGGCGTTGCCAGCGTCCGGCCCATTCGATGGCACGGAGTGCCTGTTCCGATTTTGCCGGATCCAGCGGGAAGCGTTTCTCCAGCAAGCGGCTGGCGAGTGTTGCGACGGCCGCGTTCCAGCGCTGGTGTGCCCCTTCCAGATTGGTTTCGGGCAGGCTTTGTTCGTTGAAATACTCTGTTACCGTGTAGACCGGGCATGCGCGTTCTGCTGCGATGCTCTGGATCTCCGTGTCGGCTTCGGGGGGCAGGCGCCCCAGCACGACTGGGATTCCAGGCTTGAGAATGCCGGCTTTTTCGCGGGCGATCTTGTCCAGGCTGTCGCCCAGGATGTCGGTGTGGTCGAGACTGACGGAGGTGATGATAGTCAATGCCGGGTCGACCACATTGGTGGAATCGAGGCGTCCGCCGAGGCCGGTTTCAAGGATGCCGAGGTCCACCTCCGCCTCGGCGAAGCGGAGAAAGGCCATCGCGGTCATGAATTCGAAGAAGGACGGGCTGTCGTCGGGGTCGCGTGCGCCCAGTTCCTCTGCGACCGGCTTTAGCTGCTCGGTGTACCGAAGGATGGCCGCTTCGCTCAAAGCCTGGCGGTCCACCTGTACCCGCTCGCCCAAATGCAGCAGATGGGGGGAGGTGAACAAGCCGGTCCGGTAGCCGTTGGCCCGGTAGATGGCTTCGAGCATGGCGCAGACGGAGCCTTTGCCGTTGGTGCCGGCGACATGGAGGATGGGAAAACGCCGTTCTGGATGGCCGAGAGCCTCGACCAGACGGCGCATCCGTTCGATTCCGTATTTGGAACCACGGTTCCTCAGGGAGAAGAGGTACTCGCGGATTTGGGCGTAAGTGGACATTGCGGACCAGCGTGCCGGCCGTTGAATTTGCCCGCTTGAGCGACTAGGCCGTCTTGGCCGGTGCCGCGTTCTTGCCGAAAGCCTTGAGCAGGTGGATCAGGCGGTCGCGCATTTCACCGCGGGGGATGATCGTGTCGATCAGGCCGCGATCGAGCAGGAATTCCGAGGTCTGGAAGCCTTTCGGCAGATCCTGCTGAGTGGTTTCCTTGATCACCCGTGGACCGGCAAAGCCGATAAGCGCTTCCGGTTCGGCGATGATGACGTCGCCCAGCGAGGCGAAGCTCGCCATCACACCGGCCATGGTCGGGTTGGTCAGGATGGAAATATAAGGCAGGCCGGCTTCACTGAGGCGGGCCAATGCGGCGCTGGTCTTGGCCATTTGCATGAGGCTGAGGATGCCTTCCTGCATGCGGGCGCCACCGGAAGCGGAAACGATGATGACCGGGCACTTCATTTCGAGGCCACGCTCGATCGCGCGTGTCAGTTTTTCCCCGGCGGCGGAACCGAGACTCGCTGCCATGAAACGGAAATCCATCACCGCCAGGCTGACGGGCATGCCGCCCATGGTGCCGGTCCCGGAGATGACCGTATCCGTCTCCTTGGTCTTTGCCTGGCTGGCCTTGAGCTTTTCGCGATAGGAAGCGGTGGCGTTGAATTCCAATGGGTCGAGGGAGCTGACGCCCGCATCGTACTCGACGAAGCTACCTTCGTCCAACATGGAAGCGATACGGGTGCGGCCGTCGAGGGGGAAGTGGTACCCGCTGCTTGGGACCACCATAAGGTTTTCCTTCAGGACCCGGTTATAGATGATTTCCCCGGTCTTCGGGCATTTCGTCCAAAGATCCTTGGGGATATCTTTCTTTTTAACGGTGACCGTCGAATACTGAGGTTTTCCGAAAAGAGCCATGATGTGTGCTTGGAAAGTTGAAGGTTGGAAAGTGAAAGCTGAGTCTAGCCGTGGCCGATGGTGAGGACTTTGATGCGTCGGGCGCCGGCTTGTCGAAGGACGCTGGCGCAGGCATTGAGCGTGGCACCGGTTGTAAAGACGTCGTCGATGAGGATGTAGTGAGTTTCAGGAATTAGAACCGCATCGGGCTTCAAAGCAAAGGCATTTTTTACGTTCCTGTGACGCTCATTCCGGGCCAACCGGGTCTGAGTCCCTGTAAACTGGATGCGTTCGAGCAGGGATTCGACCCGGGTTGTGCCGCCTGCCCGGGCGGCGAGGGTATGGGCAATCCGCTCCCCTTGATTGAACCCTCTTTCCCTTTCCTTCGCGGGGTGCAAGGGCACCGGCACGAGGCAGGCGTCCTTAAAATAATCGAGATAGCCGGGGACCTGCTCCGTGAGGCGTATAAGGTCCGATAGTACGTAGAAGCCTTGGTGGTACTTGAGCTCGTGGATCAGGCTGCGGCCCGGTCCTTTGGCCAGGAACAAGGTCTTTCCCTCGTCGAATACCGGCGCCAGTTCCGCACAATGGGGACAGGTTTTGGGGCCTGCCAGCTGGCCGAAGAAGGGATAGCCACAGGTGCTGCAGGCGGGCGGGACGGCCAGGAACAATTCCCGGCTGCAGCGACGGCAGAGGAACTGGAGGGGCGAGTCCTCGATCGCTTCCGAGCAATGGACGCAGCTGCGGGGAAAGACGAGGTCGGCCGCGGCATGGAAAATCTGCTTGAGCCGTCCGTTCATTGGGGCTGTGTCGGTGAGGCGGTGCTTATGACTTGGCCGATTTTATCTTACTGAATATCAGGTAGGCGCAGGCGATGCCGACCACAAGCAGGGAAATGGCGAGGATAGGTCTGAAGACAATCCAGGCCACCGCAATGGTGACCAAGCCGACGAGCCCGGCCAGCAGGAGCGCGATCAAGCCTGTGCCGGCTTCGACCAGATTGCCGATGAAGGGCACGACATCCGCCATGACCGAAATCGGGGCCAGTATCATGTTAAAGCCGATGAACAGGATCACGAGGCCGACGCCGCGTAAGACCCAAGTCAGGAACTTGTTGCTGTCCTGGGCAATCTGGATCATGGCCGGAGCGGAGACGAGTCCGGTTTCGAGCAAGTGGATGGTCCCGCCGGCTTTGGTCTGATAGGCTTGGAAGCTGTTGCCGGTTTGGGCGGCAACGATGCTAATGTCTTGTTCCGGGGCGACTTTGAAGCTGATTCGGATGTCTCCGATTTCAGGGCTATCCGGATTCTTGCCGAAATAGAGAGTGGTCGGGCTCTGCGTGTGCTCGCCGAGGTTTGAGGGCGGGCTGTAGTCGCTCGGAAAAGTGTAGGTTTCACTCGTCCCGATCATTCGGATCTGGCTTGTGGTAAGTGTGAACGCACCGAGTTGGACCGGGATTGCGACAAAACTCTCGTTGCGGAAGCGTATTTCCGAGGGGTTGGCATGTTCCTGCGGATGCTTGAACCGGGACGAGTCGATGTGCTGCGCACTCCATGATTTCGTGTAATCATAGGTGGTGACGGTTTCGGTGCCGCCGCCGAGTTTCTTTTTGGTTTCTTTCGAGGTCTTTTCCTTCCACTGGTACATTTCGACCTCACGATTCAAGGCGAGGGCGGGCACTTCGACTTTGAAGAGCGGATCGCTCGCGGTGGAACCGGCAAGGGCATGGCCGCTTAAATGGACCAGCTTCCCCTCATTGCCGGGCAGTACCGATTCGGGGGAGACTGCGACCACTGCGCCGGCCCCCTCCTTCAGTGTCTTGTAGCGTTTGACCGCACGCCCTTCATTCCACGTCAGGAGGGCGACTGCGACCAGCACGGCGATGATGCCAATAAGGATGCCTTTGAACGCGCCACCAATCCGGGAAAACCAGGACGCGCTCGAGACCTCGGAAAATGAGTCAGGAGCCATTGTATCGGAGCAAATCTATGTACTTTTTAGGCGCTTTGAAGGCGGACCCAGCCGGAGTCCGGATCATTGCCCGCACAGTCGAGGCCCACTTGTACTTCGTAGAAGTGCTCGGCATATTTACCACGGTAAAAGGCGGGTGCGGTGCTTGGAATGGTCACCTCGCAAGACCATGTCTTGCTTTCATTGGCGGCGAGCTCACCGGCGCCGTCCACGACGGTTTCCATCTCAAAGGTGTTTTCATGGCGGCGAATCCGTTCGGTGGAGTTGCCGTCACGGTCATGGAGGTCGATCGTTTCCCGCCCGCGAATCTTCACATAGACCCGGCTGTAGGCGACGGTGGCATCTTTGGCCAGCGCTTGGATGTCGAGTGCCACCGGTTGGCCTGGTGCGACAGGTGCGGCGGAGACAGTTACTTTTGCGGCGTTGCCGGTGATGGCGTTCGCCATTGACTTAACTTTATCGAATAGACCCATGGTTGATTTGTTGTTTGTTGCCTATGAAGGACTTGTCTTTTTTTGCTAATCAAAAGACCAGCTTGCAAGGCAATTCAGGGCGTTAGTCTTTCAACCGTTGTTCCGGTGGGCGCGTGGCTAATAGATGAGGGAACCCACCAGGCCGCAGCCCAGGACGATCGACCAGGGAGGCAGCTTCAGCTTGTACAGGCCGACAAAGGCGAGGGCGGCGAGGCAGGCATCGATCCAGTTGTGGATGCCGTGGCGGAAGACGGGGTTAATGAAGGCGGCAAGGAGCAGGCCGACGACGGCCGCATTGGCACCGAGGAGACCGGCGCGGGCCCAGAGCCGGTGGCGTATCCGGTCCCAGTAGGGTACGAGCGCCAAGACGAGGAGGATTCCTGGCAGGAAAATCGCGAGTACGGCGAGGAGTCCGCTCAGCCAGTGCGGGTGGAATGGGCTGGCAGCGGTGCCGATGAAGGCGGAGAAGGTGAAGAGCGGGCCGGGGACCGCTTGGGCGGCACTGTAACCGGCGAGGAAGTTGGCGTTGCTGAGGAGTCCGCCGCCCACGACACTGTCGCTGAGGAGGGGCAAGACGACATGGCCGCCTCCGAACACCAGGGCGCCGGCCCGGTAGTGGAGTGCATAGAGTCCGCCGGGAGCGGCCGGCGGGGTCAGGAGCGAAAGCAGTAGGAGGCCGGCGAAGATGGAGAGGGCGGTCAGGGCGAAGCGGTGGCTCCCTTTGGCCTGGACCGGCTCGAAATGCCCGTCGGCAATGGTTTTGCGATAGAATAGGTTGCCGAAGAGTCCGCCACAGAGGATGGAGGCAATCTGCATGTAGATGCCCGGCAACAGGACAATGGCGGTCGCGCAGACGGTGGCGAGCAGCACGCGGCCGGGGTCCGGACAAAGCTTGCGTCCCAGATCGAGTACGGCCTTGCCGACAACGGCGACCGCAGCCACCAGCAGGCCCCGGATAACGGGTTCGGCTTCTGCTTCGAAGGCCTGCAGCCCGTAGGCAAAGCCGATCATGAGCAGGACGGAAGGCAGGGTGAAGCCGAGCCAGGCGACGCAGGCACCCGCCAGTCCGGCGCGGTGCCAGCCCACACAAAAGCCCAGTTGGCTGCTGGAGGGGCCGGGGATGAATTGGCAAAGGTTCAGTAGCTCGGCAAAGCGTGACTCCGAGAGCCACTGGCGGCGATTGATGAATTCCTCCTTGTAGTAGCCGAGGTGGGCGACCGGCCCTCCGAAGCAAATACAGCCCAACCGGAAATAGATCCAGAAGATCTGTAGCAAAGATTCGGTGTGGCCCATGCGCCCACTATCTACCGACTCCGCGCGCTTTGCCTAGGAAAAAGCGCTGTTTGCGGCGGCTTGTCCCGGGGCCTGCTTAGCGACTGAGGAGGTCGACGAACAGGTCTGCCATGCTGTCTGGGTCGACGCTGTAGATCACCTCGACAGGGCGTTCGCCCAAGCCGGGGGTGCTTTCTTCCGGCCATGTCAGTATCGCTCCATAGTTCGGGCCGGGCATGGTGTCGACCCCGATCCAGACGGTGTTGCTCGCGGTCACGATATCCGGATGGAGCCAGACCGCGGCCTGGACTTCATCCCAGAGGGGAAAGCCGGCTTTCGCGATCTGGTCGACATATTGGGCGACCTTGCTGCCGCTCGATGCGATCTGGTCGAGGAGTGCCTGAGTGCCAAAGATCTTTTCGGAGCTATCGCCTGTTACAAGTGTGATTTTGGGGAACGGGCTGGTGTGCACGATGTGAGCCGCCTCCGGATCCCATATGTAGTTGAAGCTCATGCGAGGCGCGTAGGCGCTTTGGAGTGCAAACGAGCTGTGCTTCGTGTAGAGGGGGCGATTGAAGTTGCCGCCCATTAAACTTAGTTCTTTGACCCGGCTTGCGAACTTGTAGTCGAGACGTTGGGCCAATGCGAGATTAGTCATTGGCCCCATGGCGATGATGGTCACCTCGCCCGGGTATTTCAGGGTTTGTTCAATCATGAACTCCGCCGCAGTGCCCGGGGACGGCTGGATGCTCGGGTGGCCTTCTTCGAAGGGAGGAATGACGTCGGGGCCGTGGTAGTCGGCTCGCGTCATCTCGTCGCTGGTAGGCCAGGTTTCGGTCCACGCGCCCTTGTACCCGAGCTTGCCGTAGCGCTGTTCGCGCAGCTCGGTGAGTGCTTTGCTGTTCACCAGCGGATAGGTGGCCCCGCCGATCACCGGGATGTCCGTGCGATCGATCAGTTCGAGCATGCGCAGGGTGCGCGCCGTTTCTTCCGGTTGCCAGCCGTCGCCGCTGACCGTGGTGATTCCGAGTACCTCGACGTCCGGCGACTGTAGGAGCATGAGCATGGGCTGCATGCCCGGACCTTCGAAGGCGTCCTGGTCGATGATGACTTTGCGTTTTGCGTCGACACGGGATAGGCAGGCGCAAGCGATGAGGGTGAGGGTGATGATTTTATGCATGCAGCCCGCAGAACCAAGAAAGGTGCCAATGCGTGAATGAATCCGGATCCTTCCGTTCCCGGCGGCCTGCTCAGGTGATTCATGAACCCGGCGCGTCCGGCCGTCATCCGGCTGACGCCGGATAGCTACACCGGTTTCCCTGAATTGGGCCTCTGGCGGACGCGCGGAAGCGCGTCCCTCCAGGGACATCGCGCGTGTCTGTATGGGGCTGCCAACAAAATGGAGGCCCGCCCTCCAATGCATCCCGCAACAATGCGATGCACAATCTGGAGGGCTGCGCTCCGTCGCAGCCGCGCAAAGGCGCTTGGGCTCGAAAGCGATTCACGCCGCTTGATTCGATTAAGAAACCACACGACCGAATCGCGGCAATGACGGAGCATTGCCCTCCACGCATTCCATACCCTTCCAAAGCCTATCCCAGAAATCGACGATGAACCAGAATGGCACGGACTTAAGGCAATGATCCGTAGTGGCGACTTCAGTCGCCAGCAAGTCGACGCACCTGCAGGACGTAATATGGCAGCTAAAGCAGCCACTACCGCCCAAAGCCTCGATCGGCCCAAATATTCAATTCCCCTCATTAAGTCCGTGCCATTCACGATGAACCACGAAAAAGGGCAGCCGGAAGGCTGCCCTTGTGTCGAAAGTGTCGTTCTTCGGGTTTATTCGCTCCCGTTGTCCGTGCGGAAGGGAGTGACTGGGAGACCGTTGCGATCATAGAGGTTGACCACCGGATTTGTGGCCCAACCGTAGCGGACGGCGACGGGCTCGGCGACTGCTTCGCTCGATACCTCGAGGGTATCTTTGCCGGTGATTTTTGCGTCGGCCCAGACGAATTCCTTGTCGGCTCCGGCAATGGCGAATCCCTCTATCTTTGTGGTGTCGAAACTGTAGAGGCCTTTGTCGATGTTTTTGAACTTCAGGCTCACTTTGTTACCTTCGATGTTCATGCCGTCGAAGCGTGGGCTAGCTGCCGCCATATCAAAGCCGTAATCATTGGCCAGTGCATGGCGCACCAAACGGTTGGCGACGGTTTGCTTGTCACGCGGGTGGATGTCGCGTCCTTCGCCGAGATCGATGATGACTGCCTCGCCCGTCATGAGCAGGGCATCAAGGGTCATGGTTTGAGCTTCACGCAGCCCAGCCCAGCCGCCTTCGGATGGCTCCGTTTGCTCTTTGGTGAAATCCGCCAGCTGCACCCAGTAGAAGGGGAAGTCGCCTTGGCCCCAGTCGTCCCGCATCATTTGGATCATGGTGGGGAAGAGTGTTTGATAGGCTTTGGCCCGACTGGAATTGGCCTCGCCTTGATACCAGATGATGCCCTTAAGGCCGTATCCAATCGTTGGATTCAGCACGCCGTTGAAAATGTTGGCTGGACGGTGCTGGTTATAGCGGGGATCGCTGGGCCAGCGTGGTTTCGAGCCTTTCTTTGTTTTGTTCCACTCCTCCATCTTGGCATTGTATTCGGCTTTTCTCTGGGCGTAGATTTCGTCGGTCATTTCCGCGCAGGCTTTATCCGAATTTCCGATATAGTCGTCGCAGACGCCGGTGGCCTTGAGTGTGTCGCGGTCGATCCATGCCTCAATCGCGGAGCCGCCCCAGGAATTGTCGACTAAACCGATCGGCACTCCGGTCGCTTCCTGAATGCGGCGTCCGAAGAAGTAGCCGACTGCTGAAAAGTCACCAACTGTTTGAGGGGAACAGACTGCCCAACGCCCATTGAAATTATCCTTCGGCTCCTGGGTGCCGACACGAGGCACTGTGATTAAGCGGATCTTGGGATTCGTGGCTGAAGCAACTTCGACTTCTCCGTTATATGTATTCTTAACGGCAAATTCCATATTGGATTGGCCTGAGCAGAACCAGACGTCGCCGATTTGGACATCCTCGAAGCTTAGGGTGTTGCTCCCGCTGACAGTCATTTCGTAGGGACCGCCGGCTTCCATTGGTTCCAGCTTTAACTTCCATTTACCGTCGGCGTCGGCCTTGGTTGCGTGGCTTTGGTCGCCGATTTTTACAGTGACGGATTCGCCGGGGTCAGCCTTGCCCCAGACGGGGTTGGCCAGCTCGCGCTGGAGCACCATATGGCTGCCGAAAATGTTCGGCATCGAGACCTCCGCCATACTGATAGCGGAGGTGCAGAGACTAAGGATCAGAATCTTAGCAGTTTTCTGTTTCATGGGGGATTGACTCGGGTTGAAAGCGGGGAGGGTAGCTTTCGAAGGCTCAGTCGTGCCGGATACGCATTTTCTCGGCCCGGTAGATGGCCAGTAAATTTTCGAAGTCCTCGCCACGGGAGGCGCTGCGCAGGCAGTAATCGTAGCGGTCGCAGTGTTCGATCTCGCCGAGTGCGACCTTCATGCGCCGGGCGATTTCGGCCTCATCGTCGGTGCCGCGTGCGCGAAGACGCTGCTCCAGTTCGTCGAGGTGGGGCGGCATGATGAAGACGCTGGTCACACGGCCTTTCAGGCTGGGGTCGGTCTGGGCGGCGTGGCGGAAGGTTTCGGCGCCTTGCACATCGATATTGAGGAGCAGGTCCACTCCGACCTCGAGTTTGCCCTGCACGGCGCTCTTCAGTGTGCCGTAGAGATTGGTATGCACATTGGCATATTCGAGAAAATCACCGGCTTCGATTTTGGATTCGAAGGTCAGGCGATCGAAGAAATGATAATCGACTCCGTCCTTTTCGCCTTCACGCGGCGGGCGTGTGGTGGAAGTGATGACGCGCTGGATCTGTGCCTGTTCGGCCAGCATACGTTGGCAGAGCGTGGTTTTTCCGCTGCCTGCGGGCCCGGATACGATGAGTAGGAGTCCTTGTCGATTGATGCAGCAGTCCACAGAAAGGAATCAGTAGGTGAAGGCGACCGCGAGCAAGACCAGGCCGTAACTGGCGAAAAGTCCTCCGAAGATACGGGGACGGTTTTCCACCTTGTAGAGCCAGTTGAGGAAGTCGCGGAGTTTGTAGGGGCTGGCGCCCAGGATGAGGGCGATGACAATTGCGAGATACACGAAACTCACGAGGAATAGGCGGGAAGCCGGCGGTTGCATATAGGCCGAATCCAGAAGGACACCCGCGGTGAGCAGCATGAGCGCGGCGAGGCCGCGGACGGCCAGGAAATCCGGCACAAAATAGAACGAGCCCACGGCCACGACCAGAAAGCCGATGAACAGGAGTTGCTTGTACTGGCCGAAATCCGCCGGGCCAAGATGCAGGACCTTGTAAAGAAACCAAGCGGTGGCGGCACCGAGCAGAATGACGGCGGCGATTTTCGACCTGGGAAAGGCTTTCGCGCTCTCGGCCGAACGTATCCCGTGCCAGAGGAAATGCCCTCCGAAGGCCAGCAGGAATATGCCGGTGAATAGCGTGGCTTGAAATAGAGACATCGTGAAAATTGCTAAGGGAAGCGATTATCTAATGAGCCTTTCGCGGGTCGAAGCAAGCGAAGTTCTCATTACTTTCCTGTTCGCTTCGCATTTGAGGTTCATGGTCAATGTCCTGGGGACGGCATTGAAAGGCCGTGTGGGAGTGGTGTCGCGGGTGCCCCTTTCCGCTTTATCTTTCACGTCGTGCTGCGGCATTGCCATGGGACTCAGTGTTCTCTAGTCGGGAATGATGGATCTCATACTTGGAGGAATGCGTCGGGCGGTGGACCTTGTGGTCTTCGACTGTGACGGGGTGCTTTTGGACAGTATGCAAGCGAAGGTGGAAGCCTTTCGAGCCTGGATTCCGGAAGCGCACCTGGATCAGGCGGAGGCCTTCATGCACGTTGTGATGCACAGTTTTGGCAAGAGCCGGACTTGGCAGGTGCAGAATTTCTACCGCAATCTGCTGAAAGCGGATGTGGACCAGGTCTTTCTGGATGCCGAAGTCGCCCGATTCACCGACATCTGCGAGCCCATGTGCGAATCAGCCGGTTGGCGTGTCGGCTCGAAGCAGTTTGTGCAGGCCTGCATCGATGCAGGGGTGATGCGTTACGTCTTGTCCGGAGTGCCTCAGGAGCCGCTGGAGGCCATGTTGAGGTCCAATGGTGGCGCTGGGCTCTTTGATGTGATCATCGGCTCGCCTCCGGCCAAACCGGAGAGTATGGAGCGTATTTTGAAGGAAACCGGTGTGTCCGCAGAGCGGACGGTCTTCGTCGGTGATGCCAATGCCGATCAAGTGGCCGCGTTGCACGTGGGGGCGCATTTCGTCTATTTCCCCTCACTGGCGGCACGACCGGAAGCACCGGTCCAGACCGAGGTGGAGAATTTGCTCCAGCTCTTACCGGACGGGTAAGCCGTCATTTAGAGGGGAATTTGGCCTGCGTGTTGCTTATGAAAGGGAACTCACGGACCAATGACAGCCTCTGCGGCCATTGATGGACGCTGTTAGCGGTTCATGGGGTTGAATCGCAGTTATTTTTCATAGGTTAGTAAGGTAAAGAAAGGGCGGCTCGTTTTGGGTCGCCCTTTTAGCTTTAGGAAGCGGGGGTGGGGACGCGTCACTTGTTGTGAGCGACGATTTGTTCAACGGTATAACCCCGGTCTGCGAGGCCCTTCAGGATGCCGTCCGGTCCGGCAATGTGGCCGGCCCCGACGAGGGCAAACTCGATTTCCGGCGTCTGCAGCATCGCTTCCAGCAAGGGAATCCAGTTGGCATTCCTTTCTGCCAGCATGGACCGGTAAAGCGCCGGGTAGTCCTCGCGCATTTCCGTGATAAACAGGGCTTCCATGCCCTTGAGGTCGCCCTCTCGCCAGATGCGGATGAGTGCATCCATCATACTCTCGATTTGTTCGAGGTCCTGCATGCTGTAGAGGACAAACTCACTGGGGTTGTCTTCCCCTAGGTCGGCGATGAGCGCGATCTGTGTTTCTCCGGATTCCAGGGCGCCGATGGCTTTTTGATCTTTTTCGGCTTTTTTCGCGTAGTAAAGATCGACGCCGTCCTGGCTGATGCCGGCTTTCATGAGCTCCTGCATGGTCACCATGTTGACGGCCATGCCCGGTTTGATGCCGGCGAGGACTTCGATGGGAAGGCCGGCTGCTTTGCTTTTCTCCGCGAGTGCCTGGTAGGCCTCGGCCGAGAGTTCGCTTGTCAGGGTCTTGCCGGCATCGTAACGACAGGCACTGAAGAGTTTGGCGGCGAAGGCCGGGTTGCTCAGGTTGGCGGGGTCCATCTCGAAGACCAGCTTGGCGGAGGCGGCATAGGCTTGCTCGTACTCGGCCGGGAGCGGGAAATCACTGCTTCGAAGGACATGGCAGGTTCCCCCGATGTAGAGCGTGTTGCCGTGGCCGCTGATTTTCCAGACCGAGCTCTGGGCGGGAAGTGTGGCGGCCGGTAGCAGTAAGGCTGCAACGATGAAATAGCTCAGGCGCATGTTGCTATGGGATGAGAACAACCGTCCGACCGGTCCAGAAATTGACGAGCAGGAAATGGAAGATGTAGACGATCATCGCTTGGCTGTCAGAGGCTCAGCACTTGGCTGATGCGGGATTCGACCGTTTCGATCAGTTCTTTCCAGTCGTGCAGGTGTGCGTCCCGGATGTTCTTGTAGACAGCGCGCTCCGTGATAGCCAGTGTATTTCCCAATTCCTTTTCCGTTTGTCCTTCGAGTAGTCCCAACAGGATTTTCAGCCGGTTGCGGTTCCAGTGGCTGGTGCTGCTCCAGAGCAGACGGATGAGCGGGCTGACCATGGCTTGCATCGGACGGGCGAGGCCACCCATCGACAGCTGTTCGTCCGCGTGCTTCATTTTCTCGATTTGCTCCCGCGCACTATGGAAGGCGGGGCCATCCATCCCGATCGCTTGTGTGGGATTGATGGCGGTGCTCAATGCCCCGATGCCAATGGCAAAGCGGCAGCTTGCCGGTGCGATCAGCTCACGGATGGCAAAAATGCTGTGGAAGAGCCCTTTGCCGGAGTGAAAGACGGCCTGAAACTCATCGCCTAGCGTGATGGTGTAGGGGGAGGCCAGTGAGGGGTTTAGGGAAAGACGTTCCAGCCCCTGCTGCAGTCTTACCTGTAGTTCGTCCCGCTTTCGGATGGCTTTGGACTCTATCAGGTCGCCGATGACCACCGCATAGCGTGTTTGTTGATGAGTCATTAAAGGAAATGTACCGAATTAGTTCATTTTGTCAATTTAGAACCGAAATGGTTCGATATGTTAAATTTGAACTAAATTAGTTCTTTTGCCTCTGGGTGCCGTTCCGCATATCGCCGGATATAGCTGCAGAGCGGCTCGACCCTCAGGTGCTTTTCCCGGGCAAAGTCAAAAGCGGCCTCCGCCAGTTGGGCGGCCAGGCCTTGTCCGCGCAGGGAGTCGGGTACATAGGTCCGGTGGATCTGCATGTAGTGCCCGCTTATTCGGTATTCCAGAACGGCGGTACCTTCGGGTTGAACAATCTGAAAACGTGAATCCTGCGGTTGGTGCTCCGGGTGCGGCATTGTTGTAGTTTGGCTGAACTGCCGCCGCGAGGAAAGTCATCGTTTGCTTAGTCTCGTGACTTGAGGCGCTGGGCACTTTTTACCAGCAGCGCTTCCAGTCCCGTCCGGTCGATGCTGCGGATGACGGTGGCGGCTTGTTCGCCGAGTTCGGGTTGATAGCCTTCGTTCCATGAGAGGGTGTCGCCATAGCCGGGGCCGAAGCTGGTATTGTAGTCCACGTATAAGTTCTCCGCTTCAAGGCTCAGTTCGGGCTCCAGCCAGACTGCGCCGGCAATCACATCCCACATGGGAGAGCCGGTTTGCCAGGTCTTCATGACTTCTGCCATTGGCTCGGGTGCTGCCGTGATCAAACGGTCGAGCAGTTCGGGCGTAAATTGTGTGCCGGTTGAGGGGTCGACCGGAATCACGGTGATTTTCTTCCAAGGGGCGCGCGAGACGATGCTGGCGGCTTCGGGGTCCAGCCGGATATTGAATTCGCGGCGGGGCGAGTTGCCAAATTCGCGGGCATATTCACTGGCAACCTGGTTTTGGATGCGCTGGCGCGGATTGAAGCTGCCTCCCATGTAGACCAATTCCTTGGCCAAGCTGGCGAATTCCGGGTCCAGTCGCTGGGCCAGTGCGAGATTGGTCATCGGACCGCCGGCAAGGATGGTGATCTCGCCGGGGTGGGCGTGGACTTGCTCGATCATGAAGTTCACCGCGTGGGTCTGGATCGGCTCGATCTCTGGGTTGCCCCATTCCAGATCGACCGGATCGTTGGGTTCGTAGTAGGTCGGAAGGTCCTGGATGGTATCCTCGACCCATTCCTTCATCCACACGCCTTTCCATGTGAGCTTGCCGTAGAGAGCTTCCCATCGCTTCGTTTCAAGCTCGGTGTTCATGAGCGGATAGACGGCACCCAGTGCGACGGGAGCGTCGGTGGCATCGACCAGTTCCTGCATGCGAAGCACGAGGGCGGCTGCCCGATTGGGATAGCTGTTCCCTACCACAGAAGTGAAGCCGACGATTTCGATGTCTTCTGCACCCAGAAGCAGCAGGTGCATCAAGCCGACCCCATCATCGTCGACGATGACTTTGCGGGGAGTGGCATTCAAGTTTTGCAGCGCAAGCGCGAGTAATGCGGCGAGAAGGAAGCCGGCCAAGACGAAGCGCTGTTGTATGAAAAGACGTGAATTCATTGTTAGCCTAGTTCTTGTTCAATTGCGCGAGGTTCTGAAGCAGAAGTGCCTCCAGACCTTCACGGTTGACGGATCGGATGACGACCGCGGGTTGCTCGCCGAGACCGGGTTGATAGCCCTCGTTCCATGAGAGGGTGTCGCCGTATCCGGGGCCGAACTTGGTATTGTAGTCCACGTAGAGCGTATCCTGTTCTTCGATGAGACTGGGATCGAGCCAGATGGCACCGGCAATTTCATCCCAGAGAGGGAAGCCCGGCTCCCAGTTTCGCATGACTGCAGCCATGGCCGGCGGGGCAACATCGGCCAGTTTGTTGATGAGTTCCGCGGTGAGTTGCGTGCCGGTGGAAGGATCCACGGGGATGACCGTGATCTTTTTCCATGGTGCGCGGGAGGCAATGCTGGCGGCTTCCGGGTCGAGGCGGATGTTGAACTCGCGGCGGGGGGAGTTGACGAATTCCCGGGCGAATTGCGCGGCCACCTCATTGTCCAGGGTTTGGTGCGGGTTGAAGCTGCCACCCATATAAATGAGTTCTTTGGCCAGGCTGGCAAACTCGGGATCCAGACGCTGGGCCAGTGCAACATTGGTAAAGGGGCCGCCTTCGATGATCGTGATTTCCCCCGGATACTTCCGGACCATCTCGATCATGAAATTGGCGGCGATGGTATCGATCGGCTGGGTCGTCGGGGCGCCCCAGGGCAGGTCGTCGATCGGATCGTTGGGGCCATAGTAAGTCGGCGTCTCCTGTATGGTATCTTCCACCCACTCTTTCATCCAGGCCCCTTTCCAAGTCAGCTTGCCATACAACTGTTCCCAGATCTCGGTTTGCCTCTCCGTATTGAGCAAGGGGTGGGTGGCGCCCTCGGCGACCGGAATGTCGGTGCGGCCCACCAGCTCAAGGCCGCGCAACTCGTAGGCCGTGACCCGGTTTGCCCAGGAGTTTCCGGTTACGGAGGTGATGCCGACGACTTCCACGTCCTCGGAGCCTAAAAGCAGCATGTGCATCAGGCTGAAGGAGTCGTCATCAATCAGGATTTTACGCTTGGCGCTTTCGGCGGCGTGTCCGCTCGTTGATAGCAGCGCGCAAACGGCGAGTAGGCTGCCGGCGCTGAGTATGGTAGGAATGATTTTTAGCATCCGGCTCACCTAGCAGGGGAGATGCCAGTGTGCGGGTGCGTGCTTTCCATAAGCTTATGGTGGATAGCTTCTTATGGCCGGTGCGGGTCGAGCCGCGGCGGACGGTCTAGGCTTCGCCGGCTTCTTAGAGGCAGGGATAGCTCTCTTTGGCTTCCTGCTTGGAAATATCGTTGGCTTTGCGGCCCAACCAGCGAAGGGCGTCCTCACGCTTGTCAAAGACGCGCATGTTGCGCACCGGCTTGACGATGTCGGCATGCGACTTCGCTTTGGCTGCGACTGTCTGATTGTTGATCAATACTGCGGACCGACCACTGCCGCCACTGTAGACGGACTCGAACAGTTCGACGATCTCATCCTGTTCCTCTGGTCCGAACATGAAGTTGCAATCCAGCATGTCCGTAAACGCATCAAAATCCGGGTCGAAATCCTTGTGCATGGAGATCTCCATCAGCACATACTTGATTTCATCGACTGTCATGTCGCCGGCATAGGTGTCATGGATGAGGCACTTGTCCGGATTTATCTGAAAAACGTGGGGCATCGTGTAGCTAGCTGTGATTCAATAGCTTAATTATAATGAGTAGATACTTTTGAAGAGTAACGCAATATTTTTACATGAGGGGCAGTGTGTTAGCTTATGGACGGCACCCTGTATAATGATATTGAATGCTACATTAAAGAATTCCTAACGAAAGCAATCAGGTTAGCTTAATTTAATGCAGACAAATTAGTCTTTAAGTCAAAGTGCCTGCGAGTTGCGTGATCAGTCAGTCAATTGACCCGCAGTGGAGGTGTCGATAGACACGTCCATTTCCTGTCCCAGATAGATCGGAAGTTCTCCGCGATCGAAACTGTAGATCGCTTGCACCACCCGGGTGTCGATACGTTCGGTGCTGTTGCCGGTCAGGGTCTTTTTCGGGACGAGATAGGGTTCGATGCGCACAAAGTGCAACTTTGCCTGGATCTCCGGATGTCCGCGGAGCTGGGCGATTGCGGGGGTGTCGGACTTCAGTCGCCAGGCATCGTATTCGTCGACGTCGACCCGTAGGTAGAGCGGGTGGACCGATCCGAAGCGTATGAGCGGGGTGGAGCCGGCTGTGTTGGAGCTGGAGTCGGCGAATTCTCCGGGGTGTATGTTAATTTGAAGGACCTGCCCGTCGCAGGGGGCACGGATGGTAGCCCGTTGCAGGGTGACTTCTGCGGCCTTTTCGGTTGCGGTGGCACGGGCGACTTCCGCTTCCGCGTGTTTGGTCGTGTAGAGGCGTTTCCGGTAGTCCTCGTCGCTGATGATGGACTTGGCGTGGAGTGCTTCGGCCAGGCCCAATTCGTAGTTCGCTTCATCCCGGGTGGCTTCCGCGGCGGCTTTTTCGGCACGGCGTGTGGCCAGCTCCGCCTGAAACATTTGGTCGTCGATTTTGAAGAGCGGGTCGCCCTGTTGGACCTCACTTCCGCGTTCGACGTAAACTTCACTGATGATGCCACTGACTTGTGTGCCGATTGCGATGTCGCCGGAGCTCGCTTCGACGATCCCCGTTCCGGCCAGTCCATCGGGAAATGGCGTTTGCTTCGGCGTGTTTTGCTGAACGGTTTCGTCCGGCTGGTGTTGGTTCGTGATTTCGAAGAGAACCAGCGCGAAGCCTGCGAGGGCCAGAACTGGGATGAGGTATTTCTTAAGCATCGTCAGTCCTTTCATTGATCTGCGTTGGCGCGGATACGACCGTCCTCCATCTGGACGATACGGTCTGCGAATTCAAAAATACGCGAATCGTGGGTGACCACAACCAGTGCGCGTGCTTTGTCGGCGGCAAACCTGCCGAGTGCCTCCATGACTTTGTGTCCGCTGTCCGCATCGAGCGCGCTGGTCGGTTCGTCGCATACCAGAATCCGCGGATCATGTGCGAGGGCGCGGGCCAAGGCGGTGCGCTGCTTTTGTCCGCCCGACAGTTCCTTCGGGAGGGCGCGCCGGGCCCGTTCGTCGAGGTCGAGCTCGGCCAGTAATGCGTCGGCGCGTTGCATCGCTTCGCGGTGGTCGACCTTGTTGATGCGGAGCGGAAGGCTGGCGTTTTCGGCCGCGGTCAGGCTGGGAATCAGGTCGAAGGATTGGAATACGAAACCGATGTGTTCGCCGCGAAACCGGGTGCAGGCGTCCCGCGACATCGTTTTGAAATCATGCCCGAGCACGCTGGCCTCGCCCCCATCCCGGTCGATCAAACCGGCGAGAACGGAGATCAGGGTGGTTTTGCCGCAACCGGAGGGGCCAGCCAGCATGAGTAACTCGCCCGCATACACATCCAGATCGATCCCCCGGAGGGCCTGCACGGCGGCGTTGCCGGAGCCGAATGTCTTGGTCACTCCCCTAAAGTGGACGAGTGCTTCGTTCGCGGACGCGTGGACTGCTTCGGATTCGGGCATGGTCTTGTTTGGCTTAATAACCGGTTAGGATGGTTGCCGGTTCCATTTTGAAAACAGGGCGCATGGAAAGGAGGGCCGCGACCGCACACACTAGGATCACGGCTAGGATGCCGACCAAGGGGGCGAACCATAGGAAGAGGAAGGGGAAGGTGTTAGCTTGGAAGAATGAGCCGGCAATGATGCACAGCCCGAGGCCCACCCCGGTGCCGAGCGCGGCGCACACGCTGGTTTGCACCGCCAGCATGCGAAGCAGCACGCTGCGTGTGGCCCCCATGGCGTTGAGCACGGCGTAGTATTTCAAGTTCTCCGTTGTAAACATGAACATCATCACCCCCGTGACCCCAAAACCGACCAACATCGCGATGGTGAGCATCGTAACCGCATCGCCTACGTCTTCCGAGTGCTCCAGTGTCCAGAGGAGGGTGTCGGCTTTGAAGTCCGACGAGCTGCGTGCGCGGAGCCCGGTCTCGCTTGCGATTTGTGTGGCCAGGTTTGCGGCGGAAGTGCCTTCGCTTGCCTGGATCAGCACATAGCTAATGCGCCGCCGTTCCGGCGGTAGGATCTGTCGGGCGGTCGAGTTTGTCGTAAAGAGTAGCGGACGGGGAGGAAAGCGGGGTAGGGCGTTCGAGCGTCCCATGATGCGGACGAGCGTATCATCGACAGTCAGCTCGTCACCTGCGCCAAGCGGCCGTAAGGCTGCATCCAGATGAGGTCCGTCATGGGGCCATTGGTCCGCGGCTTCGATCGGCGTGCCCAGTTTGCCGATGGTTCCCCCGTCATCGGCGACACAGGCACCTGAAAGCCGGAGATGATTGCGGTCGATGCCTTCTTCCAGTGGCGGCAAGCCCGTCAGGTCGGCATCGTCGACTCCGATGACCTGAACGGATTGAAAGCGGCCGTTGGGAAAGCGTGCGTCAATGGTGCCTATGATCATAGGTGTGGCCGAGACGACTCCGGGCACGTTCTTCACCCGGTCCAAGGCCGAGTCGGGCAAGTTGAAGGGGTGGTCGACGGATCGGACCGCCGGATCCATGACCCAGACGTCCACCTCCGGATTTTCGCTGATCAAGGCGAAGCTCCGGGTCATCATCCCGCTGAAATAGGCGACGGCAAAGGTGACCAGAAAGGAGGTGAAGGTAATGCCAAGCAGGAGCCCAATGTATTTTGCGCTGTCCCCCATCAACATTTTCAGCGCAATACGATTCATCAGCCGGAATGACGTCCTCCTTAAATAATCAGACTAGCGTAAGCCACTTGGAGTTCCAAGTGGAAAACGCCGCTAACGTTCAGGTTGAAGGACCTCGAAAATCGTTGGGTCCCTCCGATTGGGAGGCTAACTTAGCAAGCCGTCACGCCTCAGGAGCGCGTCCGGATCGGGGTCGCGGCCCATGAAGTCCTTGAAGAGCTTGGCGGGATCCTCCGAGTTGCCCTTCGAAAGGATCTTTGACCGGAAGTCGCGGCCGGTAGCCGGATTCAGGATGCCTTCCTTCTGGAAGCGGGTGAAGGCATCGGCGTCGAGTACCTCGGCCCACTTGTAGCTGTAGTAGCCGGCGGCGTAGCCGGTCGCACTGCTGAAGAGGTGGCTGAAATTGAAGACGTTCGACTTCGGCTGGGTCTTGAACTCGGAGGTATAGCCCTCCAGGGCGGACTTGATGAAGCTGTCGAGATCGGCCTTGTCGGAATTCGGCCAGTTGATGTGCAGCTCGAGGTCCATCTTGCCGAAAGACAGTTGCCGCATGTTGGCACTGGCCTTCATGTAGTTCCGTGCTGCGATCATCTTGTCGAAGAGTTCCTGCGGGATCGTTTCGCCGGTTTCGTGGTGACGGGCGAAGCGGTCGAGGCTGATGCGTTCCCAGCACCAGTTCTCCATGATCTGGGAGGGGAGTTCGACGAAATCCCAGGCCACATTGACACCATTCAGTGACTTTACCTCGACGTCGCCGCAGAGGTGGTGGAGCAGGTGTCCGAATTCGTGGAAAATGGTTTCAACTTCACGATGGGTGAGCAGGGCGGGCTTGCCATCGACCGAGGGCGTGAGGTTGCCGCAAATCAGGCCGAGGTGCGGGGTCTTGGGGCCTTCGTCGGACCTGTTTCCGGTGCGCAGGTAGTTCATCCAAGCGCCGCCGCGCTTCGACTCGCGCGGGTGCCAGTCGGCATAGAAGGAACCACGATGCTCGCCGGTTTCGTCGAAGAGGTCGTAGAATTTGACCTCCTCGTGCCAGACTTCGGGGCGAGATTCGTGATCCGGGATACGTGATGCGGGATGACTCTGACTCGCATCCTGTATCTCGGATCCCGTATCACGATACTCACAATCGCGTTCCTTGATCTTGAGCTGGAAGATCTCCTGAGCGATGTTAAACATGCCGGCAATGACGCGGTTGATCGGGAAGTAGGGACGCAGGGCTTCTTCGTCGAAATCGTAGTTCGCCTTGCGTTGTTTTTCGGCCCAGTAGCCGGATTCCCACGGTTCCAAGAGCTCGATTGTGGTGCCCTTGGCGTCCGCCTTGAAGGCGCGCAGCTGCTCGGCTTCGGCTCGGAATTGGCTTTCGACTTTGTCGTGCAGTTCTTCGCTGAAATCCAGAGCGGCCTGTCCCGAGCCGACCATGCGGCGTTCGGTGACAAGATCCGCGAAGTTCTTCTTGCCGACGAGCTGGGCAAACTCGTGGCGTAAATCCAGAATCTCGCGGACCAGTTCCTTGTTCTCATAGGGCTTGTTGCGACCCACGCCGGTATATGCGGTCCAGACTTCTTTGCGCAGCTCGTCATTGTCGCCGTAGGTGAGGACGGGGATGAGTGAAGGCGCTTGCAGGGTGAAGCGCCAGACGGGGGCCTTGTCGTCGCCCTTGCCCTTTTGCTTGGCGCTTTGACGGGCGGCATCGAGGGCAGAGAGAGGTAGTCCGGAAAGCTGTCCCCTGTCAGTGACTAGTTTCTCCCAGGCATTGGTCGCATCGAGGCAGTTCTCGGAATATTTCTGTGTTAGCTCGGCGAGGCGGCGTTGCAGCTCGGCGGCACGCTTCTTTTTCTCCGGTGGCAGGTCGGCGCCTTGTTCCCGGAAGTCGGCCAGAGTCTCTTCGACATAGCGCTGTTTGGTCGCTGAGAGGCTTTTGACTGCATCGCTTTCCCCATAGGTTTTGAGTGTTTGCCAGAGCGCGTCGTTGAGCGGGATGCCGGAAAAGAACTCGGAGACTTTCGGTAGCATGGCGTTGTAGGCCTTGCGCAGCTCGGGGCTGTTGCAGACCGAATCGAGATGACCCACGAGGCCCCATGCGTGGTTCAGGCTTTCGAGCGCGTCATCGAGTGCGGCCAGTGTGTTCTCGTAGCTCAGGTTTTCCTTTGGTTCCGTGTTGCGAGCAGCGACCGTATCCACCGCGGTCTGTGCGTCCTCCAGGGCTTTGGTGATATCCGGCTCAATGGCATCGGGTGTCAGTGTGGACCAGCGAATGTGGAAGTCGTCTTGGAGGAAGGGATGGGACATATCTGAAGTGGTAATGTACAAAAGTATGAAAGTGTAGAGTGAAAGTGCTTGATGCTGATGCTGGCAACTACGGATGCTAATTTCTGACCAAGGTTTCTTTGAAAATCTTTGCGGAAACGGGCTCTTTGCCTAAGTTGCGCGCCATGGCAGAACACAAAGCAATCCGTCACCATGAATTTGGGAAGCCTCAGGACGTCCTGAAACTGGAAACAGTGCCCACGCCCGAGCCGGCCGCTGGTGAGGTGCGCGTCAAGCTATTGGCGGCGACGATCAATCCGTCCGACTATGGCATGATCGGGGGCAGCTACGGTCGACTGCGTGAGCTACCTGCAGTTGCCGGCCGTGAAGGGATCGGCGAGGTTGAAGCCCTTGGTGAGGGGGTGACCGGTATTGAAGTCGGTATGAAAGTGCGCTTCCCCGAAGAAGGCACCTGGCAGGAATACGCCTGCATGCCTGCGGCCGATTTGCTCTTTGTGCCGGACGCGGTTCCGGTGGAGCAGGCAGCCATCTCCTTTATCAACCCGCCCACAGCATACTGCCTGCTTAAGAAGGTCGTCGACCTGGAACCGGGCAGCTGGATCGTGCAAAACGCCGGCAACTCGGCGGTGGGTGTCTCCGTGATCCAAATGGCCAAGGCCATGGGCTTCAAAACCATCAGCCAAGTGCGTCGTGAAGAGCTCATCGAACCGCTCAAGGCGATGGGCGCCGATCATGTGGTGATCGAAGGCAGCGGCTGGGCGAAGCAAGCCAAGGAACTGACCGGTGGCGAACCCATCCGCCTTGCGCTCAACTCGATCGGTGGCGAAAGTGCGACCGACCAGATCAAGGTGCTTGGCACTGGCGGCACTCAAGTGACCTTCGGTGGTATGGTGGGCGATCTCGTTCGCTTCCCGACTCGCTTCCTCATCTTCAATGACGTGCGCCTGATCGGTTTCTGGTGGGACAAGTTCTGCAAGACCCAGGGCGCTGAAGCCGTCAAGGAAGTCATGGATGCTGTCTATGCCATGATGGCAGACGGCAGCCTGAAGTTGCCGCTTGAAGAAACTTTCGCACTGGAGGATATCCTCGCTGCTGTCGAAAAGGACAAGGGTCCGCGTTTGGGCAAGGTGCTTCTGAAGCCTTAAGGCAGCTGTGGCACATCCGTAGTCGCACTGCTTTAGCCGTGCGACCTTTTGCCTTTGGCACTGTAACCCGTGAATTCGGGCGACCAGCTTCCTCCCTTACTACAGCTACGGCGGACAGGAAAGCAAGTCGCCTACGTTGTTCGTCTTGCCGGCTGGGGCGCGTAGTCCTCTGGACGGCTTAGGCGTGTACTTTTGGGATGTGTATCTCGATGATGCCGTTATCGACGTTCTGGGTCATGCCTTCCGAGGTCACCGCTTGGTCGAAGACGATGCTTTGGCTGAAACGTCTGATGTGCCGCTCCTGCTGTTGGGGCTGTGAGCTATTCGCTGCGCTATCGGTGCGGGCATCGATGGTCAGAATCTGGCCGTTCAGTTTCGTATCGATTTTCTGGTTCTCGGCATCGGGCAGGTTCACCTTCACGGTATAATCCTTCTGGCTTTCGCTGACTTCAACCTTCGGATTGAGGGCCGTGTTCTGGCTTATCCCTGCACTGGGGCCGAAGTGAGTGAATGCGTTGCCAAACATTTGGTCCATCTGTTCACGCATCCGTTGCATTTCCGCAAAGGGATCCCATTCGTCCGGGCTTAGGGGATCCGGTGTAAGTGGGCGTGAATTGGCGGCTGGCGACGGTTGGTTTACGGCCAGGGGGCCGGAAGATTGATTTGTCTGCGCGACTGGCTGTGAGGTCGTTGTTTGGTCGGATAGACGGTAAAGCCATACCGATTGCAAGCCGACGACGAGTGCCAGCGCGAGGAACAATCCAATTGCCCATTTGGGCAGTTTATTCTGCTGATGATCTGTCATGTAGGTTGTCTCCTATCTTAATTGAAGTTGACTCATTATTAGATCGGCAAAACGCGGGGCATGTTCCGGACCGGACGGTATCTTCTACATTTTAACCAACTTGCTAACAGAAATAGTGTTAAGGGTTCGGCTCATTCATTAAACAATATGATAAGGAGCTGGCATGGCGGGTGCTAAATATAGAATCGCTATGAATCACACTACAGATATCTCCAAAGGCGAATGCGTGAAGCGTCTCAATGCTGCATTCGATGCCGTACTCGATCATGAACGGCTCTCCATACATGTGCGTGCGCACATCATGGAGGCCTTAACCGAGATCCAACGTAGCGTGAAAGGCTGGCGTGCGGATGCGAGGTATGTGCGTCGCAGCTTTGCGCGGCTCAAGGAGTTCATCATGAACTATGTGCCGGAAACATACCTGTCCGGGTTATATGAGCGTGTCGAATCGGCCGCCGATGCCTGCCGTGCGTTGATGGACGAGTTGGATGACTCGTCCGATGTGGCGGTGGAGGGTGAGCAGGTCAATCCGCGCTGGAAACTATCCTTCTAGCCTGACTCCGGGTTGCAAGGCGTTCAAGCCGTTATCGAAGCCAGCTTTTCCAATTCTGGCGGTAGTCTTCGACGTTGCGCCAATCCACCACTCGTGGCTCGGTCGTCAGGGTCGTGGTGTCCGGATCGATTCCCCGGTAGAGCTTGTTGACCAAGATTTCCATGCTCTGGTAGCCCCAATCATAATAGGGGTGGACGACCAGGGCATCGACATAGCCTTGGTCGATATAGATGAATGCAGACGGGGAGGACTGGATGGCGACGCAGGGTAGTTTGCCGGCTTTCCAAGGGAGGGCCGGCATGCCCAATAGTGGCCAGTCGTCGAGAAAGATCCATCCCTGTATGTAGTGGTTCCGGTCCGCTTCTATTGTTTGGCGGATGGTTTCGATGGCGGAGCGATAGTCGGGTTGCGTGGCGACGATCTTTTCGATCCGCTTGTAGCCGAGAACTTCCCGCACCCCTTTGAGCCGGGCCTGCACGCGCTCGTCATCAACCGCGCTGGTGAGGACGGCGACGCGTGCCTGGGTGGGCAGTTTCGGGAGGATCGCTTGGGCGGCCAGACGTCCCGCCTCGGTTTCATCAGCGACGACCGAGGCCAAGGGCTGGATGCCCTTGAGCGATTCTTCAAAGAAAATAATGGATTGGCCTGCCTCACTGGCGAATTCGACGGCGGAGCGGATATTGTCCGAGTCGGATGGGCTGATGATCAGGCCGTCGGCATCCTCGACAAAGAGCATCCCTAGGGCGCCGGATTGGCTGTCACCTTGGGTTTTGTCGGGGGTGAGTACCAGTAGCTCGACGTCGATCGAGTATTTCTGGCTCAGTGCGCGGGCGGCATTCTGGGCTCCAAGGTGGGCTGCTTGGTAGATGGCATCCTCCTGGTCCCGGCCGATAATGCCGATCTTGTATTCACCCAGTACCTCGCGGTTTTGGGCGAAGGTACAGGTGCTAATCAGGGTGAGCAGGCTGAGGACGACTAGACGCATGGATATATTCACCGTTGATGAAGGGGCGGGAACGTCAATCTCAGACATGCCGGAGCTGCAAGTGTTCAATCCGAAAGCGGATCGAACGCCCGGGCACTTTAAACTGCCTTCTGGCTTATTTGGAAATGACCGCGGCTCCGTTCGAGTATGCGTTGGTTTGAGGAGCCGCGAAAGCGAAGCGAGGGATTGGCCAGGTTCTGAACGAAGGGGCCGTCGATGAGCACATCAATATATTCAAGTATGGCTTGCTGTGCGGGGTTCAGGTTTTCGAGCAGGTAGCCGGACCAGAGCCAGATGTTCTTGCCGGGACAACGTGCTTTGACCGTGCGGGCAAGCTCCAGTACGGCTGCGCAGTTCCCTGGATAGAGCGGGTCGCCGCCGCTGAGGGAAAGGCCGTTTCGGGGGATGCGGCTGTCGTTTAGGTCCGAGACGATCCGCTCGACCAGTTTCTTATCGAAGAGGCGGCCCGAGTCCGGCGACCAGGTCGATGCGTTGTAGCAGCCGGGGCAATGGTGTTCACAACCGGCCACGAAGAGCGTGCAGCGGTTGCCAGGTCCGTTGACCACATCAAGGTCGATGTAGCGGTGATAGTTCAATGCGGGATACGGGATACGGGGAGGAGGCCTGCTAGCAGTGCTTCACGCGGCGCTTCACTTCTTCCTGCTTGCCTGCATTGAAGGGGCGGGCGTCGGGATTGCCGAGGTAGCCGCAGACGCGGCGGGTTACAGACACACGGGCGGGGTCCTGGTTGCCACAACTCGGACAGGTGAAGCCGGAGGAGGTGCACTCGAACTCGCCAGTGAAGCCGCACTCGTAGCACTCGTCGATCGGAGTGTTGGTCCCATAGTAGGGCACGCGGTCGTAGCTGTAGTCCCAGATGGCTTCGAGGGCCTCGAGGTTGTGCTGCATGTTCGGGTATTCGCCGTAGCAGATAAAGCCGCCGTTCGCCAAGGGTGGGTAAACTTGCTCGAAATCGAGTTTGTCGTAAGGATTGACCTTCTTTTCCACGTCGAGGTGGAAGCTGTTGGTATAATATCCCTTCTCGGTGACACCGGCGATTTGCCCGAATTTCTTCAGGTCCAATCGACAAAAACGATCGCAGAGGTTTTCGCTGGGGGTGCTGTAGAGGCTGAAGCCGTAGCCGGTTTCGGCTTTCCATGTATCAACGGCTTCCCGGAGGACTTTGACGATGGCGACCGCCTTCTCGCGAAGAGTCTCGCAGTCGAAGACATGCGTCTCCCCGCCGTAGAGGGCATTGATGGTTTCATGCAGGCCAATGTAACCGAGGCTGATCGAGGCGCGGCCATTTTTAAAGAGCTTGGAAACCGAGTCGTCCGGTTTGAGGCGCACGCCGCAGGCACCTTCCATGTAGAGGATGGGCGCAACGCGGGCAGGGACGTCCTGCAGACGGGCGATGCGTGTGTCGAGTGCCTTGCGGGCGAGCTCCAGACGTTGTCCGAGCAGTTCAAAGAAGCGGGATTCGTCGCCTTTGGCTTCGAGCGCAATCCGCGGCAGATTCAGACTAACTACGCCGAGGTTGTTGCGGCCTTCGTGGACTTCGCCTGCTTCGTCGGTGTAGCAACCCAGGAAGCTGCGGCAGCCCATCGGGTATTTGAAGGAGCCGGTGACCTTGACGGTTTGGTCGTAGTTGAGAATGTCCGGATACATGCGCTTGGAGGCGCATTCGAGGGCGAGCTGCTTGATATCGTGGTTCGGGTCGCCGGCCTTGCGGTTCAGGCCTTCTTTCACGGCGAAGACGAGCTTCGGGAAAACGGGAGTCTTGTGCTGCTTACCGAGGCCACGGATGCGGTTGCGCAGGATGGATTGCTGGATGAGGCGTGATTCCCAGCTTTCACCAAGGCCGAAGCCGAGCGTGACGAAAGGAGTTTGCCCATTGGAGGTATGAAGCGTGTTGACCTCGTATTCGAGTGACTGGAAGGCGTCGTAGCATTCCTTTTCGGTCAGTTTTCGAGCGTAGGCTTCGGTGTCGGGGATGCCCCATTCGCGTCCGATGGCCAAGTGCTTCTCGTAGCTGGCGGTGACGTAGGGCGCCAGCGATTCGTCGATGCGGTTGATGGTGGTGCCGCCGTAGATATGGCTGGCGACCTGGGCGATGATCTGGGCGGTCACGGCGGTGGCGGTCGCAATCGAGCGTGGCGGTTCGATCTCGGCATTGCCCATCTTGAAGCCACGCGTGAGCATGCCTTCAAGGTCGACCAGCATGCAGTTGAACATGGGAAAGAAGGGGGCGTAATCCAGATCGTGGTAATGGAGGTCGCCGGATTCGTGCGCAGCTACCACATCCTTGGGCAACAGGTATTGCTTGGCGTAGTGCTTGGCAATGATACCGGCCAAGAGGTCGCGCTGGGTCGGGATGACGCGGGCGTCCTTGTTCGCATTCTCATTCATGAGTTCTGCGTTGCTCTGCTGGACGAGGCCCCGGATTTCCTGATTCAACTTGCTCACCCGTTCGCGGGCCACATCGCGGTCGTGACGGTATTCGATATAGGCCCGGGCGACGCCCTTGTGGGGGCCGGCCATAAGCTCGTTCTCAATCAGGTTCTGGATTTCAGTGACACAGGTTTCCTCTTGACCGAGAAATTTTGCGGTGATGAGGGCTGTGACTTGACCTGCGTAGGCAAAATCGTCAATACCCGCCGCACGACCTGCTTTGTAGATTGCCTGGGCAATCCGCTCGAGGGAAAAGGGGGTGTAACTGCCATCGCGTTTGCGCACGACCGGGTAAGGCAGCGAGTTCGGGGTGTCGAATAAAGTAGATTGAATGGCACTAGATGTCGTAGTCATGAGACTATCTACATACTGCATTTAGTGTTATGTGTAGATTTATTCTCCTGATGCTTGGGGAAATAAGTTAGGATTTTTGTGTGCTTGAGAGCTGCTTATTTGTGGCGGCGTTTATGCATTTAAGCTGGTCTCGACATAGCGGCAGAAGGCTTCCAGCACGGGGGGCAGGTCGGTGCTGGTTTGCACCCAGGAAAAGGTGCGTTCGATCCCCGTTGACGGCGCTTGGAGGCAGGTGAGTTGTCCGTTTTCGATCTCATTCTGGACGGTCTGGCTCGGGAGAAAGGCGATGCCCAATCCGTGGATGGCAGCTCTTTTCAGGGACAAAGTTCCGGCAAAGACCCATTCCATAGAGAGGGCGGAAAGCTGTACGCCGGAATGCCGGAACATTTCCTCGATCACCCGCCGGGTCCCTGATCCCGGTTCACGCCAAAGAATGGGAAACTGAGCCAGTCCCTCGATCGAAGTCACAGACTTCAATTCCTTTCGGATCGCAGGCTTGAGCTGAGTGGGTGAATAGACTGCGATGATATGGTCCTTGGCAAAGGCGCACAGCTTGAGTCCCGCGGCATGTTTCAGGCCTTCGACCGCGCCGAGCTCGACCCGACCGCCCCGGACGGCGGCGAGCACTTCGTCGGTATTGCCCGCTCGGAGCTCGACGCCCTTGATGTCATGTTCGCGGACAAAGCGGGCGATCCATTCCGGCAGGACAAAGTCGGCGAGTGTCGAGCTGGCCGCAAGGCGGAGGGGACCGCCAAAACGTTCGGCTGCCGCCGGGTCGACCACCGCTAACGCCTCTTGGAGGACGAGCGGCAATTTCCGCGCGACTGGAAGCAAGCGCTCGCCGGCCGGCGTCAGGCGCATCCCTTGGCGAGAGCGCTCGAAGAGGGATTCGCCGACGGCATCCTCCAGGCGACGAAGTCGGGCGGAGAGGGCAGGCTGCGTCAGGTGCAAGGCGCGGGCCGCTGGTAAGACGCCGCCGTGTTCGGCAATGGCCAGAAAGGTCGTGAGCCATTCCGGATCCATCCGGGGAAAGGGAGATTTCATGACCTTTATATAACCAACTTTTATATTAAATAAAAAACTAAAATTACCTGCTTTCGAAAAGCCCTGCTACAATGGCCGGCATGAACGAGAATTCTCTCTGGTTTGCGAAGGTCTGGCGCAGCGGTGCTGTTGTTCTGCTCCCCGCCTTGATGTGTGCAGTTTGTAACTTGTCGGTGACGCTGTCATTGCTCGCGGGAATCCTTGCTGCGCTGCTGGGGTGGAATCGAAATGCGGAACGTTCACACTCCTGGGCCCACTGTCTGTTGCAGTGGTCGGTCATCGGATTGGGGGCGGGGGTGAATTTCCCGACTATTCTACATGCGGGGGCCGACGGCTTGCTGGTGACGATGGGGAGTATTACGGCGGTCATCCTTTTCGGGATGTGGATGGGGCGCCGTATTGCCGTGCCTCGCCACACAGCTTGTTTGATCAGTGTGGGCACGGCCATTTGTGGTGGGAGTGCGATTGCCGCTGCGGCCGGGGTGCTCCGGCCCCGCTCGCATGAAACGGCGTCCGCTTTGGGCGTCGTTTTTGCGTTAAATGGGATCGCGCTTTTTTTGTTTCCCTGGGTCGGGCACGCACTGCACATGAGCGAAACCGCGTTCGGCTGGTGGGCGGCCCTGTCGATCCATGACACCAGCTCGGTGGTGGGGGCGGGGCTTGCCTACGGTCCGACGGCACTCGGTCTGGCGACTACGATTAAACTGGCTCGTGCACTCTGGATTGTACCGGTGACAATCCTACTGGCGCGGGTGGAGGCGAAGCATGCGGAAGTGGGGGACCCCGTAAGGGCTCGTCGGGTTTCCGTGCCCTGGTTTATCCTCGGATTCCTCGCACTGGCCTTGGTGATGTGGCTGTTCCCTCCAATGGAACCAGCTGGTCAATGGATTGCCGGCCTCAGCCGTCGCGGCCTTTCGGCGACACTTTTCCTGATTGGTGCTGGGCTCAGTTCCGAAGCCTTGCGAGCCGTCGGTTGGAAACCGGTCGTGTTGGGTGTTTCGATCTGGTTGCCGACTGCGGCGGTGTCACTGCTGTTGACTTTGCTCTGCTACAGCTGAAACGGCTGCTTAGTGCTGGATTGCGTATTCCAGCGTCTTGCCGTCGTGTCGAATGGTGACGTGGTTTTCACCGTCCTCGCGTTGGGTGGCTTCGGTTCGTCCCACGATTTGGGCGGGGATCCCGAAGGACTCGCTAAGGCCTATGATCCGTTCGGCGGCTTCAGGCTCGCAGTAGACTTCCATGCGGTGGCCCATGTTGTAGACGCGGAACATTTCCTCATCGCTGGTGCCGCTGGCCTTTTGGATGGCCTTGAAGATCGGGGGGATGGGGAGGAAGTTGTCCTTGATGATGTGGACGCCGGTGCCGAAGCGGATACACTTGGTCTGGCCACCGCCGGAGCAGTGCACCATGCCGTAGATGGCCGGGCGTTCTTCGTCCAGGAGCTTCTTGATCACCGGCGCATAGGTCCGGGTCGGGCTGAGAAGCGCTTCGCCGACAGTCTGTGTGGACTCGGGAAGCGGGTCTTCCATCTTGTAGGGACCGCAGTAGAGGAATTGCTTGTCCGTCTTGCTGTCACAGGTTTCCGGATATTTCTCCAGATAGTAGCTGCAGAGCAGGTCGTGACGGGCGCTGGTCAGGCCGTTGCTGCCGATCCCCGAGTTTTCAAAGCTTTCGTAGTGGGCTTGTCCGGAGGAGGCCATGCCGACAATGACGAGGCCGGGCTTGATGCGGGCGTTGTCGATCACGTCCTTGCGGTCCATTACGACCACCGCACACGAGTCCACGGTGGCGGTGCCGGTCAGGTCCCCGACGTCGGCGGTTTCGCCCCCGCCGCTGTGTGTGCCGACTCCGTACTCACGCATGGTGGCGAGAAAGTCCTCCGTGCCTGAAATGAGCTGGGCCAGCGCTTCCCCCGGTACGGCCCGGGCGTTGCGGTTAACCGTGCTGGAAATCAAAATGCCGTCGACCGCGCCGATGCAGAGCAGGTCGTCGATGTTCATGACCAGGCTGTCCTGGGCGGTCTTGCGGAAAGCGGAGGGATCCCCTGTTTCGCGGTAGTGCAGGTAGGCGAGGGTGCTCTTGGTCCCGGAGCCGTCGGAATGGATGATGTTGCACTTTTCCGGATTACCCGTGAGTAGGTCGGCCCCGATTTTGCAGAAGGCGCCGGGAAAGACCCCGCGGTCGAGCTTGTCCACCACGGCATGGACTTCGGATTTTGAGGAGGAGACGCCCCGTTGGGCGTAGCGATCGGTGGGATTGCTCATGAAATTGGAGGAGGTTGAACCGTTAATGGACGTTAATGAACGTTAATTTTTAGGATGGTTGGAGGCGGACGATACGCCATTCCAATCTGGGATGTTTGAAGTTTTGGATTAGACCAAGAGGTTTTTGGGAGATTTTCAGGTAGTTGAGCATTTGGCCAATTTCGATATCCCCAATTTGCGGGACGACTTTTGTGTCCAATAGCAGGCTGTTTTCTATTTCCATATCCGGAATATATTCGTCGATCTTCACATTTCGATAGAATACCGGATAGCACTTTTGTTGGTCGTAAGAAATTTCCAAGTGCTTGAATTCAACGGAAAGTGCCCGTTCATAGGTTTTTTCACGCAATCCATGCCCGATGGTATTTAAGACTGTCATCGCAGCGCCGTTGAGCTTGAAAATCAGATCGTCGATCTCTGTCTGATTCACGTTCATTCATGTCCATTAACGGTTCTCAAACAACCGTATTGTCGGGCGGTTGGAGTTCGGCGATGCGGGCCATGATGCGCTTGGAGGCTTCGAGGTAGCGATCCGGGTGTTCTTTACCGGGGTCGATGTCGGCCGTCGACATCGGTTTACCGTAAGTGATATGGATGTGTCCGCCGACCTTGGGCAGCTTGTCGTTGCGGCCAAAGACTTCGTAGGTGCCGAAGACGCGGGTGGGTATCACGGTTGCCCGGGACTTGCTGGCAATCATCCCGGCTCCGGGTTTGGGGGCGCTGAGTTGACCATCGGGCGAACGGGTGCCTTCCGGGTAGATCGCGACCGCTCCGCCTGCTTTGAGTGACTTGAAAATCGCTTTGAGCGATTTGACCTCGGCATTTTCGCGAGCGACCGGGATGGTGCCGATTTGAAGCAAGCACTTGCCAAAGAGCCCCTTAAACAAGGTATCGCGTGCGAAATAATTGATTTGCCGGTGCAGGCTGCAACCGATGGCTGGCGGGTCGTAGAAACTTACGTGGTTGGCGGCAAAGATGACCGGGCCATCCATCGGGATGTTTTCGACGCCGGATTGGGTGAAATCATACAGCAGATGAAAGTAGCTTTCTGCGGTGGATCGAACGAGTTCGTAAAAACCCGGATTGGGAATGGAGGTATTGCTCATGTCAGGCTTGGATCTGGATCAAGCTGCAGATATAATTAACGACTTCTTCGAGTGTGCGGTGTCCCGTGTCCACACGGGTAGCACCTTCGGGGCAAATGAGTGGAGCGGTTTTTCGTGCCTTGTCCATCTTATCCCGGTCGGCAATGGAGTCGGTCAGGCCTTCTTTGGCGCGTCGGGCGGCTCTTGTTGCTTCGTCAGCATCCAGGAAGAAGCGGTGATCCGCATCGGGGAAGATGACAGAGCCGATGTCGCGACCTTCCATGATCAGACCGGCGAAGCCTGCCTCGCGCGCGACTTTCGCCTGTGCGCGCTGGTAGTTGAAGAGTGATTTACGTACGGCAGGGATGGCTGCGATCTTGGAGACGTTCGCGTTGACCTGTGGGGACCGGATCTCGTGGTCTTCCGGAATCTGGCCGTTCACGCTGAGTCTGGCGCTGCGCTCCTGAAGCATGGTTTCAAGCTTCAGGCTTTTTAGGAAGGATTCGATCTCGTGTTCAGCTTCAGGAGCGGCTCCGGCATTGAGGAGCGCGAAGGTGAGCGTGCGGTAGTGCGCGCCGGTATCGACATGCATGAGGTCCAGTCGCTCTGCCAGTGCCTTCGAGGTCGAGGATTTGCCGACGGCGGCGCCACCGTCCATGGCGATGATTTGAAATACTTTGGAATCAGTCATTTCGGAGTGATTCGAGGACTTTGAAAAATTGCGGGAAGGTTTTGCCGCAACATTCCGGATTCTTGATGGCGAGCCAAGGTTTGCCATCGCCGAAGAGGTCATAGCTGCCGAGGATGGCAAAGCTCATGGCGAAGCGATGGTCCTCGTAGGTATCGATCTCCATCAGTTGTCCTGCGTTGCGTGCTTTCATGGCACGGGCTCGCAGTTCATTGGGCTTTTGGGCGATGGTCAGGGCATCGTCCTCTTCCTTCACCAGTTGCCCGAGTTTGGAGAGCTCATTGGCCATGCCTGCGATCCGGTCCGTTTCCTGGTGCCGGGTATGGCCGATTCCGGTGATCCGGACCGAACCGCCGAGGAGCGGTGCGATGGCGGCATAGGTCAGGAAGGTGTCGGAGATGGAGCTGAAGTCGACTTCCCGGTGCCCGCGACCCGGATCATTGTCTCCGGGGCAGGCGACGACCCACTTCTCCTGGGAGGCGTCGACCCGGAGGCCGTGGTGGGCCAGCACTTCGACAAAATGGGCATCGCCCTGTAGTGGCTCGGGGCCGAGGTTGGGGATGTGGAGTTTGCCTCCATGTAAAAGGGTGAGGGCGAGAAAATAACTGGCGGCGGAGACGTCCGGTTCGATCCGGTAGATCCGGTTGGCCGGCGCGCTGTAGGCCACGGGCTCCAGTTCGTAGCAACCGGAGGCATCCGCTTCGACGGCGTTTGCCCCGAACGCTTCGCGCATTTTCAGCGTGATGGCGACGTAGGCGGGACGGACATCCGGGCACTCCAGGGTGACCGTGCCTTGCCCGGCGGGGGCGGCGAGGAGCAGGGCCGATAGGATTTGGCTGCTGGCCTTGGCATCCACGCGGACCTTGCCGCCCGAATAGCCCTTGCTTCGCATGGTGAAGGGGAAATGCCCAGGTTGGCCGTGAAAGGTGAATTCCGCGGCACCGAGCTCGACCAAGGCATCGAGCAGACCTGCCATGGGGCGCTCCCGCATGGCGGGATCTCCGTCGAGCTTGTAGACCCCGCCTGCTTGAAGGGCCAGAAATCCGGTGAGGAAGCGGGCGGCGGTACCGGCATTGCCGACGTCAAGTTCGGCTTCCAGCTTGGGGATCTTGCCGCCGGTGCCTTGGAGACGGATGCTGCGCGTCGCATCGTCAATCTGGTAACTGTAGCCCAGCTGTTCGAGGGCTGCCAGCATGATGCGGGTGTCTCGGCTGAAGAGGGCGCCTTCCAGTACGGTTTCCCCTTGAGCCATTGCGGCCAGGATCAGAGCCCGGTTGGTGATGCTTTTCGAGCCGGGAAGAGGCAGGCTGCTGTCCAGCGGATGTGTGAACGGGAGGATTGGTAGTGGGTCTTGCACTGGTGAAGGAACTGGGTATGACGGAGTTGAATTAATCGCGCTGGCGCAGCCGGTCCCGGTAGGCCTTTCCGCGTTCGAGTGTATTGAGGATTTGAAGGTCCTGGCCATTGAGGAGGGCGGACTTGAGGGCTTGCAATTCGCGTTCGAAGCCGTCGAGTGCCCGTACCACCTCTTCCCGGTTTTGGGTGAAGATCTGCTGCCAGAGGCCGGGGTCGCCCGATGCGATGCGTGTGCTGTCACGCAGGCCTCCCCCGGAGTAGTTCTGCCAGTTCGGTTCCCTGCTTGCCAGATAGCTGCACAGGGAGGACATGAGGAAGTGGGGAAGGTGGCTCACATGCGCGACGATTTCGTCGTGCTTTTCCGGGGAGACGGTACTGACGATCATCCCCAGCGCTTCCCAGAACTGTAGCAGTTTTGCGATTTCGGTCTCGCTGGCGTCGTCGAGCGGGGTGACTAGGCAAGCGGCCTGTTCAAACAGGTCGCCGCGCGCGAATTCCATTCCGGCCTGTTCGGAGCCGGCCATGGGGTGGGAGCCGATGAAGCGGGCCCCGGTGTTGGCCAGCAGGCTGCGAGATTCGCGGCAGATCAGGCTTTTCGTGCTGCCGACATCGGTGACGAGGGCACCCTTTTCCAGGACCGGCGCGATCTGTCCGACGAGGGGGGCGATGGTTTTGACCGGTGTGCAGAGAATAATGCAATCGCTGCCCTTGACCGCGGCTTCGGGCGAATCCGCCACCTGGTCGCACCAGTTCTGGTTCAGGCACTTGGCGCGTGTTTCCGGGCGTCGGGACCAGCTCACGATGCGCCGGGCGAGGTCGCGCTCCTTGACCGCCATGGCCAACGAGGCACCCAGCAGGCCGGGACCTAGGATCGTGATTTGCTCAAACATCCCCAGTTTGAAACTTTTTTTGCCATTTGAAGTCGAGAGATAAATTGCCCGGCTTGTTCATGCCTGCTTTTCCCTTGCCGCTTTTGGCGAGGCGCCTCATTAAGCTTGGCATATCCTTAAGATGCTCCGTCGCGGTGAAACACTGAGCGGACCAAGGGTTCTATAGCTCATCCCCGTGAAAAAGCGCATTCTCATTACTCTCCTTGTTCTGTTGGCTGCAGTCGTTGTGATTGGTGGCCTTGGTTTCCTTTCCATGTTGGGACCACGCGATGTGGATTACGACCGGATGGGGGCGCCCGAAATCATATCGCCGGAGGTCAGCCGTCTGGAGAACGAAAGTATCGAACTGGAGGCGCGCTTCGAAGAGATTCTGGTTCTGCGCGATGCGACTGCGGAAGATCTCGAGTTGTTGCGGCGCTCGCTGGATTTGCAGCGGGAATATGTCTCGCTGCTGCCCGGTTCCAACCGTGAAGCCGTCTTGCGCCGCGATAGCCTGGATAAGCGTTACCAGAATTTGATGTCTGTGGATGTGCGTGCGGAAAGTGAGGTGCTCGAGCGTGAAGCTGAGAAACTGGCGGCCGCGAATTCCTATGACGCAGCCCGTCAGAAGTTCCGTGAAGCTTATTTGAAGCAGAAAGAAATCAATGAGAATTTCCCTTTGAGTTCCGCATACGATATCAGCCGTGCCACACTCCTGCAGCGTCAGGCCCGATATCTCACGGCCGAGCCCCTCCTGCAGCGCAGCATGGCTCTGGAGGAAGAGGCGGATCTTTCCATCGAAGCCAAGAACTGGGCCAAGGCGGAGGAGATCCTACAGCAGGCGATTCAGTTGCAGGACCAGTTGAACCGCGAATACCGCGGGACCAATCAAGCCAGTGTGTCGCGTCTGGAGGGGCTCAAGGTTAAGCTGGTGGGCATCCGTTCCGGGCAAAGCCATTTGGAGGTCGAGCGGGTTTCCGAGTTGGCGGACCAGCGCCGTATGGAGGGTGAAAACCTCGAAGCCGCCAATCTTTACGAGGAGGCCGCGCGATTGCAGCGTCAGCTCAATGAGGTCTATCCCGAAAGTCCCTATGCCAGTTCGGAGCGGGTTGCCGAGTTTCAGCGAAAGAGCCAGACCGCGGAGAGTTATGATCTGGGCTTGGATATCGAGCGCAATCACGACCTGCTGAAGCAACTCCTGTCCGAGCGCCGGACCTATGAGGCCGCCGAGGTGATTGTAAAGCTGCGTCAGGATATCAAGCAGATGCAGGAGGTCTTTCCGCGCAGTTCTCTGAATGATGAAGATCTGCAGGTGAAGGTACGTTACCTGAACTTGCTTCAAAACGACTTGGGGTACATCCAGGACCGGGTCTACGATGCGCTCTTGCCGATTCCCAATGTTGAGGGCTGGAACATGCTTCGCAGCGAAGTGCCGCAGGCCCTCTATGCCTTGATCATGGGGAACAATCCCAGCCGGAACCGGGGGGATCTGAACCCGGTGGATTCGGTCAGCTGGACGGAGGCGAAAAGCTTTTGCCAGCGGCTTTCCTGGGTCATGGGCAAGCCGGTACGCTTACCGACGGAGAATGAATTCCGCGAGGCCCTGGGGCGCTTGCGCTATGTGGTTTTGGAGGATCATGTCTGGAGCGTGTCCAATGCGGAGGGCTCCGTGCACGAAGTGGCGACCAAGCAGCCGTTTTCCAGCGGCTTTTATGACCTGCTCGGCAATGTCAGTGAGTGGCTTGAGTCGATGGATCGTTTCGAGAACGAGGATGCCCGTCATATTGGGGGGCATGTGCAGGACCGCTTGGAAGTTATCTTTACCGTTCCGATCCGGGAGGCGCCCCGCGCGGAACGGAACCGTATGACGGGCTTTCGTATCGTGGTGGCGGTCAACGAAGGTTAAATCGCTGGTAGCGAGAAGCTTGGTGTTGCTTCTTGGACAAGTTTGCCTATGCTGTACGGCATTAATGGATTCAACCCATAGTCAAGCGGAGAACCAGCAGAAGGCGGACCGTGCCCGACGGATCATCTACTTGGCCATGGCGGTGGGGATGCTCCTGCCGCTGCTTTTAGCGTGGATTTTCGGTGCTTTCAGCTTTTGACTGGGGAGTTAAACCATGAGAAATACCATCCTCATTCTGCGAGTCTTCTTCCTCCTGCTAAGCCTGCTGGGGAGCGTGTTGATGTGGTATGTCGTGGGGGATTGGCCTTTTCCCGTGGTGGTGTTTGTCGGGATGAGTATTGCGGTACTTGTGATCCTGACGGATATGCTGCTGCAGGGCTTTTCACTCCGGGGTATGTCCGCGCTGACTTTCGGACTGGCAGTGGGCGCGCTGATTGCCTACATGCTCTCGAATTCGCCGCTGTTTGAGCCGCTTGAGTCGGATGAAGAACTGGCTCAGTTGCTGTTCCTCTCCCAATTAAGCCTCTACCTGGTCTGCATGTACCTGGCATCGGTTGTGGCCTTGCGTGGCAAGGACGAGTTCAACCTGGTGATTCCGTACATACGCTTCAGTCCACAGAATGTGGAGGCCCCCGTGGTGGTGGTCGATACCAGTGCCTTGATTGACGGACGGATTGCCGCCATCTGTGAGAGCCGCTGGATGGGGCATGCGCTTCTGATCCCCCGTTTCGTCCTCAACGAGTTGCAGATGATTGCGGATTCCAGTGATGAGGCCCGCAAAGAGAAGGGGCGAAAAGGACTGACTGTCCTGAACCGGATCCGGGCGATGAAGCATATCGACCTGCGCATCCATGAAAGTGATGTGCCGGACGCGGAAGCGGTCGATTCCAAGTTGGTCTTCCTGGCCCAGGCGATGAAGGCCAAACTGCTTACGACCGACTACAATCTTGCCAAAATGGCGGAATTTCACGGGGTGCCCTGGTTGAATATCACAAACCTGGTCAAGGCGTTGAATCAGGAGATTTCAGTGGGCACCTGGGTCTCGACTCAACTGGTTCGTCCGGGCAAGGATGCCGGGCAGGCTGTGGGCTATTTGCCGGACGGTTCCATGCTGGTGGTGAACAATGCACGCGACCTGATCGGGGAGGATGTCCGGGTTGAGGTGGACTCGGTTGTCCCGACTTCGGGCGGAAAGATGATATTTGCGTCCTATAAGCCGGATGACGCCCAAGTTTAACGGGGCTTCGGTTTTGTTAAAAAATGTTCAAAGGCCTTGGTGGCAGTTATTTAGGCTTGGATCATCGAGCTGGATTTGATCTATTCGATATGGCTCGGGGAAGCGCCCCGGCACATTGCATATAATAACATATAAAAATCCAAAAGGAGTATCATCATGCAAACTAAGAGCAAAAAGGGTTTCACCCTCGTCGAAATTATGATCGTGGTCGTTATTATCGGCCTTCTTGCCGCTATGGCGATCCCGGCCTTCCAAAAGGTCCGTGCTACCTCTCAGGAAAAGACCCTGATCAACAACCTTCGCCAACTGGCTTCCGGTGCTGACCAGTACTTCCTCGAGTGGGGTGTCACAGCCGTTGACTCTGTCGAACTGGTTGGTACGGAAAGCTACATCAAGGTCTTCAATCCGGTTGCTAAGTCTGGTGACAACTACACTGTCAACATCCAGCAAGGCTCTCCGATCGAAGCCAGCCACCCGGACGGTCGTACTATTTCGATCGACTTCTAAGCTGACTGTATCGGTTATTTTCAGAGCCGCCTGTTGTTTAACAGGCGGCTTTTTCATGTCCAAATTCAAGGAAATGACGAAAATAGCTTTTATGTGGTAGGGCTATGGTATACCAGCATCGTGGTAGCAGGCACGGCATGTTTTCAGGAAATCTACTCCGTCTCATACTTTTAGCTTCGAGTGCGCTCGTTTCGGTCTACTTTGGCTTTGTTTATTTTCAACCGGCGCAGGCAGTCGACTTTATCGGGCACTGGGGATACTGGTTCATTCTCACTGCGGTTCTGCTATTTGTGTGGAATTTAGCGACGTTGCTGAAACGGCGCTTTGTTTTCCAGTCCGGCATTGAGCCGACAAAGATCTTCAAATCCTGCCGGACTTGTCTTTTGCCAGCCGGCGTGATTGCCTTGCTGTCGCTCGTGCTGTTGAACAGTCAGCCAAAGGGTTTTAAGATCGTCATGGATGAGCCGATGCTGGCTGCGACGGCCATGCAAATGCATCAGGAGAAAGAGGCCTATTTCTCATTTCGGGCTTACAGGATTGAGGGGGTATTCCACCTTTTTAGCACAAGCGTCGATAAGCGTCCACTCATGTTTCCGTTCTTGGTGAGTGTCATGCATGACCTTACTGGATACCGGCCTTTTCAACCGGTCTATCTCAATCTGTTTCTCTTTCCGGTATGTCTGGGATTATTGTACTTGGTGGGCCAGCGTCTCTATAAACCGCTTGGGGGATATATACTTCTCTGTTTGTTAGCGACCGTGCCGTTATTGCCGCTAACCGCGACCGGCGGAGGTTTTGATTTGCTGAACTTGGTCATGATTCTAATCGTGGGGCTCTTGGCGGATGCCTTTTTGCGCCATCCTGAAGCTGTTCGGCTGAACCTCCTGCTTCTCGCGACTGTCATGTTGGCTCAAACCCGTTATGAGTCCGTCTTATTTATACTGCCGGTTGCCATCGTTATTCTGTGGTCGTGGTATCGTCAGAAAGCAGTTCAGGTTACTTGGACCTTTGTGGTGGTTCCCTTATTGCTGGTTATCTACCCTTTGCAGCGATTGATGATGAATGAGTACGCGTTCTTCTGGGATATGAAGGACGGCTATGATCGGGCATTTTCGATGGATTACATTCGCTACAATCTATCACAAGCTGCGGAGTTCTTTTTTTCTATCGGTAAGGCGCATCCGAATAGTTTGCTCCTTTCGCTGCTATTTTTCGCCAGTCTCCTTGGTCTGTGTGTCTTGATTCTAATGCGCCGCGTGCGCATTGGTGGCCTGAGTTTGTCGGGGCGTGTCGTGTGCTTGTTCGGCGGGATTGTTGTTGTGAACTTTGGCCTACTGATGGCCTACAACTGGGGGCAGATTAATGATATCGCAGCAACGCGCCTCGTCCTGCCCTTTATTATTTTGCAGGCATGCCTTAGTCTATGGGTTTTGGGGCAGATCTCTACATCGCGCTGGGTTATTTCCTCTGGGATTTTGATACCTTCATTGGTTTTTATCAGTTACACATGTCCGGTATCTATGCAGACCGATTTTCTTGGTTGGGCCGTGAAGCGGCAGCAGTATGAGCAGCAATTAGCTTGGAGTGCGAAGTATGACGACGGACAAAGTCTTTTTTTGTCGATGATCGGAGGTGGGGGCAAGCAGTCGTTCTTGACTCTTCAAAGAGCCATTGAGCAGCGTGACCGATTGGATCTGCATGTGCGCCTGAAGACCTTTAGCCATGTGTATGTGACCTATCTGGTGTTGACTCCTAAGGGGAGGCTTGCCGAGGGGACTTATTTGACTGTCTCTAATGAGGTCCGCGAACCGCTTCGGAAGAGTTTTGACTTGGAGACAGTTGAAGAAGTGAAATTAAATGATTTGGCATATCTACGTTTGGCTCGCGTGAAATCGATTCACCTTGAAGGTGAGCCACTTCAATTTAACACGGATGGACTCTCCGTGTCGTACACCGGGCGGATGAGTTTTAAGGATCCCAAGACCGTACAAAATTTCATCGACCTGCTCCCTAGATAATGAAGTGGCCTAATACGATACAAGGTATCCAATTGCCGAATCGCGTTCGGGGCGGTGCGGCCTTGGCAGTTTTTGCTTCTGTCGGTGTATTTGTTGCATTCTGTCCGGATGAGCTCGGACGCTGGATGATACAACATCTAGGCTATTACTTCACTTTCGCCGGCGTTGCGCTTATTGGAGTCTGTCTCTACCGGATAAATCCGTTCCACCGCTTGAGGGCGATTCGTCTGTCACAATGGCTTGCTTGCCTTGCTGCGCTTTTACTCGGAAGTTGGTTGCTCTTCATCCACGGCGAGTTCGGTAACAAGATCGCGATGGATGACTACATCCTCGCAAGCAGTGCTCGTAACTTTCACGAATCGAAGCAATATGTGGTGACGGACCAAGTCCAGATGTATGAAAGTCGATACGAACCTGTTGCGACACATGTGGACAAGCGTCCCTGGTTGTTCCCCTTTCTTGTCTCCGTGGTGCATGACGTTATTGGCTTTCGACCGGGAAACACATTTCTCGTCAATGCCTTTTTCGGTGTCGCATTTCTGTTGCTTGTTTACTTGCTAGGCAACTTTCTCGCAGGAACGAAAGCAGGTTTCCTCGCCGTGCTCTTATGGGTTTCTTTACCTCTGCTTGCTCAGAATGCGACCGGCGGAGGGATGGAGATGCTGAATCTCTTCTGGTTGCATCTGGTATTCCTCTGCTCCTGTTGGTATCTGCGATGTCCCTGTCGCAGTCGTGAAGGATTATTGAGCATAACTGCGGTTCTATTGGCGTATGCCCGTTATGAATCGGTCCTATTCCTCATTCCGGTACTAATAGTCATTATCGTCGGCTGGGTGAGAGAAAAACGGTGTTTCCTCTCCTGGGGCTCGATTTTATCTGTGGCCATCCTGCTTGGGGCACTCCTTCAGCTGAAGAGTTATGTAGGTTCCGAAGATGGGTGGGAACTCACGCGAGGGGCGACTCAAGCATTCGCCTTGGCTTACCTTCCAGGGAATCTCCTTCATGCGCTGGCCTATTTCTACAGTTTCGATGATACGCTGGCGAATTCGCTCTTCCTTAGCTTACTTGGCGTGTTGTGCCTTATCGGTTTTCTTGTCCTGTTCCGAAGTCAATGGAGTCGTCTGTGGAGGACCGAGGCATTGGGGGCCGTTTTTATTGTCTTTGCCCCTTTTATAGTCCTCAACCTGTTATTTCTACTCTGCTTCCATGCGGCCCGTTTGGACAGCCCATTCGTTTCGCGATACGCATTACCTTTCCATGCCTTGCTTGTCTTCAGTATCCTGTATGTTTGGCGGCACTTGGGGGAGCATTGGCCACGGGTTGCCTTTTGGAAGCTTGCTTACTTTGTCCTGGCTGCCTTTCTCCTCGGATTTACGCTGCCGATGAATGCAAAGGCCGTCTTTACGGAGCGCAATTTTGCCATTCGCGAACAGCTGTGGCTGGAAGACTTGAGCCGGGGAAAGATCCGGAAAGATAGTCTCGTGATTGATGCGTTTCAAATTCCTTGGGCGTATCGGGATTGGTTCTGCCTTTCTCCGGGTTCTGCGCGGAGCCTTTCTTACTATCTCGTTGATATGGTTAAAACCGGGGAGGTTTCCGGTATTCATTACGTCGAGCGTCTTTATCTTAAGAATGGAAATTGGGTCCCGGATCGACCGGATGACACCCTTGGGCCCGGGTTCGAATTGGAATTGATGGCAGAGCGTAGCTTTCGACCGTTCATGTTAACTCGTGTCTATCGAGTCGTGAATATTGGTGAGAAATAATCGAACACGAATTATGAGTTTCTCAGTCAATAGTTGGTTTGGCCTGGCATGTCTGTTAGAAGCTTCGAGATCCGATTCTCATGAGTAAACGATGTCTGCGACTTGGGACGAGCGGAGTCCATTCCATCCGCGCATTACTGGTTTATGTCCTGCTTCTCGGGGTACTTCTTGCCGTCTACTGGCCGACTTTGGAATATGGGCCTGTTATTGACGATCCAGCGCAGATCGAGTGGGTCCAGGGTTTTGATAGTTACTCCGAAGTCTTCGGAATGGACGCAACCCGGCTTTATAGGCCGGTCAAGAATATCGCGTTTTACTTCTTTGCACGGGATGGAGAGCTCTTCGACTTGCGAGTGGCCAGCTTGATGATCTTTTCGGCCTTTGGTGCGGCATATTATTTCTTTGCCTGTCGTTTTATGAAGCCTCCGTGGGCGTTCTTCAGTGCCTGCCTGTTGGTCTTGCATCCGGCTCAAGTCGCATCCGTGGTTTTTCCCAGTGCGATTAATAACATATTCTCAGCGGTATTCATCGTATTGTTCTGCGCGACGGCAGCGGAGTTTCTCATGGGGAACTACGGCTATCGTCTCGCGCTGCCGCTGCTCGTTGTTTTCGGGCTACTTGCGCTTTTCGGATATGAACTCGGGGTTGTGGTCGTTCCATTAAGTGTCCTTTTGGTATTGTACCATCGGCGGTCGGCAGGGGTGCCTCGGAGTGTGTGTTTGATTGTACTGTCGCTGGTTCTTTTGGGGACCTATCTGATCGTTCGGGGAGATCAAAATGCCATCACTGAGATGGCACATCTGATGATTCCACCTTCGGCGAGCGATTTGGATCTCTTTTGTTCCGCTCCGTATTATACGCTCAAGCATCTCCAAATGGCGTTGATCCCATTCGGGCATGGGGGAATGTTGCTGGTCGATGATCCAAGAGGGTCCTTTCTGTTCGAGCTGCCCTACTGGATTTTTTTAGCTACGCTTCTTCTGCTTGCACTATGGTTGCTTGAACGCCGCCGTAGCCGTGTGGCGTTCGGGCTGCTATTTTTCATTTTTGCAATGACGCCATTGTCAAACTGGATACCGTTGCGTAACGGGCCGATTACAAATTATTATCTGTTGCTTCCGCTATGTGGACTCGCGCTGGTGACTGGGGTTGTTTTCGAGCGCCTGTCCGTATCTGTCCGGCCGAGGATTATTCTGCTGGCGGGGGCTGTACTGCTGGGTGTTTCGGCCATATGCGGCAGTTATCGGGCTAGTTGGTGGGACAGCCAATATTCCCTCTACGAGCTAACGGTAAAGAACTATCCGGAAAACTGGTTGGCGTGGAATAATTGGGGTGTTACCCTAGTGAGTCGTGGAGAGGGTGAACTCGCCCTGGGTGCGTTCAAGAAAAGCGAGGAACTTGCCGAATGGTATGTTGAGCCTTTCGAGAATCGGATGTGGTTGCTGCTGCTGATGGGGCATCGTAGCGACGTGGTGCAACTGGTCGAAGCGAGGGATGGAAAACTCACACCGGGGCTGGTCGCTGCTCTGGCGATTGCATATTTGGAAGAAAAAGACTGGGTTCGAGGCCGGCATTGGGCAGAGCAGGTCGATCCGGGTCGCCTGAAGCCGAATCAAGCGCTCTGGCTTGAGCGCTCGTTGACGGGGAGTGAAGCACGTTAAATAATCCGATTGCAGTTATATTGGAATCTGTCCTGATTTTTGGAGTGAATTCGCAACCGGAAATTTCTGTGGTAGTGCCGCTCAAGGACGAAGCCGAAGGATTGAAGGCTTTTGTCGCCACGCTTCAGTCGCAAGTCAGTACCGCGGCGGATACCTATGAGTGTATTTTTGTGGATGACGGCAGCCAGGATGAAACTTGGAGGATGCTTAAAGAGTTAGCTCGGAGCGAGTTGCGCTTCAAACTCCTCCGGCTTTCACGGAATTTTGGTAAGGATGCCGCGCTCAAAGCGGGTTTAGATGCTGCCACCGGTCGCGCGATCATTGTCATTGACGCTGATTTTCAGGATCCCCCGCACTTGATCAATGAAATGGTCGAGCGATGGCGAAACGGGGCCGAAGTGGTGACACCGGTTCGCCGTAACCGGAAGCGTGATTCCTGGTGCAAGCGAACCAGTAGCAAATGGTTTTATAAGGCTTTCAATCGGATCGCGGATTCTGAAATTCCTGAGAACGCCGGCGATTTCCGATTGTTCGACCGTAAGATTCTCGATGCGCTGGCGGCTTGTCCTGAAAAGAATCGTTTTCACAAAGGCCTGTTCAACTGGGTGGGCTACCGGAATGAATATATAGAGTTCGACCGACCTGAGCGGGCGGCGGGATCTTCCCGGTGGAGTTATTGGCGACTTTGGAATTATGCGCTCGACGGAATCGTCGGGTTTAGCTCGGCTCCGCTGAAAATATCAAGCTATCTGGGGTTGGTTATTGCGTTCGGAGCCTTTGTCTACGGACTTTATCTAGTCGTCTATACTTTGCTGTTCGGGCGGGATGTCCCGGGCTATGCTTCTATCATGGTGGTTCTGCTCTTTCTTGGCGGTCTTAATCTCCTCGCAATGGGCATTATTGGACAATACCTTGCACAGATATTTCAAGAAGTGAAAGCTAGGCCGAGTTACTTTGTCGCAGAGCATGTGAACGTTACAGAGAAGTCCGCGCAGGCATAATCTTCGATTTATCATGTCGTTCACCCCGAATGCTAGCGGAGACAGGCGTAGCCTTAACAATGACCGAAAAGCTGCTAACTGAGCTTATATGATTTCGACTCGTAGAACATGCATCCTGCTCGCACTGCTCTATGTGTTGTTGGCGGTGACTGCTTTTTCATCGGATTTAATATTCCGGGTGCCTGTTTTGGATGCGCGTGAGAATCTTGCTTTGGCTGAGCGGATAGCGAAGCATGATTTGCCCGCCGAACCTTTTTACCGGGCTTTGCTTTATCCGTGGGTATTGGCACATCTGCCGGCAAAAGCTTCGCTAGCACCATATCTCGGGCTCATCTGTCATCTGTTCAATGCGTTGCTTTGTGGTGCGATTGCGGGATTGCTCTGGAAACGCCGAGCGGCTGCTTACACGGCCGGGATCTTATATGCTGTTTACCCGGTTGCGTTGTTTTTCTCGTTCCAGATCCTCGATATCACCTTTGCGCTGACTTGGTTTCTTGCTAGTCTATATTGTCTCGTTGCTGCAGTCGATTCGCGGAAATATTATTTTTCATTGATGGCTGGAGGGGCGGTTGGTTTAGCTGTTTTGGCTCGACCGAATTTTCTTCCTGTGGCCCTGTTCTTTCCAGTTGGTGCATGCGTTTTAGAGTATTGGAGAGCACGTATCTGGGGGCGGGCTCTAGTGAAGTTCGCTGCTGTTGCTTTGCCCTTTGGTCTTCTCATGATGCTGCAGGGAGTCGTCAACTACCGGCTTTCCGGTGAATTACGGGTTTTGCCATGGCAGGGGAGCTACAACCTCTATGCGGCGAACCGAGCGGGAGCGAATGGTAAATTCTACCAGCAGCAAGTGGTCTTCGATCGGATCCCGTCCGGTATGAATCCGACTCGTATGGAATCCGTCTACCTTTACCAGCAGACCGGAAACGAAGATGTGAGTATTGATGCGATGGGGGATTACTGGCGCAAGGCACTTGTCGAATCGGTGCGGGAAGATCCCGCGCGCTGGATCGGACTGATGGGGCGCAAGTTATTATATCTCGTCAATGACTGGGAGCAGTACAACAACCTGAGCTACCACTACCACAAGGAGCGATTGGTGCTTCTGAAATGGAATCCGCTGGGCTGGGGGATACTCCTGTTGGGCTCGGTGATTTCGCTCCTGCTGGCATGGCGTGTTGCCGATCGGGGGATGCTTGCGGGCTTATTATTTCTTGTGGCGGCCTATGCCGCTGGTGTGCTGCTCTTCTTCGTGAGTGCGCGCTTTCGTTTACCGCTGGCATCCGTGCTTTGCGTGTTCTGCGGAGGCCTCGTCTGTGTCCCTTGGCGAGCGTTGCAACCTAAGCAGGTCGTACTGTCAGCAGCTTGTGGCATTGCGGTTCTATTTTTGAGTTTCGGTAACTGGCATGAGGCACGTGATCGGAGTACTTACATACAAGACGATCTACTTCTCTCCAATGCCGCTTCGAAGCTGGGGGAAGATCATTTGGCGCTCCATTATGCAGAACAGGGACTGAACCGGTCTCATGAACGACAAGACCTGCTCCGGGTCAAGGTGGCTAGCCTGTTTAACCTGTGGATGCAGGCATTCGATCCAGCGCATTCCGACTCGTATTGGTTGGAGTTGGAGCAGACGCTGCCCATGTTGACACAGGATGATGCTTCCTCCTTGTTTATCAAAGGCGTTGCCCTCTGGCGTAGCGGTCGGCGAGTGGATGCCAGAATGCTCTGGGAGCAATGCATCGAACGGTACGGGCAAGACGCATCAATGTGCCGAGACGCGATTGCCGTGACCAGCGGTTCCCTGGACGATCGAATGGATCCAAGCGTCAGCGACATGTGGCAACGTGTTCTGAACGATTAAATGCCTAATCATTTCATGACCTCAAATGTAACTAAAGATTCAAATAAGACGGTCCTTGTTTTTGGAGGGGTCTTATTCCTGCTATTTTCCTTTTTGTTTCTTTATCCCGACTTTTGGAGACTTGTAATTGGGCCGTATCATTTCGGCCTGGATTTCACGTATCCATTTCTTGATATGCACGGACGCCTTGCCGCTTTTGATGCACACCGTGCAGGCATAGACATTTTACATAATCCAAATCCACTCGACCCTATGCGTCGGATCAACGTCAAGCCTACCTGGCCGCTCGGGCTTTCGTTTCTAGGTCTTGGCCGTGAACATTTAATCGTTGCGGGTTCATTGACGGCATTGGGGGTGTGGGGCGCGATGGTTGCCATACTGAGGCCTGGGCGGTGGCGTGAAGTATGCCTCTTGTTGCCTATATGTTTCTCGCCTCCTGTCCTGTTCGGTATGGAACGCGGAAATGATGACTTGGTTTATTTCCTTTTGTTGTCTCTGGTTCCCATTATCTTGAATCTAAAGACTGCCTACAGGTTCTGGATGGCATGGGCCCTCATTTTCCTGCTCGCTCCGGCTAAGTACTACCCCGGGGCGGTGTTCCTGGTCTTTTTCCTGGAAGTCAAGGATTGGCGTTTACTCGTAAAGCTGCTGGTCGCCGGCATTCTCTTTGTCGGGGCCTATGTCGGGTATAATTATGAGGAAATACTCTACTTGAAAGAGAATGTTCCGAAGCCGAACTTCCTCTTGGCCTATGGTGGTCGCCGCACACTGGAACTTTGGTCGCTCCCTCCATTTGTGATGTGGCTGTTGTTGGCCGCTTTGGTATTGGTCGTTGTGTACGGATTGTTCCGGCGGCAGTGGCCTGAGCCGACTGTAAGCCTGTGGTCCAGACGTTGGTTTCTTCTCGGGTACTCGGTAACGGTTTTCTGCTTTATCCTGAACAGCAACTATGACTATCGGCTCATTTTTGTTTTACCGATGTTACCTTGTCTACTTGAGTTGTCGCGGAATTCGAAACGCTCTGGCCTTCTTTATTACCTGGCGGTCGGGTTGCTCTGCATTTTGCCGATTGCGTTCTGGTCTGAACTGGCAGCAATTAATTATGCCGAGCTGACTGGGACTCCCTTTTTCCTCTTCTCGCGTAATATCAAGGGCTTGTTGCTCTGGGGCTTCGTTTTTGGTGCCACTGTGATTGCGACAACGATACTACGGCCGAATGTTCGCGACCTGTGCGGGTCCTTCTTGCATGTGAAGAAAGATAGCTTAGATAACGAATAAATGCATCCAGAGACGACGAATTACCAGAAGTTTCAGACCTCCAATCCGGTCGTTCGGAGGCTCCTCGACAATTTTTTCGAGACAATCAAGCGACGTCTTGGATCTGGGTTTGAGGGGCATCTGCTGGATGCCGGATGCGGCGAGGGACTTGTCTTGCATCGCATGGGCAGCCTCCTTCCGAAGCAAGTGAGCGCTTTTGATATCAACCCCGATTGTGTCGCCTATGTGAAGGCCCAGTGGCCCGGGGTGCAGGTGAGTGTCCAGGATATTTATAATCTGCCTTATGCGGATGGAGAGTTCGACCTAGTACTCTGTCTGGAGGTCTTGGAGCATCTCTCGGAACCTGAAAAAGCGCTGGCCGAGTTGAAACGGGTGTCGTCTGGGCGACTCATCCTTTCGGTACCCTATGAACCATGGTTCCAATTGGGCAGTTTGTTGCGGGGGAAGTATATCAGGAGTTTTGGAAATCACCCGGAGCATGTGAACCATTGGTCTCCAAAGACCTTTCGGGCCTTTCTTGAAAATGTCTTCGAGCGAGTCATGATCGAGACCTCCTTTCCCTGGATCATTGCCGAGGTGGATAACCGGAACGCATGACATTCACTCGCCCAATGAAGATACTTGTGCGACTCCAGAAGTTGGGCTTGGTTGCAGGTATTAGTTTTATCCTGAATGTGGGGATCACTTCCTTGCTGACGGAGCGTTTTGGGGTGGCGCCGCGAGTCTCATTTGCGACCACCTTGGTAAGCATATTTGTCATCAACTTTTTGCTGACACGGTACTGGGTATTTTCGGATCGGGTGGCAAATACCTCCGCCGCTAAGCAATTCCTGCATTGCATGCTTGTTTCCGCTGCTTTCAGGCTGGCGGAGTGGAGTGCGTTTGCGATTCTTGAAGCATGGACCGACATCCATTATATCTTCTTGATCGTCGGGATCCTGATCGTGTCCTTTCTTACGAAATCACTTGTGTACGATCGTTTCGTGTTCCGATGAGGGAATGGCATTGGCGGATCGCTCCGAAATGCGTGCCAGGGTGGAATGGGGCGAACTGCTGCGGATGATCAGTTCCGCGACCAAACCCAGCGAAACCAACTGGGCGCCGAGCAGCATCAGCAGAATGCCAAGGAAGAAGAGCGGTCTGCCTCCGATGGTTGCGCCCATCGCTATTTTATCGAAAGACAGCCAGGCGAGTATCATAAAACCACAGAATCCCGCCAGGGCTCCGAATCCGCCAAATATATGAGAGGGGCGTCTTAGGTAGCGGGTCAAGACAACGACGGTAATCAGATCGAGGGCTCCCTTTAGAAAGCGTTTGCTCCCGTACTTGGAGTACCCGTGTCGTCGGGGGCGGTGTTGCACCGGTAGTTCTGCTACGGTGAACCCTTCGGCATTGGCCAAGATGGGCGTAAACCGGTGCAGCTCTCCGTAGAGCCGTATATTATCGACAACATTTTTACGGTAGAGCTTGTAGCCGCAGTTGAAGTCGTGGAGGGGCAGGCCGCTTATGCTGCGTGCCAGCGCATTAAACACTTTGGAGGGGAGTGTTTTGCTCAGGGGATCGTGCCGGACTTGTTTCCAGCCGGAAACCAGATCGAACCCGGTCTGGATCTTTTCCAAAAAGGCTGGGATTTCCTCAGGATTATCCTGCAAGTCTGCATCCAGTGTAAAAATGTAGTCGGCATTGACCTGTTCGAACCCGGCCTGCAAGGCATCGGCTTTGCCGAAATTGCGCCGGAATCGGAGTGCCATGCAATGAGCGGGATCCTGTTTGCAGAGCTCTTGGATTCTTGCCCATGAGTGGTCATTACTCCCATCATCGACGAAGCAAATTGTAAATGCGTCGAGGTGATTCCGGCTTAGAACCTCGCAGATTTCCCGGTAAAGCGTATGAAGCGTAGCCTCTTCATTGTAAACGGGTATTACGAACCCAAGGGTGACTGCATCGGGAGTTGTCTGGCTTGCCATCGGGGAAAAGTGCTTTTGCCGGCTGATCGGCCTTAAATGGTCGGTGACGATAGGGGCTGGATGCTTCCGGATCAATAGAAGAGCTCACAAATTATCGACGGCAATGGAAACTGGGAGCCCGTGTCAATCGAGTGGAATTTGAGGCATTGCCTAGGCGTGAGGCAGGCGTTCTAGTGTCGAGGTGTCAAAGTCAGCTCGCAGTGATTTCAATAGTTCCGGACCAGTCAAGACTGACTGGTTCGAGCGTTCGTACTGGGATTGGCTGGCCGGCTGCATCATTCTTTTCCTGGCCTTGTTTTCCATCTGGCTCATCACCCGTGTCGGTATTTCATGGGATGAGCATTACCATCTGAAATGGGGCGCACAGAAATGGGAGAATTATGTCGCGCTTTTTTCGGGGGAATCGACTTTCAGGGAATTCCTACAACTGCGGCATAGTTCGGTGCACCCGGGGCTTTTTGATTTAGGTCTTCAGGCGCTGCTGCGGATCAGTCCGTTGTCGGCCAATGAAACCGGCCATTTCCTGAGTTACGCTTTTGGTTTGATCGGCTTGGTAGCGGCATGGCTCGCCGCGCGTCGTATCATGGGGCGGATGGGCGGCTGCCTCGCACTCCTGTTGTTGGTCTGTGCGCCCCGTTATTTCGGGCACATGTGCTTCAACCCGAAGGACATCCCATTCGCCGCATGTTATATGGCCTCGCTCTATTTTTTGATTCAGGCGATCGAGGAGTTCCCCAGGCCGAGGATCCGCACGATGCTGTTTCTCGGCATGATGACGGGCTTCTCGCTGGGCGTTCGTATGGCGGGGCTGTTGATCCCCTTGTTTTTCGGAGCGGCAGCAATGTACTACTATCTGGTGACGTTTCCGGCCTGTGCGAACCGGCTGAGGAGCTTGGTCGGATATGCCTGGCGCGGACTGCTGGCCGGATTCGTGGCCTATCTTGTGGCGCTTCCCTTTTGGCCGGCGCTGTGGAGATCACCATGGTCCGGAGTCAGCGAAACCGTCGGGGAAGCGCAAAGCTTTGGCTGGGACGGACCGGTCCTTTACAGCGGTGCCTTTGAGACTTCGACGCAACTGCCCTGGCATTATTTGCCGAAGTGGATCCTGATCACCTTGCCGGAATGGACCTTGGTGCTGTTGCTTCTGGGCCTTCCATTGGCACTCTATAGTTTGTTGCGTAGATCCTCGCGCTTGAGCGATAAAAAGGCCTTGCAAGTGGGGATTGTCGCATTGGCAGGCCTTTTCCCTGTTGTCTATGTTCTTTTGACGCGGCCGACCTTGTATGACGGGATGCGGCATTTTCTCTTTGTGTTGCCCCCTTTGATGGTTGTTGCGGCGGGTTCGGTCGTGACTGCCGCTAAGCTCCTGTCGGAGTGGAGGTGTTCGATGCGCTGGATCCCCTTTTTGCCGGTTTTTCTGACACTGGCCTCCTGTCTCCTGGTCGTTCGGGAGTACATCAGTTTAAGCCCCTTTTACTATGTCTACTTCAACGGATGGGTCGGGGGCTTGCCGGGGGCCTATAACCGCTACGAAACCGATTATTGGGGCTTGAGCTATAGGGAAGCGATGGAAGCGCTCGGTGCTTATGCCCATACGGACCTGGCTTCGGGGCTCGAAAGGAACTATTCTGTCTGTATTAGCGGCGCTGGTGCGTTGGCGGGGCCGTTCCTACCTGAAGGGTTTCGTCTGACAAGAGACAAGGCGAATGCTGACTTCTATGTGGCCTACACGCGTGTGAACCAACACATGGAAGGCACGGGAAAGGTGGTGGCAGTGGTGGGGCGAGAGGGTGTTCCATTGAATGTGATCTGGGATCAGCGGAGTGAAAAATAAAGGTGAAGTTGCCAATGCCAGTTACGTCCTTGGGACGGCAATTCATTGCCTCGAATGTCTTTACCGATTGGCTGGCGAAGGGGGTCGGCGTGCTTCGGCTACTTGTCTTTATTCCAATTGCGCTGGCATACTTTACGCCTGAAGAATTAACCGTATGGTTTCTTATCGGTGCGGTATCCGTCTTCTCTCTGTTGCTGGATTTCGGGATGACGGCTACACTTACCCGTTACCTTGCCTTTGCGAATGGGGGATTGGTCGATTTTGAGAATGTAACAGCGGCGTATAGTAGTCAGGCCTCGGGGAAAGAAGAAGAGCTGAGGTCCTTTAAACGGAGTCTATATTACACGTCGAAACGCATCTTTTTTGCCGTGGCAATCTTGGTTCTTTTCATATTGCTGACGGTGGGCTCATTGGCTATGAAGGCGCCGATAGACAGACTGGCGTCTCCTTCTGACGGTTGGCTTGCTTGGGTTGTTGTGCTGATTTCATTGCCGGTAGTTAATTATGGGCAACGATATCAGGCGATTTTGCGAGGCTCTGGTTTGGTGCCATTGGCGAATTTATGTGAGATGGGGATCGGCCTTTCTGCCTTGGCTGTCTCCGTCTTGACCTTGCTTCTGGCTAAAGATCTGTTGGCTGTCGTCATTGCGAATCAGTCAGTTCTGGTCATTGGCATGTTCGCCTTGTCGATTGTTGTCGGGCGGAAAATACAAGATGATGCGCTCGATGGGGATGGCGGTGAGCTCTGTTTTAACTATAAGCTCTTCCGGCACATGTGGCAAAGATCGTGGAGGACGGCTCTGTCGATTGTCTCGAACGTCGGACTTCTTCACGCGAGTGGTTTATTGCTAGCCCAATATGCCAGTGCCGAAATGGCGGCCTCATATTTACTCGCGCAGAGAATACTGAGTTGTGCCTGCATGTTTTTCTCCTCTCCGTTTTCGGCCTCTCAACCGCTTTTTGCTGTGTGGCGGGCGAAAGGACAGCTGAATAAATTGGCAGGTTTTGCTGAAAGGCGAATCTTGATATCACTCGTCTTGATTGCATGTATTCTTTTGCCGGCCGGCTATTTTCTAACATCAGGCATGAGCTATCTTTCCAAGGATGTGGCGTTCGTGCCGCTATTGGTTTGGGGGTATATGGTAATTTTTGCCGCTCATGAAAGGCTTGTCTCGTTCACGGTAGTGATCTGCAATTCGACTAATGAAATTAAATTTTCATGGCATTTCTTTTTTTCGGCGGTCTTGGCTGTTCTGATCTGTGCCTGGATGACAAGGGCTTATGGAATCATAGGCTTTGTTTTTAGCTTTGGGCTCCCTCGTGTCCTGGTCTTTAATTGGTCCTCGATCAGAGCCGCCGCTGAAAGTTTAAATGTACCGTTTTGGCAATTTCTGGTTAAAACCAGCGGGCTGGTGATTTTAATTTTTGTGTGTTTTGCTTTTATCCTATGTATTGGATCTGGAGTGTGACGGGGAGCTGTGAATGGAAAATATAATTCAAGTTTTTAAAAATAAGTTATCCGCATTATTGCTCGGTCAACGGCACGACCTCGGCCATGGCCGCGAGCGTCAGGTGGCGACCAAACTGCGAGGTATCCGCTCGGACCATCTGGACCGGTACCGCTTTGCCTGCAAGCAAGGAAGCGGGGCGATGAGGATATTGGATATTGCTTGTGGCGTGGGATATGGGTCGTTTCTTTTGTCTCGTAATTTCCCGGCTGGTCGGATCGACAGTGTTGATTTAAGTGCCGAAGCGATCGATTTTGCCCGGACTTACTACAATTCTTCGAATATCGAGTATTTTACGGGGGATGCCCTCAGCTTCCGACCCTCAGCTAAATATGATCTGATTGTTTCTTTTGAAACGCTGGAGCATATTGACGATGAAAAGTCATATATCTTGCATTTAAGAGAGCTTTTGGCGGACAAGGGGCGCTTCATCGTCTCCACGCCAAATGAGCGGCATTATCCATTGAAGGATTCGGGAAATCCTTTCCACTTTAGGCACCATACCCCGGAGCAGTTGACTTGTTTGTTGGAGGAGAATGGTTGGCGTGTGGTTGGCAAATATTCACAGTCAGGCAAACGCTTCGGTCGAGTGCAGCCGGGTGTAGAAGGACGTTTTCTTGTTTTTGTGGCAGAGAGAAGTGACCCGGCTTAGCGTTGGTTGCTATTCCCTTTTTATTAATGAAGTTAGTTTCGCCGATTTTTTTAGTGGGGCATGCACGTGCCGGATCAACCGCATTGTCGGCTGCGTTGAATTGGAATGCGGATGTTGGCCCTAAATATCCGCCGATCCTTTCATATGGGAAATTGCAAGATTTTGTGGATTCCATCAGAGACCGTCGTGAACACTTGTACTATAGCGACCAGTTGGAGCAGAAGGAAATTTGGTTCAGGTACCTCGGAGGTGGCGATGTATTTACTCATATGGGTAGGGAGTTGTATGCAGGGCCCGATGCATTGTCCGAAGAGCAAAGTGATAAATTGTGTAACGAGTTGGTTTGGGCGCTGAAACAGAAGCGTTTTTTCTCCAAGGCACCCACGAACAGCTTCCGTCTGTGCTATTTGGAATCCATTTCGACGAAGCCAAAATTTGTTGCAATCGTGCGGGATGGGAAAGACGTTGTCGCATCCTGGGGGCGGAGGCCCTACGGGTTTCGACGAGTGGTGAACTGGGGAGAGGTGAAGACCTTGTGGTTTCGCGAACGAAAAGCGATTGAGATATTTGCCAGGAAATGGCTGGAAACAATTGAGGCGATACAGGATGCGAAAGACCGCGGGGTTGAGGTTCTGGTTGTTAACTATGATAGTTTGTTGGCTAACTGGGCGGAGGTCGTCACTCGGATTTTCAGCCATTGTGAACTTGAATGCACGAAGGAGGTTCGGGCGTTGGAGTTCAAGAATGAGCCGAGTAAATGGGTGAATCAAATTCACCGAAAGCACCATGCCTTGCTCAAGTCATTGACGGAAGCTGGTAATGCATGGATTCAAAAGAATAGCATATAGACCACGGGATGATTGAACCTAGTAATGCATTTTAAGTCTGGGTAAATGGGGAGTCGTTCCGAGTGGTCTTCTAAAGGAACCTTGAACTGATATGGAAAAATATAACAAGTGCTTATTTCTGCCTAATTTGCTGAGAAAGGTAAATTTGCCGGCCAGTGGGTTTTTCTATGATGTGCTCAGGGCGACTTTGTCCCGGGGGCTCGGGGTCGAATTTTGGGATGCTCCGTATTTTGACGGGAATCCAATTATTGTGGCGGATGAACTGAAGCGGTTTTTACCGCCCGATTTCGATCTAAATTGGCAGAAGTATCATTGGTCTGTGCCTGAAGTTCTGGAGGAAAGAATTGTTTCCCTGATTCCCAAGGGTACGCTTGTTCTTAGTTACGAAATGCCGCCTTGGCTGAAGCTGGCCTTGGAAAACGCGCAAATAGACTGGCTGGATGTTCGCTTGTCTTCGTTGCGGTATGGGCATGATTTATTTGTTGGACTGGCGTCTAGTAATTCCGAAATGGATCGTCGAATACGCAAGCAGATGTGCGATGCGAGTGTGTTTCGATTTGAAGCCGATTTGCTCAAGGCACGACTTCGGCATATGCAAAGGTTTAAATTAGGCGGTGTTCCTTTGAGAGGTGCAGCTGTCTTTGTGGGGCAGACTGAGGCCGATGCGTCATTGTTGAGAGAGGGCCATTCGAACTATTTGAGGCTGTCTGATTACGAAGGCGAGCTGAAAGAAATCGCGAGGACTAGAGATGTAATTTATTATAAGGCCCATCCGATGGCTAGTCGATTTCATGTGAAGAACGAAATGCAAATCCTCAAGAAGCATTTCAAATCTTGTCGTAGAATCTACGAAAATGCCTATTCGCTTCTGAGTCTCGAGGATGAGTTTCTACTCGTCGGAATCTCATCCGGTTGCCTGAGTGAAGCAGAGTACTTTGGGAAGAACGCTCTTTTTCTTCACGAACCGCTTTATCGGTTTTATGAGGAATCGGGTAGTCTCCCTGTGCCTGGCTATTATAGTAATTGGAGCGCTCGGGATTTCTTGTCGCCAGGCGTGTGGTACGATTGCTTTTCCGAACTTTTTGAGAATGCGCCCAGCGCAGTGTTGAAGGGGTATCGCTACGCGGATTATGCCAGTGAACTCAGGCGGCTTCATAATGCCTATTGGGGCTACGCTGAAGTGGATATATTGGATTCCGAGTATTACCAAACTTTAGGCCGGTTTTATGGGCGAGGTTTTAAGAAGCCGGAACTTAGTGCGCGTGGCTTGATGTACCTGTTTGCTGCAGTTCTAAGGCGTTGGATGAAACGTTGAAGCCGCCCCAGGCTTTATTGTCCGTAGTCAAGCGTTTGCGGGGCCGAGCTTTTCCTTTAAGGCTTCCATGAATTTGAGAATTAAGGCGGGGAAGAGTGGTTGCAGACTCCAATGTTCCTGGACATAGCTGTCCCGGACTGTCTGATCGATTGATACTTTGGCAATCGTATGCCGGTCTGTTTGGTAGAGTTCGATGCCTTCTTTGACGTGTGAGAATGTCATTCGGCCTTCTAAGAGGCAAAACAAACGGTTCCATCGCACCGTTCGTCTCATCAACTTGTCTTTGCGGGGGTCGTTGTCGAAATACCGCTCAAGGATGAGTAGCTCATTGCGGGTCGTGAGTGACCGTAAGCGGCGGTTGGACCGGTGGGATGCGGCGACGCGGTGGACGATGCTGCAGGTGTCGAAATAGCGAATGCTGTATCCTGATTGGCGTATACGAATGGCGTGTTCCCATTCGTTCGCGTACAGGAAAATCCATGGGGGATATCCGCCGGCATCTTGAATGGTAGATGATCTAAAAATGACGCCGCAGCCTATGTAGCCCATTATTTCTTCCAGATGCCTTTTGCTTTTGATCCGATAGCTGCCTCCCACAATGTGTAGTGCCAGGGCCCCGACATCGGGGTTGTTGTCTAAAAATTCAATTGCCTCGTTTAAGCCTTTCTCGGGATGGCTGTCGTCATCCAAGACAAGAATATAGTCTCCCTTTGAGATTTCGAAGCCTTTGTTCAGGGCCGGAGCTCCCATGTTTTCCGTTAACTCTACAAGATCTACCTCAGGAAATTCAGAGCGCACCATGGTGGCACTACCGTCCGTAGAGCCGTTTTCAACCACAACAATTTGATGCTGAAGTGTTACATTGCTCGCTAGCAGCCGAAGAGTTGTATTCAACTCCTGGCGGCGGTTATACGATAGAATGCAAATCGACAGTTTCATCTCGGTGATGGAGGGGGCTAAATGGATAAAAGCGAGTGGACTTGCTTTAGCGCCGCTCCAATTACTTGGTGCATGTCATAGTACCTGAACTCGGCCAGTCTCCCCCCGAAGGTGATCGGAAAGTCCAGCTCGTTGCGTAATGCGGTGTAGGTCGCAAGTATGTTGTTTTTGCCTGTTGTCTGAACTGGGTAATACTCGATGTCCCCCGGTTTCCAATTATGAGGGTATTCCCATGTCACAAGCGTCTTCTCTCGGTTGAGATTCATGTCGAAATGTTTGTGCTCATAGGTGCGAGTATAAGGCACTTCTGTGTCGGTATAATTGAATACTGCATTCCCTTGGTAGTTTCGTACTGGTAGCAGGGAGCTTTCGAATCGGAGTGACCGGTATTCCAAATGGCCATGGCAGTAGCCAAAGAAGGCATCAAGTGGGCCGGTATAGATCACATGGTCGTACCGGCGGATCCATTCATCCCGATCGGCGAGAAAGTCTGTTTCCAGCGAAACTTCACTCCCCTCTAGTAGGCGCTCAAAGATGGCTGTGTACCCACCGGTCGGAATGCCTTGATAACGGTCTGTAAAGTAGTTGTCGTCAAAGGTGAGCCGGAATGGGAGTCGCTTGATGATGTCGGCGGGCAACTCTTGAGGTGACCGGTTCCATTGTTTGGTTGTATACCCCTTGATGAATATTTCGTAGATGTCCGGGCCGACATTCGCGAGGCACCACTCCTCCATGTTTTGAGGTGTGTCGTTGGGAATCACGATTTCACGAAGCTTGTTTTCAGCCTCCTGAGGGGTACGACACCCATAGAGTTGGTGAAAGGTCAACAAGTTGATAGGGAAGGAGAAGATCCGGTCTTTATAGCTTACGCGTGGGCTGTTCCTATAATGGTTGAATTCGGCGAATCCGTTGACGTAGTTCCAGATGCGTTGGGAATTCGTGTGGAAAATATGGGCGCCATAGACATGCTGGTGGCAGTCGGCTTCTTCGTTGTAGCGGGTGTAGCAGTTGCCGCCAATATGGTCACGTTTCTCGATCACGTGGCAGTGATGCCCCGCATCTGTTAGCTCCCGGGCGCAGACGGACCCATACATTCCCGCGCCGACAATCAGAAATTTCTTCCCCATCAGTTTCTAGTAGCTTTCTATTGTTTGATGTTCGAGCACGACTTTGCTAACCAGGTGTTCCCGGTTGCGTTGATCCCAGTTATAGTCTCTTTGAACTTTAAGGTGACTGGACTCTATGAAAATTGCCTTGGGGGCGCGGTTTTGAATGAGTGACTGTGCCATGGATTCGGATGAACCTTCCTTGTAGTAGCAACCGGCATCGCCAAGCAAGTAATGGTTGATCGCCGTATCTGCTGCGAGAATCCTTTTTCCTGCCGCCAGATACTCGATTGTTTTGAAACGGTCATAGAGGCGGTAGGTGTCGCAGGGGAATGAGGGCAGGCAGAGGTAATCGGCGCCCCCAAGGGCAGCCAGATGTTCTGGGCCTCCGGGTGCATAGGTTCCCAGTTCCACTAGCCGCTGCCGCCAACGTCCGTTTCGAAACCGGTCGAGTTCCTTTGCCTCTTTGGAATAGCCCAAGAGGACCAGCCAAGTGTCGTGTCCGGTTTCATTCATCTGTTCGAAGGCTTCACACAGGGATTCAACGCCCTGTACGTCCTTGATCCCGATGCCGGGCAGTCGTTTTTTCCAGATGCCGCCCGAGTACACGAGAACCGTGGCTTGGTCGTCCGCACCTATTTGCGCTCTGAGTTGGGCTTGACGGCTTCGGTTTGACTCCTCTGAAAATTGAAGGATGAAGTTCTCGGGGATAGCTGCCGACAAGATGCTGATGCGGTCTGGGGGGATACGATACTGATTGATGAGATGCTCCTTGAATGGTTTGCTGACGCAAACAATCGACCGGCTGTGCTTCAGAAATGCCAGCTCGACACGGCGGGTCAAAGGATTGGGGTTGTCAATCAGGTAGAGTACGTCGCCAAGGTCGGTCGTGTAAGGTATCTTCTTGATCCAGCTTGAGAGTAGGAGGCAGAGGAACAAGAGGTGACCGTTATAAAAAACGACGTGATCGAATTTTGAGAAGAGCAGCTTTATGGACATCAGGGGGCTGAAGAGCAGTGCCAGGACTGCGCTTAGCGCGAGGTTCATACGCTGTCCCCAGCCACCGGGAAAATGGGAGATCGTAGGGAGTGTGTGGTAGTTTAACTTTGCTCCCAGGGATCCGTATTTCCGAATTTGCTCGGAGGTATGGTATGCGCCGTCGATTGCCTTGCCCCTGAAGAGACTGCGTAGGGGTGAAAAGTCGAGGACTGTGACCTGCGCGGCATCTCTGCAGAGGTTCTGTAAATAGGCGTCCGTTCGATAGGAGGCTAGGTAGTAGCAGTAGAACACATGACATCCGGTTCGTCCCTGCATTGTCGTCTGACTGATCCCGCTCTTAGGATTCATTGCGCTCGTGTAAAATGGTATCGACGAGATAGGCGGGGCGTCGCTTCGCTTCCATGAAAAGCCGCCCGAGGTATTCTCCGATAATGCCCAGGACGAAGAGCTGGCAGCTGCCGATGATAAAGCTTGCGACCAGCACACTGGCCCAACCGCGAACCGTGCCGCCCTGAATCCAACTCCAGACGGTCCAGCCTGCGCCCAGGAGGGCGAAGAACGCCATTATGAATGCCAGCAACAGGGCGATTTTCAAGGGGCGGATGGAAAAGCCGGTAATGCCGTCCACCGCAAACGACAGCATTTTGCGTAGGCTGTACTTTGTGGTGCCGGCCAGGCGCTCTTGTCTGGAGTACGGAAAGGGGCATTGCCGGAATCCGACCCAGCTGAACATGCCGCGGATGAAACGGCTGTGTTCCGGCAATTGCTTGAACGCTTCGACGGCACGCCGCGAAAGAAGTCGGAAGTCGCCTGTGTTTCTTGGGATTTCGATGTCGGAGAGGTAGTTGAGGAAGCGGTAGAACACACTTGCAGACAGCTTCTTGAAAAGGCTTTCGCCGGCGCGTGATTTACGTACGCCGTAGACAATATCAAATCCCTCTTGGGCGGGTACGAGCATTTCGCTCAGGAGCTCCGGGGGGTCCTGTAAATCTGCATCGAGAATTAGGACGTATTCGCCGACGGTGTGGTTGAGCCCACAAGATAGGGCCGCTTGATGTCCAAAATTCCTGGAGAGGTGGATGGCCACGACATGGGGGTCTTGCGCGGCAATTGAGGCGAGTAGACTCCAGGTCTTGTCTCGGGAACCGTCGTCGACGAGAATCAGTTCCCATGTGTGTCCCAGCTCGTTGCAAACAGCGCTCACCCTGTCGTAACAGTTTTCCAGAACGGCCTCTTCATTAAAGCAGGGAATGACGACGGAGATGAAGGGCCGCTCAGGCATGGAGCTAATCGGTGGTTCGGGCGTTTGGGCGGGCGGCATGAATGTCTCGATTGAGTTTGAGGCTAGGAGGGTCTGTAGCAGCGATGATTATGGAGGACGCTCTTTAGGCAAGCAGAGAAGGGCATAAGTTGGCTGAATCAGAAGTTGCCCTTTGGGCTGAAGGCGGCTTGCCTGTTCCCGATGCAAGTTTCCATCGTTATCCCGATTTATAATGAGAAACAGACGCTCCATGAGATTGTGGGCCGGGTGCGTGCGGTGGCAGGGCTTGACGTGAAGGAGATCATCCTGGTGGATGATTGTTCGACGGACGGGACGCGTGCCTTGCTCGAAGAAGGCTATGGAGATCCGGTATTCAAGAAATGCTACCATTCTGTCAACCAAGGGAAGGGCGCGGCCTTGCGTACGGGGTTCTCGCACGCAACCGGTGATATCGTTGCGATTCAGGATGCGGATCTGGAATACGATCCTGAAGAGTTACCCGGCTTGTTGAAACCGATCCTGAAAGGGCAGGCGGATGTCGTGTTCGGGTCCCGCTTCATGGGCAGTGGTGCGCACCGCGTTGTCTACTACTGGCACATGTTGGGGAATCGCTTCCTCACGACCCTCAGTAACATGATGACGAATCTCAATCTGACGGATATGGAGTGTTGCTATAAGCTGTTTCGCCGTGAGGTCATCGAGCAGATCCGTATCGAGGAAAACCGCTTCGGGGTGGAGCCGGAACTGACGGCCAAGGTGGCCAAGCTCAACCTGCGCATCTACGAGGTGGGCATTTCCTATTACGGGCGCACCTACCAGGAGGGCAAGAAAATCGGTTGGAAAGATGGCTTCCGTGCGATTTACGCGATCCTGAAGTACGGGCTGTTCCGCTAGGCCGGATCAACTGTCCGAACTGAGGAAAGCCTGCAACCGTTCCGCGGTTTTCGGGCCGATGCCTTCCACTTGGGCCAGTTCTTCGGCGCTGGCGGCGCGCAGTTTGTCGAGCGATCCGAAATGTTGCAGCAGCTGTAGCTTGCGCTTGCTGCCCAGGCCCTGAAAGTCGTCGAGGATGGATTCGCGCAGGCGCTTGCTGCGGAGCTCGGCGTTGAAGCTGTTGGCAAAATGGTGGGCTTCGTCCCGGATGTGCTGGAGGAGACGCAGCGCGGGGTCGTGGTGGGACAAGTTGAGCGGGTCGCGGCCGTCGCTGAAAATGATGGTCTCGTTTTTTTTGGCCAGTCCGATGAGGGCGGGGGGCTCCAGCCCTTGTCCGAGAAAGGCTTTGAGGGCGGCGCTCACCTGTCCGGCGCCGCCGTCGATGATGATCAAGTCGGGGAAGGCTTTATCCTCCTCATGTAGGCGCCGGTAGCGACGGCCCACCACTTCCTCCATCGCCCGGAAGTCGTCGTTCCCGATGAAGGACTTGATTTTATAGCGCCGGTAATTGCGCCGGTCCGGTCGGCCGTCCTTGAAGGCGACCATGGAGGCAACGCAGAAGCTGCCGGAGATGTGCGAGATGTCGAAGCATTCCATCCGGCTGGGGGGCGCCTTGAGGTCGAGTTGCTGCTGGAGGCGCTTGACCACTTGGCTGTGGTTGTGCGTGCCGGTCAGGTTGCGCTCGAATTTTCGGGTTCGCTGGGAGGTCTGCTCCAGGGCCTCAATCATGTCGCGCAACTGGGCGGCCTTCTCGTAGTTGCGTGCTTCCGCCGCTTCCAGCATCTGCTTTTTCAGCTCCTTGAGCCATTCGCGGGCCTTGCCTTCGAGGAATTCACAGGCGGCTTCCACTCGCTCGCGGTAGGCGTCTTCGTTGATTTCATTTTCATGGCCAAAGATCTCGGCCCTGGCGTCATCGTAGAGCCGCCAGCGTCCGTCCCCAAGATTCAGGGGGGTGGAGTCACTGAGCAGAATGCCGAACTTACGCCGGAGCTCGGCCAGGGTTTTGCGCAGGGAGCCTGAATGCGCGAAGGGGCCGTAGTAGCGGGAGTGGCTGTCGACCCGGTTGCGGGTGAGGCGAAAGCGGGGCAGCGATTCCCGCGGATCGACCCGCACGAGGAGGAAGCGTTTGTCGTCGGTGAAATCGGTATTGTAGCGGGGCTTGTACTTCTTGATGAGTTGGCCTTCCAGCAGGAGTGCTTCGGCCTCGGAGTGGACCAGCATGATCTCGAAGTCATGGATCAGGTCGATCATCGCCCGCACTTTGGGTTGGGCGATCATCAGTTTGCGCGAGGCCTGGAAGTAGGTGGCGACCCGCTTCTTCAGGTTTTTGGCCTTGCCGACATAGATGGTCTGCCCGAGCCGGTCCTTCATCAGGTAGACCCCGGGTTTGTTCGGCAAGCGCCGCACTTTTTCTTTGATCTTATCTTTGTCTGCCTCTGGCATTTGTTACGTTTCTGTATAGTATGCTCTGTATTCGCTTATGCAGTCTTCATAAATAACCTATCCGTTCATCAGACACCCCCCAAGTAAATGTCAAAAGCACCCACGGTCGAAGTCATTAATTTCGGAGACGAATTGCTCGTCGGTATACGTGAAAATGCACATTTAACTTATCTGGGCGAGCAATTGGCGCGATACGGTGTTCCGATTGCCCGGAGCCGGGTGATTACGGATGACCCCGAAGAAATCAAGCGTGCCTTCCACGATGCCTGGGCCCATGCGGACTTGGTGATTACCACGGGGGGGCTGGGGCCGACTGCGGATGACCTGACCCGCGAGAGTATCGCGGAAGCGCTGGAGGCGAAACTCGTTTACATCCCGGAGATCGAATCCTGCATCCGTGATCGCTTCGCGCTGCTGGGCCGCGAAATGTCGGATTCGCACAAACGTCAATGCTATGGCTTTGAGGGCGGCGAAGTCCTGCACAACGAGCGCGGCACAGCGCCGGGGCTGCTCTATGCGACCGGAGGCCGTACGCTTGCGATGCTGCCGGGGCCAACCCACGAGTTGCGACCTATGTTTGAAAAGGTCCTCCTTCCTAAATTGCAGGCTGCGGGCCTCTTGGCGGAAGAGCAGGCTTACGTCCAGATCCGTACCTGTGGGGTCGGCGAGTCCTCCATCGAGGAGCTGTTGCAACCACTCTTTGCCAAGCATCCGGATGCGACAGTTGCTTACTGTGTGCATTACGGCATGGTGGATGTCCGCCTGAGTAGCCGCAACGGTCACCTCGGCCTTCAGGAGTTGAAGGAGATCGCACAGGAAGCACGGTTGCTCCTGGGGGAGGACTTTGTCTGCTTCGGCCACTGCTCGCTGGCGGAGGTGGTCTACCATGAACTACGCGCCCTGGAGCGGACCGTTGCAGTGGCCGAATCCTGTACCGGGGGCCTCTTGGGCAATGCCTTTACGGATATTCCGGGGGCTTCGAAAGTCTTTCGTGGCGGTATTGTCTGCTACACCAATGACGTCAAGATGGCCATGCTCGACATTCCGGAGTGCTTGCTCGACCAGCATGGTGCGGTCAGTCCCGAGTGCGCTGTGGCTATGGCCTCGGGCGCGGCGGAAAAACTTTCGGCCGATTATGGCCTCAGCGTGACCGGCTTTGCGGGGCCTGACGGTGGGGATTCTCGAAATCCCATAGGCACGATCCATTTGGGTTACCATTCGCCTGTCGGGGTCTGGTGCAAAAGCGTGCGGTACGTAGGCGGCCGGCTCGACGTCAAGGCGCGCGCGGTCCATGCCGCGCTCGACTGGATGCGGCGGAAACTGCGCAAGTACAAGATAGAGGAGTTCCTCTGCTGCGGCGGCGAGGACGACTAGGCGCCGGCTGTCCGGTTGCCGGGCAAGTGCATGCAAAACTCGCTGCCTTTTTCCAGCTCGCTGCGAACTTGTATGCGACCGCCCATGTTTTGGATGATGCTTTTTACCAGCGCCAGGCCGAGCCCGGAGTGGCCTTCCTGGCTGCTACGCGATTTGTCGGCCCGGTAGAAACGGTCGAAGATCCGGGGTAAATCATCTTTGGCAATACCGGGTCCATCGTCGCAGACCCGCAATTCAATCCTTCCGTTATGCATGCCGCAGCAAACTTCGACTTTGCCGTTTCCTTGATGATGCTGGATCGCATTCCCGATCAAATTGTTGAGCACCACCATCAAGATATCCGGGTCGGCCTTCACTTCGCAGTGCTCGAGTTCATACTCCAACTGTATCTCCTTAGAATCGGCCAAAGGCTTCAATTGAAGGATGCTGTCCCGTGCGAGCGTGGCCAGGTCGCATTCGACTTCCTTTTGAAGCGCCGTTTCGGTGTCCTGCCGGGCCAGGAGCAAGAGGCTCTCGACCAGATGCCGCATGCGCATGGTCGCATCATAGCAAAGCGAAAAGGATTCTCGGAATTCCTCCGGAGTGCGTTCCGGTGTGGGTTTGCGCATGCGCTGGCTTTCCGACAGGAGAATGGTGAGGGGGGTGCGCAGCTCGTGGGAGGCGTCCGCAGTAAATTGGCGTTGGCGTTCGAGCGCCGCATTGAGGCGGTCGAAGGTATGGTTTAGGACATGGCTCAGTTGGTCGAGCTCACTGTCGGTTCCGGTGGTGCTGATGCGGTCATCCAGGTTGCCGTCGGCGATGCGCGAGGCGGTCTTGCTGATTGCCTGGATGGGCTGGATGGCTTTGCCGGCGATCCACCACCCGCCCAAGAGGCCGAAGATCCAGAGGGCGAGGCCGCTTGCCCCGAGTGACCAGGCAAAGCGATGCATTTCCTTGGTCTCGGGGCTCATGTCACGTCCCACTAAACTGCACAGGCCGGAGGGTGAACTGTGTGCCGATTCGCGATAGGTCCCGTTTGTCCGGAATTCCTCGTTCATGTCGCTATTTCGAGGCAGCGGCAGGAAGCGCAAAGACCCCGGTGCGTTGCCGGATTGGAGGAGGATGCGGCCTTCCGTATCGGCGATGGCATAATAGTAATGGCCGTCCTCCTGACCGCTGAACTTCTGCGAGAGTTCGGACGGCAAGGATACCTGGCCGTTGCGCAGCTTGAGCAGGAGTTCTTCCGGCAGGGAGAGGCGCTTCTTGGCCGAGGCCTCGCCGGGGGCCACGACTTCGGGGGCGGGGGCCTCCTGCGGGGGCCGTATCAAGTTGCGGATCAATTCGCGCTCCTGCTCCTGCAGGGAGCGATCGATCCGGCGCATTTGATTGAGCCATGCCAGCTGGTAGGCGGTGACGCAGAATGCTCCGATGGCGACGAGAAGGATGAGCCCGTGCCAGGCTTGTATCCGCCAGCGTATGGATTGGAAGGGTAGTTTCATTCGATGCAATAGCCGTGGCCGCGGCGGGTCTTTATGATGTCCGTCCCCAGCTTTTTTCGGAGGTTGGAGACATGGACGTCGAGGAGGTTGGAGAAGCTGTTGTCGGTTTCGTCAAACAGCCTTTCGTAGAGTATGGTGCGACTGATCACTTCGCCCTTGTGTAGGGCAAGGTATTCAAAAAGTGAATACTCTCGGGCGGTCAGTTCGATGGTTTTGTCGCGCTTGCTCACCGTGCGTGCTGCCGTGTCCAGAAGGATGTCGCCGAGATGTAGGGCTGACTGGGTCTGGCCGCTGGTCCTCCGGATCAGCGCCCGGAGGCGGGCCACGAGTTCATCGCTGTCGAATGGCTTGACCAGATAGTCGTCGGCTCCTGCGTTCAGACCCTTGATCCGGTCAGGCACCGTATCCCTCGCGGTCAGCATCAGTACCGGGGTGCTGTGTTCGGGGCGAAGCCTTTCCAGTACCTGCCAGCCGTCGAGTTTCGGCATCATGACATCAAGGATAACCACATCGTAGATATCCTCGCTCGCCTTGTAGAGTCCCTCTTCGCCGTCGGCTGCGAGGTCTACGGCAAAGCCGGCATCCTTCATTGTGGCACCGAGGCTGTGGCGAAGGCCGGGGTCGTCTTCTATGACTAGGATACGCATGAGGCTTACTGTCTATTCATGACGCAAAGCGTCGATGGGATCAAGTCTCGCGGCACGTCTTGCCGGTGTAAAGCCGAACACGATCCCGACCAATGCCGAAAAGGCGAAGGCGATCAGGTTGATCTGGGTGTTGAAGGCAAAACCCACCTGAATCAGAGGCGCGAGCAAACTGCAGAATAGATAGGCCAAGAGGATCCCGATCAGACCGCCCACGCATGACAGGGTCAGGGCTTCAACGAGGAATTGCCAGAGGACCTCGCGGGCCGTTGCACCGATCGCCAGGCGGATCCCGATCTCGCGGGTCCGTTCCGTGACCGAAACCAGCATGATGTTCATGATGCCGATGCCGCCGACCAATAGAGAGACCGCCGCGACCGCGGCGAGCAGGGTGGTCATGAGCTGGGTCGAAGAGCTCAGTGTCTCCGCGATCTGCCGGGTGTCGAAGACGTTGAAGTCATCATCCTGGTTGCTTTGGAGGTTGCGGCGCTGGCGGAGCAGGGAGCTGATGTCGTCGATCAGGCGGTCGCTGTCGAAGCCCTCTTTAGCGGAGATGCTGATCTGGCTGATGTCGCGGGAGGAGGTGCGCCCCCCCAACCGGCGCTGCATGGTGGACAGAGGCACGACGATGGTGTCGTCCTGATCGCCCATGCCGGCCTGCCCCTTGGCCTTTAGTATGCCGATGACTTGGAGCGAGGCTTGCCCGACGCGGATCTTCTGTCCGACGGGGTCCTCGCCATTAAACAACTCGGTTTTCACGGTGTTGCCGATCACGGCAACCGCCGCACCGCTGTGCGTTTCGGCTTCCGTGAAATAGCGTCCCTGTGCGAGTTCCCAGCTGTTGATTTCGAAGTAATCCTGCGTGCTCCCTGTCACGGTTGTGTTCCGGGCTTCCTGCCGGTAGATCGTGCTGAGCGAAGTATTGCGGACCGGTGCGGCGGCAGAGACTCCGGGGATCTGTTCGCGGATGGCTTCGACATCGGCTTCCGTGAAGTTCGGTACTCCTGCAGAGGAGGCGCGCGGACCGAAGCCGGCACCCGGCCGGACCATGACGAGATTGCTGCCGAGCTTGGAGATCTGGTCTTTGACCGCTTGCGTGGTGCCGTCGCCCAGTGTGACCATTGTGATCACGGCCGCGACCCCGATGATGATGCCGAGTACGGTGAGAAAGGCACGGGTCAGGTTTCGCCGGATTTCACGGACGGCGATGAGAAAAGCGTTGGCAAACATTCCGATCATAGGGCGGCTCCGGTTAGTGGTGCATTCTGGTGGTCTTTTTGAATCAGGCCGTCGATCACATGTACGGTGCGCTCCGCGTAGGCGGCGACGTCGTCTTCGTGGGTCACCATTAGGATCGTGATCCCGCGCTCCCGGTTCAGCCTGGTGAGGAGATCCATGATCTCGGTTGTGGTTTTTGAATCCAGGTTGCCGGTGGGCTCGTCGGCAAAGAGGGTGGTCGGGTCTGTCACGATTGCGCGCGCGATGGCCACGCGTTGCTGTTGTCCGCCGGACAGTTCCGCAGGTGTGTTGCGTTCCTTGTCGGGCAGGCCCACCCGGGCGAGTGCTTCCCGTGCCATCTCGTGGCGCTTGGACCGGACGATGCCCCGGTAGAGCAGGGGCAGTTCGACATTCTCCAGCGCGCTGGTCCGGGCCAGCAGGTTGAAGCCCTGAAAGATGAATCCGAGGGCGAAGCGCCGCAGGAGCGAGAGTTGCACGGAATCGAGTGTTTCAACCGGGATGCCTTCGTAGAGATAACTCCCGGTGGTGGGCCGGTCGAGGCAACCGAGGAGATTCATGAGCGTGGATTTTCCCGATCCGCTCGGTCCCATGATCGAGACGAACTCGCCGCGCCGGATCTGAAGGTCGATCCCCCGCAATGCCTGGAATGCGGCATCCCCTTGGCCGTAGGTCTTGGTGAGCTGCTTCAGCTCGATCAATGGATTTCCTGTGTCCTTCATTACTTAAGAGTTTTGGCTGAGAATGACTTCGGTGCCTTCTGACAGTCCCTCTCCGCTGACTTCGGTGTAGCGTCCGTCGGTCAGACCTGTACGAACCTCGACCGGAGTGGGCTGTCCGTTCTTGAGTATCCAGATTTTGGATATGCTGTTTTGGGCGGGGGCACTTTCCTCCTCGCTGCGCGTGCTGTTGCGGCGGGGCGGATGCGGGATCAGCTTGTTCACAAAGCCTCCGCCGCTCTGGTCTTGGGCTGCCGGTGCGTCTCCCGGGGCCTGCAGGTCGAAGCGGAGTGCGGCGACGGGAACAAGAAGCACGTCCTGGTGGTGTGCCACGTAAATATCGGCCGTTGCGGTCATGCCCGGGCGCAGGCTCAGGTCCTGGTTGGAGACGGAGAGCTCGGTGGCATAGGTCACGACGTTGTCGGTCACTTCCGAGCCGTAGGAGACTTTCTGAACTGTGGCGTCATAGCTGCGGTCGGGCCATGCATCGACTTGGAAGGTCGCTTTTTGGCCCCCGTCCACCTGGCCGATATCGGCCTCGGCCACGGCGACTTCCAGCTTCATCTGGGCCAGGTCCTCGGCGATGACGAAGAGTTCCGGTGTTTCAAAGCTGGCGGCCACGGTCTGGCCCGCCTCGATGCTGCGGGTCAGGATAACGCCGTCGACCGGCGAGCGGATGATGGCTTTGTTCAGGTCGCTTTCGGTAATCTCGATCTGGGCCTGGGCCTGGCCGATGGAGGCCTCCGCGCTCTGTACATCGGCCTTGGCCCGTTCGGCGGCTGCTTCGGTGGCCGAGAGCTCGGCTTTGGAGGGGATGCGGCCTTCGCTCAAGCGATGCAGCTCTTGTTGCCGTTCAAGGGTGGCGATCGCTTCCTTTTCGGTTGCCTGGGCTTGAAGCAGTGCGGCCTTTGCAGAAGCCAATTGTGCCTTGTTGGCCTTTAATTCGTTTTCCAAGCTGGTGGTGTCGAGCCGTACCAGTTCCTGCCCCTTGCTCACGCGGTCGTTGGCGTCGGCATAGACTTCGAGCACGGTGCCCGAGAGCTCACTCCCGACGGTGACCTCATTGGTCGGTTCGAGGTTACCGGTCGCGGTGACGGTAAGCCGTATTTCGCCCATTTCGATTGCTTGGGTGCGGAACGACGGCCCTGCATTGTTGGCCTGCGCCCGGGCTCCGAGGAGAAGCCAGGCAATGACTGCCACAATCCCGACGCCCAGTGCGCCGAGTGTGATCCGGGTTGATTTTGAGCTGCGACTGCCATTCTGGATGGCCTCGGTCAGTCCGTTCACGGGTGTATTTTCAGATGTATTCATGTCTTGCCTTAAAGTGTTGAGGTTTCCGTGGGGTTGGACCAACCGCCCCCGAGTACCTTGTAGAGTTGGACATGGGCCTGGAGGGCCTCGGCCTGTGTGGTGATCCGGCTTTGGTCGAGGCTGAGCTGTGTGCGTTGCGCATCGAGTACTGTGAGCAGGTCGGCTTCGCCGCTTTCATATTGAAGTTGGGCCAATTGTGTGGCCTCGGAGGCCGCTTGGCTGGCGCGTTCCAGCGTGCTGAGCTGCTGGCTGTACTTGTCGATCGAGGAGAGTGCGTTTTCAACTTCACCCAGGGCGGTGAGTACGGTGGATTCGTACTGCAGATAAGCTTGGGTCAGGTTCTCCTTTTGAATCTCGATATTCCGGCTGATGCGGCCGGCATCCCAGATCGGGGCGCTCAGGCCGGCCACCACGTTTGCGATGATTTGTTGAGGGTCGAAGAGGTCGCCGGCCTTGAGGGCCTCGATGCCGATGGAGCCGCTAAGGTTGAGTGTGGGCAAGCGGCTGCGCTCGGCGGCGCTCAAGTTGGCGCTTGCCGCCTCGATCCCGCGTTCAGAGGCGCGGACATCGGGGCGTTGTTCGAGGGTCTCTGCCGGAATGCCGACGGCGATGGCCGCCGGCGCGTCCGGTAAGCCCTGCTCCGTGTTCGGGAGGAGCTCGAAGGTCTGCGGGCTGCGTCCGGTCAGGATGGCCAGACTGTTTCGCAGTTCGACCACGCTTTGTTCCAATGCCGGGATCTGGGCCCGTGCCTGCTCGACGGAGGCGAGGGATTGCTGGGTGCTCAAGGCGTCGCCCTCGCCGGCTTGCTCCTGCCATTCGACGATTTGCTGCGTCTTTTCGCGGCTTTCCAGATTCTGGCGTACGATGGCGAGTTGGCTCTCGGTGGAGCGTAAAGTCAGGTAGTTGTTGGCCACTTCTGCGGCGAGTGAGACTTGGACATCGTGGTAGCTCTCGACACTGGCGGCCAGTTCGGCCTCGGAGGCCTCGAGGTACTTGCGTTGCTGGCCGAAGAGGTCGACCTCCCAACTGGCATCCAGGCCCGCACTGTAGTTTTCCGACGAAGTGTGGCGGTCGGTTTCGCGATTCCGGGTCTCGGAGCCGGATGCGCCTACACTCGCACCGAGGCTAGGCCATAGTTCCGATTGGGTCAGCCCGCGCTCTGCCCGGGCTTGCCGGATGGCGGACAAGGCGCTGCGGATATCGGTATTATGCTCAAGCGCGGTTTCGATGAGGGCATCCAGCACGGGATCGTCAAAGCGCGTCCACCATTCGCTCAGGCTGGCAGTGTCGGGCGATGCGTTCGAGCTGGCTGCGTTTTGCCAGTTGGTCGGCAGGCCCGCTTCAAATGTAGAGCGTGTCTGCTGGATCGGGCTGGTGGTCGCGCAGGCACTGAGCAGCAGGCTCAGGGCGGCGGCTCCGGGCAGCGCCAGGCGTTTGAAAGTATTCTGTTTCGTAGTCATCATGCGATATTCCTTCGAGGATGCCGCTGAGTTTACCGCACTGAACCTTTAGAAAGGGTTAAGCTTTGAAAAAACGACGCGATTTGCCGGATTCCGGGGCGATTTGGGGCTCAGGCACGGCCTTGGAGTGGGCAATGCGGCCATGTGGCATGGCTTCTGCAGAAGGCTGAGTCCTCGATCCCCGCTTCAATATTCAGATACGAATGAAATTCAGCTCTCTCCTCATGTGCGCTCTCGCTCCATTTGTAAGTTCTTCAATGTCGGGCTTTGAAGCCGATCCGGAACTGGAGCGCTTTGTCATGGGGCTGCCCAAGGCCGAGCTGCACCTGCATATGGAGGGGACGGTCGAGCCCGAAGTCTTTCTGGAAATCGCTGCGCGCAACGGCATGGACATGCCCTACAAGGATGCGGAAGCGGTGAAGGAGCGCATGCGTTCCGCCTATGACCTGCCCAGTTTCATCGAGATGTATGAAGAGCTGATCGGGGTGGTGCGGCATCCCGAGGACATTCGTGACATCACCCTGCATTATTACCGGAAGGCCTACAGTCAGGGCGTGCGTCGCGTGGAGATGTATTTCGATCCGCAGCTCCATCTGGAGCGGGGGATGACGCTGGAAGAGGTCTTCACCGGCCTGGCCATGGGGAAGGCCGCGGCCGAAGCGGAGCTCGATGACCTGACGATCGGTTTCATCATGGCCTTTCTCCGCGACCGTCCGGCCGAGGCGGCCATGCAGGTGCTCGAGGACGCCAAGCCTTGGCATTCGATGCTGCTGGGCGTCGGACTGGATAATCCGGAGGTGGAGGACTTCCCCACCAAGTTCAAGGAGGTCTATGCCCGTGCGAAATCCTATGGCCTGCGGCTGACCAGCCATTGCGATGTGCAGCAAAAGAACACCATCGCGCACCATTGGGGGGTGATCAAAGTGCTCGGCGTCGAACGGATCGATCACGGCTTGAATGTGCTGGACGATCCGGAGCTGCTGGCCGAAGTGAAAAAGCGCGGGATCGGCCTGACCGGGGTGCCTTCCCTGTTCTACCGTGAGATGCCGGGCCGGATGGAATACCGTGCCGGTGCGATCAAAGGTCTCCTCGACGCGGGAGTGGAAATTTCCATCCACTCGGATGATCCCGGGATGAAACGCGGCCTCTACGTCGGTGATTTGATGCTGCGCGCACAGGCCACCGCCGGCATGACCCGTGAGGATCTGGTCACCATGGCCAAGAATAGCTTCCGCACCGCCTGGATCACGGACGAGGAATGCTCAAACTGGCTCGCTGCGATCGATGGGTACGTCGCGAAATTCGAGTGAGTTGCCCCGGTGGCGCTTGGTGTCGCACCGGAGCGCAAGCCTCCAGCTTTTCCGGCGGGCTCAAGTCTTTCTCGTTGCCCTGCGGAGCGAGGGCTCCACACTCAGTCGCCCTCATGTCTGCCAAGCCTTTTACATTCATCTGCGGTGACGACGACTACCTGGTTTCCGAGCGGGGCAAGGGGTGGTTTGCCGCGCAGACAAAGGACCTGATGGATGACCTCTCCAAGGAGGTGATCGACGGCCGGGCCGGCAATATGGCGGAAGTGGAAGACGCGATCAACCGCTTCAGCAGTGCGGTGCAGACGCTTTCGCTCTTCGGCGAGCGGAAAGTGGTCTGGATGAAGGACGTCAACTTTATGGCCAACAGCCAGACCGGCAATGCGCAGGGCACCCTCGATCTGGTTGAGCGTCTCAAGGACCTTCTGGATGGCCTCGATCCGGAACAGGTCGGTGTCCTGATCACGGCACACCCTGTTTATAAGGTCCGCAGCTTCTACAAGTGGTGCCAGAAGACGGCCGATTTTACCCTGATCGAAGGGGGCAAGGATTCCGCGCAGGCTCTGGCGGCGTTGATCGGGGATGAGTGTGAGAAAGCCGGCGTCAAGATCACCCGCGATGCGATCGAGCTCCTGATTGGGAAGGTCAACGGCAATACCCGCCTGATTGTGGAAGAGACCCGGAAGCTGGTGACCTTTGTGAACGAAAGCGGGGAGCCGATTGACGATCGTCTGGTCAGCGACCTGGTGCCGAATTTCGGGGATGCGGATTTCTTCGAAGCGGCCGATGCTTTCTACTCCTTGAATTTGCAGTGGACGCTGGAGGCTTTGAAGCGGCACTTCTTTACCAACAGCGAGTCGCGTCCCTTGTTGGGGAGCCTGCAATCACGCAACCGCCTGCTGATCCAGCTCCGTGTTCTGCTCGATGCCGGAGCGATCCGGCTGGGGGGGCGGGGGATTGCAAAAAGTGATCTGGAGGCGGCGGGCCGGACCTACGGTCAGCACTTCGGGGATAGCAGCGAAAAGAGCAACCTGAATGTCTTTACCCAGAATCCCTGGTATTTGGGACGTCTGGCCGAGACGGCCAAGAAAGTGCCGTTGAAGAAGCTGATTGATTTTCAGATCGCCTTTGGCGAGGCCTTCGAGGGTATTCTGGCCCGGCCGAACGAGCAGGAGGCGGTCTGCCGCGAGCTGGCGGTGAAGTGCTTGAGCTGAACCGTTATTTTACAGGAACGTATATGGGTTTTCACCGTGAAATCTGACTGGAATCCGAAGAAAAAATTAACGTTCATTCACGTAAATAAACGGTTCCCAAAACCATCCTACAGTATGAAAGCCAAATTGTTTCTCCTCCTGCTCTTTCCATTAGCATTGTTCGCAGCCGACGACCACGGAACGGTAAAGGTCGAGATCCTCGAGCAATCGGATGCCATGTGGAACGGGAAAAAGCTGCCGGCCTATCCTAAAGAGGATCCCGAAGTCAGCGTGGTCAAGGTGACGATTCCGCCGCATACCAAGCTCAAATGGCACAAGCACCCCTGTATCAACGCGGGCTACCTGATCTCCGGGGAATTGCTGGTCACGGCTGAGGGGGGCGAAACGAAGCAGCTGAAGGCGGGCGACGCGCTCATCGAGCTGGTCGATACCTGGCACTACGGGGAGACGGTCGGCGATTCGGCGGCGGAAATCGTGGTCGTGTATGTCGGTGTGAAAGGCATGCCTTTGTCGATCGGCAAGCCGGTGGAATGAGGCGGATTGGAATTTGTACCGGAAGGTGGAGGGTTGCGCTCCGTCGCAACCGCGAATCTTGCCTTAGCTCACGGATAACACTGTCGCTTACAAGGCTGCGGCGGTGACAGAGCACCGCCCTCCGTCGCCACAGCATCCAGCAAGAGGTTGCCTGCCATGGTCAGTGCGATGCGTTGGGCCGAAGACAAGGCAAGCCGGTGAAAACCTACTTCGATTGACTGGCTTGGAAGAGGGCGGCGCAGCCAATTGTTTCAACCGACCATCGGGCATAGCGCTGATCCAGGGCGGCTTTTAGTCCGTCCAGGCTGTCAGCCGTGTTTGTGAAAATTCCTTTCCGGTTGTAGATGCCCATCAATCTTCGTGCGGCCCAGTTCCGGGGGATTCCATGATGTAGCAAGGTGCTACCGAAGACATGGCCATCCGGAGCGAGGCAGGCATTCAGATGGTCGAAAGCAACAGCCTTTTCCTCAATGCTCCCGGGCAGGCAGTGGAGCAGGTAATTCAGGCCGATGGAGTCGAAAGGCCGGGGCTTTTCCCGGATGGGTTCGAGGACATTGGTTTGGTGGATCTCGGGCGCATAGCGCTCAATGCGTTGCCGGGTGGCTGTCAGGCATTCAAGGTTCAAATCCATCAGTGCGACCCGCGGGCGTGGCGCTGGAAAACGGCAATGATCGAGAAAGTAGCCTGTGCCCACCCCGACATCCAGGTGGTTGCTGCTGATCTGCGAATTGTAGAATTCCAACAGTTTGTTCGTTGGGCAGCGCCAAAGCCAGTGATTGGACAGGCCGAGCACGAACCAGTCGTAGAGACGGAGGGTTCCTTGGGTGTAGACGGCCTGTCCGGCGTGAATGTCTTCGGCTGTGGGCATTGTAGTTTCTCTGGGAGAGAGCGTGCGCTTTGTCGACCCGGCATTCCCTCAATTTCGGGCGGAAGTGCAATTCGTCACTCTATGAATCGAACGTGCGTTGGGGGTACCACCTAGTTGACCGGGTGGAAACAACTCAATTTCTAGAACTCGGGCCGAGCTTCTCGATTTTGGCTGTTTTTTTATGGCGTGACGGGGGCAGGGGTGTATTTTGCACCGTTTCCCAATTTTCAGAAACCATGGACAACATACCGAATGTTCTCGCGGGGCGTTACGCCTCGAAAGCCATGCGCGCCGTTTGGAGCGCCGAAGGCCGTATCGCGCTGGAGCGCGACTACTGGATCGCGGTGCTGCGTGCGCAAAAAGAACTCGGCCTGGATGTGCCGCAGGAGGCGATCGATGCCTACGAGCGGGTCAAAGGGCAGATCGACCTCGACTCGATCAACAAGCGCGAGGCGATTACGCGCCACGATGTAAAAGCGCGGATTGAAGAGTTTTGTGACCTCGCCGGGTATGAACACATTCACAAAGGTCTGACCAGTCGTGACTTAACGGAGAATGTGGAGCAGCTGCAAATTATCCGCGGCCTCGAGATTATTCGCACCAAGACGATCGCTGCGCTCCTCAAGCTCGCCGACCGTGCGGAGCAGTGGAAGGAGCTTGTGATCACCGCCCGTACCCACAACGTGCCGGCTCAGCCGACGACTTTCGGCAAGCGCTTGGCCATGTTTGGTGAAGATTTGCTCTGTGCGGCCCGCGAGCTCGACCGCATTATCGACAACTATCCGGTACGTGGCCTGAAGGGGCCGGTGGGCACCCAAATGGACCTCTTGACGCTCTTCGGCGGCGACCGCGAAAAGGTGGCTTCGTTGGAGGACAGCATCCTTGATCACCTGGGTGTGGGCGCCGCGCTCGATACGGTTGGTCAGGTTTACCCGCGCGGTTTGGACTTCGAGGTGGTCTCCATTTTCGTTCGCCTCGCTTCCGGTCCGTCCAGCTTTTCCAAGACGCTGCGCATCATGGCCGGCCACGAGCTGGCCAGCGAAGGCTTTGCCAAGGGGCAGGTCGGCTCCTCCGCGATGCCGCACAAGATGAACAGCCGCAGCTGCGAGCGCATCAACGGTTTTGCCGCCATCCTCAAGGGCTACCTGACGATGGCCGCCGAATTGGCCGGGGACCAGTGGAATGAGGGGGATGTGTCCTGTTCCGTGGTGCGCCGTGTCTTTTTGCCGGACAGCTTTTATGCGGTCGATGGCATGCTGGATACCTTCCTGACCATCTTGAAGCAGATGGAAGTCTATCCGGCTGTGATTGATCAGGAAAACCAGCGTTACGGTCCCTTCCTCGCCACCACTACGCTCCTGATGGAAGCGGTCAAGGCAGGCGCCGGGCGTGAAGCCGCCCACGAGGCGATCAAGGAGCATGCGGTCCAGGCCGTGCGTGACTTGCGCAGCGGGGCGATCCAGAAGAACGACATGGTCGAGCGTCTGGCCGCGGATAACCGGCTGGGACTTCCGGCCGAGACCCTTGCCCAACTGGTCGAGGAGGCCCAGGCCATGACGGGAATGGCCCGCGAGCAGGTTGAAAACTTCTGCGCCGCGGTCCGTGAAGACGCGCAAAACTTTCCGGAAGCAGCGGGCTATGAGCCGGGCGCGATCCTTTAAGATTGCGTTGAACTCTGCCCAACTTACACCACATTCATTTATCTAACCTAGCGAAAATCCAGAATATGTCCCAAGAACTTGAAGGAAACTGCCTCGTCGCCCAATCGGGCGGCCCCACCTCAGTCATCAATGCCAGCTTGGCTGGTGTCGTGACCGAAGCGCTGAATCACGAGTGCATCGAAGAAATTTACGGCGGTCTCAACGGCGTGCTGGGAATTCTCAACGAGCAGCTGGTCGACCTGGCTGCCGAGTCCCAGCAAAATATCCGTGGCCTGCGCTACACCCCGGGCGCTGCTCTGGGCACCTGCCGCTACAAGCTTAGGAAGCAATCCGATTTTGACCGTGTCCTCGAGGTCTTCGAGGCACACAACATCCGCTATTTCTTCTACGCCGGCGGTAACGATTCGCAGGATACGGCCGATAAGATCTCCAAGCTCGCTCAAGAACGCGGCTACGAGCTCCGTGTCATCGGTATTCCCAAGACCATCGACAACGACCTGGTGACGACCGACCACACTCCGGGCTACGGCAGTGTGATCAAGTACATCGCCACGACCGTCAAGGAAATCGCCTGTGACAATGCCGCCATGGGCCAGCACGACCTCGTTCAAATCATCGAAGTCATGGGCCGCAGCGCCGGTTGGATCGCCGCGGGTGCCGCACTGGCCAAGCGCCGTGACGATCCCAATGCCGCGCCACACTTGATTTACCTGCCGGAAGTCGCCTTCTCCCCCGAGAAGTATCTGGCGGATGTCCAGCGTGTGCTTCAAAAGGAGAAGTACTGCGTGGTTGTGGTGGGCGAAGGTCTGGTTGACGGCGACGGCAATTACGTTTCCACCGACAGTGCCGGTGCCGATGCCTTCGGTCACTCCCAGTTGGGCGGGGCCGGCGAATACCTGCGTGGCCTGGCCGAGGAAAGCCTCGGTGTGAAAGCCCGTTCGATCAAGCTGGGCATGGCTCAACGTGCCGCCGTGCACTGCTCGTCCCAAGCAGACAATGACGAAGCCTTTATGGCCGGACAAGCTGCCGTCAAGGCTGCCATGGCCGGTGAGACCGACAAGATGGTGACCCTGCTCCGTGGTGACACCGACAGCTACACCTGTGAGACCGGTCTGGCCCCGCTTGCCGAAATCGCCAATGGCGTGAAGAAGCTGCCCGAGACCTGGATCAACGAAGACGGTGTGAGCATGAACTACAACTTCTACAAGTATGCGCTGCCTCTCATCCAGGGCGAGGTTCAGGTGCCCTACGACAACGGTGTTCCGGCTCTGATCCAGCTCAAGAAGGATAAGATCGAGCGCAAATTGGCGCCTCATGTCTTCGAGTAAGCCTGGCTTGATGTTTTTTCAAAAGCCCTGTCCCATTCGGACAGGGCTTTTTTGCGTCATCTTCGATTAGCGGGAAAGAACTGCGTTGGACTTCGCGCCATGGCTTGCCTGAACCCCTCCGTCTCCGCGTTGCGGAGCCACCTCCCCTCGTTGAGAGGAGGAGCTTTAACTTTCTAGCTCCGCTGAGTCACTCGCGATAATCCAAGCTCCTCCCCTGTTCGCAGGGGAGGGGGACCGCAACACTTTTATATCAGGGCAGGATGCCCTGACTCCGTTGGTGCCTATTTATAATCTAAGGTACTTGGCTGACACGACACTAGCGGGAAAGAACTGCGTTGGACTCGTGCCATGCTAGCCTGAACCCCTCCGTCTCCGCGTTGCGGAGCCACCTCCCCTCGTTGAGTGGAGGAGCTTTAACTTTATAGCTCCACTGAGTCACTCGCGATAATCCAAGCTCCTCCCCTGTTCGCAGGGGAGGGGGACCGCAACGCGGTGGAGGGGTTGCAGGCGCATCGTCTCGCCACAGCCATGGACCTACGGCTCAATCGACAATGAATTGCTTTTTGGGGGCATCGCGCTTTGCGGGATAACGCATGGAGGGAAACGGTGATGCCGGTGCGGCAAAGCAAAAGCGCCTCCCCTGCCTGCGGGGGGCCTCGATTGAAAAAGCCTTGCTCTCCTGTCTTGCAAATAAAAGATGAGTTTCTGGCTCCAACTCAGTAAGGCATGAAAACGATACTCCAGGTTCATATCTTTGTCCGGCTCTGCGCAAGCGCCTCAGCTCTCTATGGCCTCTACCTGTTTTTGATCGCCTGGCCTCAGGTGGTCCGGCTCCGAGGGCTCATGGAGAAGCAAAAAGAAAACACAGAGATCATGGGGGACACGTTCGATTTCAGCGCGTTCATCCCTACGTTCTCGGAAATTTTGCTGGGACCTTTTCTACTCCTAACCGCGGGATTGTTTGGTCTCCTGTGTACCCGCAAAATCGTGGAGTGGATCATTGGACCTGATCCGATGAAGACCCTGATGCATTTGGATCGGCAGGGGGAGCAGACCAAGTCGCGGTAAAAGGGGCCGTTTTCTATGATTATGAATCTGAAAAGACACTTGCTCGTTGTGTCCTTGGCTTTTGGGACGGCAATCAGCTGTTTTGCGGGAGATAAGGAGGATTGGGAGTCCCTTGCCGAACATGGAGATACTCGTGCAATGATTTCGCTCGGGATTATGTATCACACAGCAGATGGCGTCGCTCAGGATTATTCGATCGCGCTGGACTGGTATTTAAAAGCTTACGAAAAGCATGATGGTGACGCCCTGAACAATATAGGTGTTTTGTTTCGGGACGGCTTGGGTGTTTCCCGAAACAAAAAAGTGGCATATCTTCTGTTTCTAGCGGTTCACATGGAAGGCCTTGGAACCGAAGCGACCCAATATCGGGCAGGTCGCAATCTGGGGCGCCTTGGTCAGTCGCTTTCACGCGAGGAAATTTACGAGGCACTTTCTTATACCTGGGATTATGTCGATCAGATCGTTCTCAGTCGCGGGAAAAATTTGGAGATTTGGAAAGATGTTTTACCGGGGCCTGAGCGGCTCCGCATCAGGGAGAATCATTGGTGGTTAGAGAGTGAGCGAGAGAATATGAATTTCGAATCACCGGCACCATGGAATATTCAAGCTGCGCAACCGTCGGAGTGATTCTGTTGGCGCAGTTGGAGTGCATTAGTGGATGACTATCTGTTCTTACTAATTTGATCCTCAAGGATTACTAATAGATGCATGGGTTTATCCGCCGCTTGCTTGCGCCTTTCGGGCGCGATATGCTCCAATTCTTTGCATGCTTAAGCCCCTCACTACCATTGGCCTAGCGGCTTTTTGCGCGCTGGGGAATTCCCTATCTGCCAACAGTTTGAATGTGGTCGAACTGGAGCCTTTCCTGGTGAGCCCGGACCGGTACCCATCCTCGTTGGAGCAGCCTTCGCTTCTGGGGCAGGAATGGCGCAACCGCGGTGCGGTGGGACTGGCCGAGGCGCTGGAGTCGGCTCAGCCGGGTATTTCGCTGGTGCGGAAGGCGGGGATGTCGAACGATGTGGTCATGCGTGGCTTGGGCGGGGATGATATCAGTGTCACTCTGGATGGCCGGAAGATCTTCTGTGCCTGCTCGAATCGTATGGATCCGCCGTTGTCGCAGGCGACCGGAGAAAATGCGGAACGGGTGGAAATTGCGGCCGGACCTTTCAGTCTGAAGCGTTCGGGCTCCTTGGGGGGGCATATCAATATCGTCAGTGCACCGATTGATGGCGGATGGCATGGTGAGCTGACCGCCGGTCTGGGCAGCTACAGCCAACAGCAGCATAGCGTTTGGGCTAGTTACGGTGAAGGTCCTTGGGCCATGCGGGTCCAGGGGGCGTATCTTTACGGGGATCCCTACGAAACCGGAGACGGGTTGCGGATGACCGAGCTTCCCGCTGACATGGCGGGCTACCTGCCGCAGTATCTGGACGGGCCGGCCTATGAAGCATGGCATGCGGGGGCGGAATACGAGTGGCGCTTCAAGTCGAAGCGGCGTTTGCGCTTCAACTTTCTCCGTCGTGAGGACAGCGACGTCCTGTTTCCCGGCCTGAAGATGGATGCCGATAAGACGGAAACCACTCAATTGGGCCTGCGCTTGAGTCAGGATGAGCCCGCGGGCGTCTTCGAAAGCTGGGTATTGGACGCGTATTTCAATGATACGGATCACCTCATGACGGACAGTAAGCGCCGGAGTAGTCTCTACGGGCCCGGCAATATGTCACGCCCGGCCTATGTGCTGGAGCGCGGCTATTTCATGCGCACGAATGCGACCGCGAGGAACTGGGGCGCGACTTTCGATGCTGAAGTTGACGGGGGTGCATTCGGTGATTGGGAAGTCGGAGGAGAGCTTGGGCAGCGATTGTGGGACAGCGAGAACACCATATTGAATATCAACAACGCGATGTTGCCGGATGTCCTGTCGAGCACGGCGGGTGTCTATGCGGAGTTCGCGTATGCGTTCGCGACGGATTGGCAACTGGAAGGTGGGGGCCGCCTCGACGCGTTTAAGGTGGATCCCCGTGGTGATACGGACTTGTTGGAGTTGCGCCGGGGGCATGTGGATGATTATACCTCGGTCGAGCCGGGGGCCTTTGTCTCCTTGCGATATCAAGTCAGTTCGGTCACCGCGGTGTTCGCCGGCTTGGGCTCGGTCGCGAGGACGCCGAATCCGCAGGAGCTTTATATCCAGGTTGACAAGCCCGGCATGAATCCGGACTGGCTGGGCAATCCTGACCTTGATGCGCCCCGCTCGACGGAGTTGACTGCGGGCGTCGAGTATACGGAAGAGGGCTGGAATTTTCGGTTGCGTGCGTTTCACAGCTGGCTCGACGATTATATATATCCGGTGGCGCTGGGCGCCATACCCGATGTCCAGTCCTACGACAATCTGGATGCGCGCCTGTACGGGGTGGAACTGAGTGCAGGTTACCAGCTGTCGGGGAATTGGAGTCTGGCGGCTGGCTTGGCTTGGCAGGAAGGTCGCAAGGAGTCCGGATTTGGCAGTGGCAACCGTGCCCTTGCGGAGATTCCGCCGCTTCGCTTTCAAAGCGCGCTGCAGTATCAAACCGAGACGACCGAGTTGAAGCTTGAGCTGCAGGCTTCGGATCGGCAGGACCGGATCGATCCCGACCTCTATGAGCAGGATCTGGGGTCCTGGCTCACCGTCTCGGTTTACGCGCAGCGGAAATTGGGCAAGCACTGGACCCTGTCTTGTGCCGTGACCAACTTGTTCGACGAGAACTACGCCGTCCACAATGCGCAAGTGAGGAACCCGTTCAGCACGTTTACAGTGGTCAACGAGCCCGGCCGGGTGCTCAAGGCAAGCCTCAGTTATGCCTTTTAGCCGTTCCGCAGGGCCAGCGTGAGTTGACTCGATAGTGCCGATTTCAGGGCTTGTATGATGTCCCGGCTCTCCGTGATGTAAGGACCCTCTATGTGCTGAGCTTATCTTGACTTTGCGCAGGCGCCTGGTCGCAACCGGTGAAGGCTGCGGCCAGGCTGAACAGTCAAACAAGACTGGGGTTTCGGCGCATTAAATAAAGAGGTTGGCGTTGGTTTCCGACGCGGCGCCCAAGTATTCGGCGACCCCTCCGAGTTCGACCCCGTCAATCAGTTCCTCTTCGCGGATGCCCATCGCTTCCATCGACATCGTGCAGGCCACGAGGCGGATGCCGGCTTCCTTGGCAGTCTGCATGAGGTCGGGAAGATTCGGCAGCTTCTTTGCCGCCATGCGATCCTTCATCATCTTGGTGCCCATGCCGCCCATGTGCATCTTGGAGAGCGGCAGCTTATGGACGCCGCGGGGCAGCATCCATCCGAACATCTTGTCCATGAAGCTTTTTTCCGGAATGACCGGTGCGCGGTCCTTGCGCAGCACGTTCAGACCCCAGAAGGTGAAGAAGAGTGTGGCCTTGCCACCCATGGCGACCGCTCCGTTGGCAATCACGAACGAGGCCATGGCCTTGTCGAGCTCGCCGGAGAAGACGACGATGGTGGAACCTTTCCCATTCGACGCCACGGCGCTTGGTGCGGCAGTTGCGGGTGTGCTGCCGGTCTGTTGAAGGCGACCAACCACGATGCCTTTGTCTTTTTCGACGCTGATACATTCGTAGCCGTTGGCCTTGCAGAAGGCGGGCAGGTCATTCTTGAATCCTGCATCGGAGGCCCGGACTTCGAGCACTTGGCCGGGCTTCAGTTCCGCGGCGGCTGCCTTGACGCGCAGGATCGGCCCTGGACAGGCCATCCCCGTGCAGTCGAGTGAAACGGTTTCGCTGCTGCCGGCAGCGGGTGGGTTTGACGCGGAATTGTCGGACATCGTAGTTTCTGTTGAGGTGGGAGATTCGGGTTGCTCGGCTACTTTCCATCCGCCGACATGGGCTTTGACGTCGAAGCCGTTTTGAGAGAGCACGCGAGCGGCGAAGTAGCTCATCTTGCCCAAGGCGCAGATCGTGACGACCGGCTTGCTGCGGTCGAGCTCGTCGAGTCGCTTGCGCAGTTCCGGGTAGGGAATGTTCTTGGCTCCCGGGATCGGCTTGAGTTCGACCATGGCCTGTGGGCGCACGTCAACCAACTGGACAGTGGCGGGGTCGGGCAAGTCATAGGCCGGAGTGACCGCACCGCTTGTAATATTGTTGGCGGAGAAGCCTGCGGTGTTGATCGGGTCCTTGGCCGAACCGAAAGGCGGCGCGTAGGCGAGTTCGAGGTGCTCGAGGTCCTGAATCGTCAGCTTGCCCTTAATTGCGGTGGCCAGCACATCCAAGCGCTTGTCCACTCCCTCGTAGCCGTTGGCCTGGCCGCCGAGGACGCGTCCGGTCGACTTTTCCCAGAGTAGCTTCAAGGTGAGATGCGTGGCGCCGGGGAAGTAGCTGGCGTGGTTGTAATCAGTCACGATGGTCTTGTCATAATCGATGCCGAGTTGCTTGAGGCGCTTCTCGGTGTGACCGGTCACACCGGCGGAAATGTCGAAGACGCGGACGATGGCCGTGCCGATGGAGCCCGGATAGGGGCGTGCCAGATCGCCGTTGATAATGTGGTCCGCCGCGGTGCGGCCCTGGCGGTTGGCCGGGCCGCCCAAGGGGATTGCCGCCGGTCCTTCCAGAATCGGATCTATGTTCTCGCTGACATCGCCGACGGCGTAGATGTCGGGGTCGGAGGTCTGCATGTAGGCATTCGTTTTGATGTGTCCGCGCTGGCCGAGTTCGAGACCGGCATCCTTGGCGAGGCCGCTTTCCGGACGCACTCCGATTGAGAGCAGTACCAGATCGGCATTGATGCTCTTGCCGGAGTTCAGTTTGGCCTGAAGTGCACTGCCTTCGCCCTTGGCGAATCCTGAGATCCCGTCGCCGAGAAGTAGGTTTACCCCGTTGTCCATCAGTTCCTGCTGGACGATACGAACCATCTCCGGGTCCATTTGTGGGAGGACTTGGTCGACCAACTCAACCAGTGTGACTTGCTTATCCAGGTGGACCAGCTGTTCAGCCATTTCCAGGCCGATGAAGCCGGCGCCGATCACGAGCACTCTTTGGGCCGCCGACGCCGCTTCCTTGATGCGGTCCATATCCTGCAAGTTGCGCAAGGTGTGGATCCCGGGCAGGTCGATGCCCTCAAGCGGCGGCTTGAGCGGGGATGCGCCGGGAGAGAGGATCAACTTGTCATACGCCATGTCTTCCTCCTTCCCGGTCTCCAGATTCCGAATTTGAACGGTCTTGGCGGCGCGGTCGATTGAAACGGCTTCCGTTCTGGCCCGTACATCAATCGCAAGCTGCGCCTTCAGACTGTCCGGTGTTTGTACCGAAAGCTTGCTGCGGTCCTCGATCTCGCCGCCAATATGGTAAGGCAGCCCGCAGTTGGCGAAGGAGACGTCCGGCCCCCGCTCAATCAATGTGATTTGTGCTTCTTCGTCCAGACGGCGGGCGCGGGCAGCGGCGGAAGCGCCACCGGCGACACCGCCGATGATGACGATACGTTGCTTGGATGTGTTCGGAGTATTCATAGCGATTCGGAATTTGGATCTAAAACTTAATGTTGAGTTGCACGGCAGGCGTCGGAGTTTTCGGCCACGGGATTTTCCTGCTTGGTTCCGAGCGTGCATTGGAAACTGTGGCAGAAGCTGCGGACGTTTTCACAGTTGAGTGAATAGTAGACTTTCGGACCGGACTGACGGCTCTTGAGCAAGCCGGCCTTGTCCATGGCTTTCAGGTGTTGTGAAACCGTCGGTTGGGCTAGTGGCAGCGCGTTGACGATGTCTCCGCAGCAGGCTTCGCCGCATTCCTGCAGTAGCGTGATGATCGCGATGCGTGCGGGGTGCGCCAAGGCGGCGGCAAAAGCCGCGAGCGCGACCTGGTCGTCGGAGAAAAGGGTGTGTTTGGGAGATGCCATAACCTGAATTTTTAATAATCGTTTATTTGCGATAAACGATAAGTCAAGCCGTTTCGATTTTTCTTGATAATGGGATATATCTCATAACTATGGGCTGTCTTTCCACTGATTGACTTGTCCATGGCACGACCCAACAAAGCGCGAACAATTGCCTCGGCACTCGAGCCCGTGATCTATTATCCGGCGGGTTGGACGGCGACACATGCGAGCATGATGGAGGTGGCGATTGAGGACTTCGAGGTGATGCGACTGGTGGACGGGCATGCGCATAGCGTGGAGGAGGCTGCCACGAAAGTGGGGGTTTCGCGCAGTACGGCCGGTCGTATGCTGGAGCGTGCGCGGCGTGCGGTCACGCTCGGGATCGAGCGACGATCCGCGATATATGTGGATGCGGGTAAAGATCTCCGGCTGGAAGCGTCTGGTACTCGTCCGATTCTTGGTCGCGTCGAACCTTCCTCGTTGCTGGCCGTTGCCTGTCCCGAAACTGGGGAAGACCCGGAGGTGGAGCGCATCTTTGGGCGTGCGGCGCGTTTCGCCCTGGTCGGGCCGGATGGTCAAGTCCGGTTCATTTTGAATCCGGGGATGACTGCCTCAAGGGATGCCGCGGAATTGGCGGTACATGCCTTGATTGATGCAGGAGTTGGCCGGGTGGTGGCTGGACGTTTCGGGCCGGACGCGCTCCGGCTGATCTCCCAGGCCGGCATGCACGCGCAGTTGGCCTCAGGTTTACGGCTCGGCCAGGTACTGGAGATGTTTTGTTTATGAATACAATAGAATCAACGAATCTGGGCCGGGTTGTGCGTATCGCCGTACCGGTATTGAAGCAGGCGGGCTTGGGCTCGCAGATTTCAGCTCACTTTGCGAAGGCGCCGGGCTTTCTCATTGTCGATAGTGATGGAGGGAATGAATCGTACCTCGTGACGGCGGAGTCGCGTGAGCCGAGTGAATGTGCCCCGATACGCGCCTTGGCGCGTGCGGGGGCGAAGGTGCTGATATGCCATGGGATCGGACAGGGGGCGCTGGCGCGTTGTCACGAGGCCGGGATGCAGATCCTCAAAGCCGAAGGGTTCACGGTGAGTGAGGCGCTGGCCTCTTTTCGCGACGGGGCTTGTCCGGATTTTCCGGATGGCCAGTTGTGTTGCAATCATTCGGACCATCATGATCATGGGGAATCCTGCGGATGCTCGGATTGAGGACAGCCGCGAGCGTACTGAAGCTCCACCGCTTGAGACAGCTGGGGCACGATGCCTGCTTGGCTTGCACGCATCCGGATCTCAAGTTGGATTTCACTTTGGATGGTCCGCACCGCTTGCGCAGCTCGATCGACTTTACCAAGGCGATGACGAGTTTTAACGGCATGGTGCACGGGGGGCTGTTGGCTTTTGTGATGGACGAGGCCATGACCTGCGCACTGATGGCCGAGGGTATCTATGGAGCCACTGGTGATTTGAACCTCCGCTACCGCAAGCCGGTGCGGGTGGGCCCGACCTCGCATATTACCGTTTCGATTTCTCAGAGGCACCAGCGGCTTTTCCGTTTGGAGGCCGAGTTGCGGCAATCGGGCGAGTTGTGCACTACGGCCAAGGCGCGTTTTATGGAAACGACGCTCTTGTCTCCTGAGGAGCGGGCAAAGCTTCAGGACTAATTCGAGGCGGTGTAAGTCTCCAGGATCGAATCGATCAAGCGGATCGCGTCGTTGGCCCGTAGGCCTTGCTCACCGCCGATTTCGGTATAGGGGAGCTTTAACCGGTCGAGGCTTTCCTTGAACAGTCCGTGCAGCTGTTCCCGTGCGGCCGGGCTTTCCCGTTGTCCCGCATCGGCGATCCAGGGAATGTCGGGGAGGCAAAGCAGGTAGTGGGTGTAATCGCGCTGAAGGAAGTCCGTGTTCACCCAGTCGAGAACGGTTCCGAAATAGTGGTTCGCGTAGATGATGGATGAGAGAATATTGGTGTCGTGGAAGACCATACGGCTGGCTTGTGCCGCACCGGCGTCTTCCACCGCGAATTGGCCGCGGGCGATCGCTTCTAGGTCCTGCGCTTGAAGGGGCCGACTTAGGGAGTCGACATATTCGCGCACATACTCGGGAGTCCAAGGCTCGCCGTAGTAGCCGGACAGCGCTTGGGCCAGAGTCGTCTTTCCGGTTGATTCGGCTCCGGTGAGGACAATACGGATCATGTGGCGGGTTTGGTTGAGTGGATGCTTTGTTTCCAGTCGTGCAGTCCCTTGAGTGCGAGAAACACGAATACGCTGAAGAGGAAGACACTGGTGAGGGAGCCCTCCTGTCCGAGCAGGCGGATGTAGATCAAGTCGGAGATGATCCAGCAGAACCAGGTTTCGATGTATTTACGGCTCAGCATCCATTGGGCGATAAAGCCCATCGAGGTGGCAAAGGCGTCCAGGAAGGGTACTTTCGCTTCGCCCAAGTGCTGGAGCAGGGTCCCGAGGAGAAGGGTGCTCGCCGTCAGGACTCCAAGGCAGATGGCGAGACGCGGCTTGGAGATATGGCGGATGGCCATTTCCGGTTCCGCTACTTGCTGCGGTCGGCTCCACTTGAACCATCCGTAAAAGGAGAGGACGACAAAGACGGCATTCATGAGCATGAAGGCCTTCAATTGGTAGAGGTAGCTCAGGTAGACATAGGACCCGTAGCACAGGATGAAGAGCGGCCAAGAAGCGAGCTTCTCTTTAATCCCGAGATAGACGCCGACGATGCCGGAAACAATGCCGATCCACTCCGGAACAGTGATGAGCTGGATTTGCGCCCAGAGAGTGTCGAGCATGCGCGGCTTGTTTCAGTACGTCGCGGACTAATCCGCGTCGTAGATCTTGACCTGTTTCCAAAGGTCCTTGTTGCCGTTGATGAAGGCTTGGTGGAGCGGATCGACCTGATAGTCGTCATGGGCCTGCATGTCTTTTAGTATCACGGTCAGGCAAAAATCATAGCTGTTGTCGATGACGGGGCGTTCCGGGGTGGCGGCCGGGCAGCCGATATAGACGGCTTCGGCGGCTTCGATACCCTTCAAGGTTTCCAGGGCGATTCGAAAGTTTGTGATTTCATCTCCCTGGAGATCTTTGCGGAGCCAGAATAATACGGTGTGGACGAGCATGATTTTTGGAGTTTGGGATACGGTTACAAGATTCGGGGCTAGAGGATTGAGGAGATGATTTCGCGCAGCTCGCCATGCGTTGTCGCCACCTTCAGGTCGGGTCGTTCATCAATCAGGCGTTGGGGCGGGCAGAAGAGCGCTTTGTTATCAGCCGTATCGATCATGCTTAGATCGTTGTAGGAATCACCGGCGGCGAAGGTTGCAAAATTCAGGGCCTTGAAGGCTTCGACGGCCTTGCGCTTGTGGTCCTTGAGGCGAAGTTGGTAGTCGGCGATGCGGCCGCTTTCGTCTATCACCAGGTCGTGGCAGAACAGGGTCGGGTTGCCCAGCTTTGCCATCAGTGGCCCGGCAAATTGGCTGAAGGTGTCCGAAAGGATCACGAGTCGCGTCTGCGAAGTGACCCAGGAGACGAATTCCTTTGCGCCGGGGAGTGGGTCCAACGTGCCGATGACTTCCTCGATGTCGGCCAGCTTGAAGCCTTCCTTGTCCAGGATGTCGAGGCGGTAGCGCATGAGCGTGTCGTAGCAGGGCTCGTCACGGGTGGTGCGTTTGAGTGCCTCGATGCCGGTTTTTTCGGCAAAGGCGATCCAGATCTCGGGAATGAGTACTCCTTCCAAGTCGAGGCAAACGATATTCATGCCTCTTTAGACCGCGAATGCGCTCTCCTAAGTCAACCTCATTCCTGATGGGATGCTGGTGCCGGCGGGAAATTCTGTAGAATTTCAGAGACAATGGCGCGCACCTCTGCATCCGTGGGGGCCGACCAGCCGAGGCGTTTCTTGTAGGCGCCACGCCAGACCAGTTCCTGGCTCTGCTGGTCGATGATATCCACCAGGAAGGTGCCTTCTTCGTATTCAACCACGTCGATCGAATGATAGCCGCCGTAGCCATAGTAAGGATAGCGGCGGAAGGGAGAGCCGCCGAGGCTCAAGTCGCGCACTTCACTGACCTTGCGGCTGGTCGTGTTAAAGGTTATCCGGAAGTCGGGCTCGGCGCAGTTGCTCTGGAAGCCTTTGGACTGAAGCTCGGCATTGAGGGCCGCCTCAATCCGGCGGTCGACGATCGGGCTCAACACCACATCCTGATAATGCTTACGTGTTTCGCGGGAGTCGATTTCGTAGCACTTGTAGCTCCGGATGGTGGGGAGGGCCGCGCTGTCGTAGTCGATGCGCGTGGGGGACACGCAACCGCTGAGTCCGAGAAGGCAAAGGGGCAGGCAGATGTAGAAAATAGCTTTCACGGGTATTAATCTATGGGGATGGCGCTGAGATTCAATCGAAAGCCGCTGAAATTACGCGGTGGGAGGGGGGGGTAACAATCAACTAGCCAAGCTTAAACGAATTACGAGCCGGGCTTTTCGGCGATCCAGAGCACGGGCGGGAGCCTGGTCCCGCCCGTGCGGGGCTCATGGTATTGAACCTGTCCGCCGCGTTCGCTCAACTCTTGCATCCATTGGGCCACGGCCTCGGCTTCCTCCAGACCGCCGGGATGGCCACGGTAGGCGGTGACAAGCAAGGCTCCGCCCGGGAGTAGTTTATCGAAGCCTGCATCCAGTGCACGCAGTGTGTGCGCCGGTCGGGTCTGGATCGATTTGTCGCTTCCGGGGAGGTAGCCCAGGTTGAAGATGATCAGTTTCCATTGGCCGTCCAGCTGCGGAATCTGTTCGGCGTGGTCGCCTTCGAGGAGCCGGACCCGTTTCAGCATCCCGTTTTCTTCCAGTCGTTGGCGGGTGCTACGGATCGCATCAGCCTGAAGGTCGATTGCGGCGACCTCACCGGTGCTTCCGACCTGTTGGGCGAGCTTCAGGGTGTCGTGTCCATTGCCGGCTGTGGCATCAATTGCCCGGTCGCCTGGGTGCAGGTGGGCATCGAGATATTCGTGGGCGAGTTCGGTGAGGCGCATGCTTAGAGGAAACGTTGCAGGTCGACCTCGGGATCGAGAGGCATACCGTGCAGGAGGTGATCGACGAAGTGCTGGCTCAACCAGGGGGCGACGGAAGCGCCCTTTGAGCCGAGGCCGTTAAAGAGATAGAGCCCGGACTCTGTGGGATGTGTTCCGACCAAAGGGTGGGTGTCCGGGGTGGATGGGCGATGGCCGGTAAACTGTGCCGCGACCCGGAAGGCGTATTTCGGGTCGATAAAACCGGCGGCATCATTCAGCAGGTCGTTGCGGGCGGCGTCGGTGGGCCGGTCGGACAGGTCGGCTTCGTCGTAGGTGGCTCCGAGGCGGAAGCGCCCGTCTCCGTAGGCTAACAGCCATTTGGTGCTGTGGTAAATGCCCGTTCCCAAATTCAGGCTGGGGCAGGTCAATGCCAGTGTTTCCCCTTTGATCGGTTTTAGGGGCAAGTGCTGGAACCAGGGATTTGCCCGTATGCCGGTCCCTTCGCAGAAGATGATGCGGGATACTTGGATGCCCTTGTAATTCCAGCCGGCATCGCTGCGATGCAAGGCATCATAGTCGAATCGGGTGTCGAGGTAGCTGTCGTGTGCGGCAAAATCGGCACGGATGAGCCCGATCAGCTTGGGCAGGTCGACCCATGCCGCCCGCCGGATCTCGATGCTGCCGAAAGGGTCTGCGATTCCCGGTGTGGCAATTGTACCTGCAGCGTCGACCGGGCCTAGTACGTCGGCGTAGCGGGGATTTCGGCTGCGGCGGCCGGCGCGCCTGTAGTCCTCCCCGTTTTGAAAGAAGCGCCGCGCGCTGACTGGATGGAAAAGCGGCTGTCCGAACTGTGTTTCTAGTGCCGCATAGGTCTTGTCTGCGACGGGGAACAGGCTGTCTACCCGCCAGGACTTCGTCATCCAGCGCCCCGTTACCGGGTTGATCAGTCCGGCGGCGGCTTGGGTTGCCGTGGGGCCGGTCGAATCGCCGATCAGCAGCACCTTCAGTCCGCAGGTTTTGAGTTGCCAGGCGAGGAGGCAACCGGCGAGTCCGGCTCCGATAATCAGGTTGGATGTTGTTTGTTGCGGGTAGATCGTTAGTTTGGGTTGGTTGCAGCTATTCTTGTCGCTTGCCCGTAACTCTCAACCACCAACTTTCAGGCTCCTTCCATCTTGAATCTTTTTCATAGATTGCGTGAATGGCTTTCCCGGGGAAATTCTCGCCCCCTGCCCCCGGATAGCTCGCGGGCCGCTCGCGGACGCTATGGGGAGGATCGTGCCGCAGACTATTGCCGCCGGCAGCTGGGCTACCGCATTATCGCCCGCAACTGGCGCTACAAGCGGGATGAGCTCGATTTGATCTGTCGTGATGGGGAGGTCCTGGTCTTTGTCGAGGTCCGTCTTCGAAAGGCCTCCGCGAAGGTCTCCGGATACCACTCGGTGGACCGGAAAAAGAAGGCGGTTCTGAAGCGTGCCTGTATGAATTACCTGCGCCGCTTGCCTTCGCCGCCAAAGCACTTCCGCTTTGACGTGATCGATGCGGCGTTGTCTGATGATGGCCGTGCAGAAGTTCGCCATTTCGCGAACGTCCCTCTTTTTCCTAAACATTACACAGCTCAGCGATGAATTCTACCGACGAATCACGGCATCCTTTTCTCAAGGGGCTCAGCAAGCACCGTGGTGCACCGCCCACGGTGGTGGTCATCTTTGGCGCTTCGGGCGACCTGACCGCGCGTAAGCTCGTACCGGCGATCTTTAACCTGGGGGTGGATAACCTGCTGCCGGGCGAATTCCACCTGATCGGCTACAGCCGTTCGGAGATCCCCGACGAGGAGTTCCGCTCCGCTATGGACCAAGCGATCGAGGAGCATTCCCGGCGGCCTTTGAACAAGGAGATCTGGGAGCGGGTGCGCCAGCATACTACGTATCATGCCGGTGGATACGGCGATCCGGAGTCCTTCGCCAGACTGGCGGAGAAGATCAACAAGATCGAAGCCGATCTCGGCCGGGACGTGCAGCGCCTTTTTTATATCTCCACGCCGCCGAGTGTCTTCGAGCCGATCATCCGGAACCTGGGTGCTTGCGGGCTGGCCGAAGCCCATCTCAACACCAAGCTGGCTTCCAAGGTCATCATCGAAAAGCCTTTCGGCAAGGACTTGGAGTCGGCCCGGCACCTGAACAAGACGATCAATAGCGTGTTCGAGGAGTCCCAAGTCTACCGTATCGATCATTACCTCGGGAAGGAAACGGTTCAGGACCTCTTGGTGCAGCGATTCGCCAACGCTATATTCGAGCCGATCTGGAATCGCGAATATGTCGATTGCGTGCAGATCACCGTGGCGGAGAGCCTCGGGGTCGGTAGCCGCGGCGGGTACTACGACACCAGCGGGGCGTTGCGTGACATGATTCAGAACCACACCATGCAATTGGTCGCCCTTACCGCGATGGAGCCTCCTGTATCGCTCGATCCGGAATCAATCCGCGATGAAAAGGTCAAGGTGGTGAAGGCGATCCAGCCGTTGGAGCTCAAGGCCGAGGGCGGCGATGTGGTGCGTGCCCGCTACGCCAACGGCTTGGTCAACGGACAGCCGGTCAAAGGCTACATGGAGGAGAGCGGCATTCCCGAGGATTCGAGCACCGAGACCTATGCGGCGCTCCGCCTCTCGATCAACAACTGGCGTTGGAAGGGGGTTCCCTTCTATATCCGCTCCGGTAAACGCATGGCGCGCCGTGCCAGCGAAATCGCGATCCAGTTCAAGCGTCCTCCGGGCATTCTCTTTTCGGAGGGCAACAAGTTCGACGTGGCGTCCAATACCATGGTCGTCAGTATCCAGCCGGACGAAGGGGTGACGCTGGTGATGAACTCCAAGATCCCGGGCCTCGAGACCCGCACCCAGCCGGTGAAAATGCACTTCCGCTATGCCACGACTTTTGGTTCCAACACCCCGGAAGCCTACGAGCGCCTGATTCTCGATGCGATGGTGGGCGACAGCACGCTTTTCATCCGCGGGGACGAAACCGAGGCCTCCTGGAAGCTGATCACTCCAATCCTGGAGCACTGGAAGGCATGCGGGAGCCACGGGCTGGAGGAGTATGCCGCCGGTTCCTGGGGCCCGCTGGCCAGTGAGCGCTTGCTGTGGGAGAAGGGCCATCAGTGGCGCCGCTCCGGCTGAAGGGCATCGTGTGAACCTGCAACTGGATATTTTCTATGACGGATCTAATTGATGTCTTGCCCGGTATCGAGCTTCCGGTGGGTGATGTGACCCGTCGCTTGGCGACGATGTGGGAGTCGGGCCCCGGGAGTTCGCTTTCTGAGTTCCGTGCCTCCCAGATGAACCTGGTCCTGCATTTCGGTCTCGATGTGACTGAGGCGGAGGCCCGTGAGCGTTTTGAGACTCTCATCCGTTTTGCCCAGCGCTATCCCAGCCGGATTATAGTCCTCTGTCCCCTGCACGACGCGGGTGACGGATCGATGCAGGCCAAGCTCTTCAGCCAGTGTTACATCGGCGAGTCGCACCGTGAGATGTGCTGCTGCGAGGCCTTGCTGCTCGGTTACAAGTCGGAGGATTGCGGCTATTTGGCGAATCAGGTATCTATCTGGCTGGAGTCCGACTTGCCGACCTACCACTGGTTCAGCGGCGTGCCCGCCGCCCGTATCGAGAAGTATTTTGCCAACCTGCTGGTTGGAGTGCGGCGCTCGGTCTATGACAGTAGTTTTGAAAAGGAAGACCTCTCGCAGCTGGACTGGCCGGATCCCGCGCGGGTCAATGACCTGGCCAAAGCACGTCTTCTGCCGGTTCGGCAAACCATCGGGCAATATCTCAGCGGCTACGGGATCGAGAAGCTGTGTCGCGGGCTGAAGTCCGTTACGGTGAGCCATAGCACAGAGTTGGCGAGCGAGGCCCGCCACCTGATAGACTGGTTGAAGGACTGCTTGTCCGACTGTGACCGCTGCGAAACTTGCCCGGCGATGGATGCTGCATTCCAGGTGCTGGCCTGTGAATCGGGCGGTGAGTGTTCGCTGGAGCTTGATTTCGGCTACGACGACGACCGGTACTTCCGCTGGCGCAAATTCAGCGAGGGGAATTACGGTGAAATGGAAGCGCATCTAGGATCCCATGTGGAGCGCATCCCTACCCGGGTGAAGCCCCTCGCCCCTGAATCGGCCCTCTCCGAAGCCTTGTTTTTCTAGGGGGCCGTCGATAGCGGGTTTGCAGAATTTGGCCTGCCCGCCAGCGAACCCCTTGGAGGGCGAAGCTTGGTGGCTGTTCGTTGTTTGGAATCTTGGAGATGCGGCGCATCCCGCATCGCGTATCTCGTGTCCCTAGGGGAGCGCGTCCAGTGCGGTGAGTGCGTCTGCGGCCTGCTCACTGGTCGAGGCATTCAGGTCGCGCCACACGAGTGTACCGTCCCTGAATATGTAGGCCTGGCGGGACCAGCGGCTCTTGTGGAAAGCCTCGGTCACCTTCTGGTCCGTGTCGGCAATCAGGGTGAAGGGCAGCGTAAACTTGTCCTTGAAGCTGGCTTGGGTCTCTGCGGTGTCGGATGACACACCGAAGACTTTGACATCGCGCTGCTGGAGCTCATCCCAGGCGTCGCGGAGGCTGCAGGCCTGCTTGGTGCAGCCGCCTGTGTGTGCTTTGGGGTAGAAGAACACGAGGGTGGTACCATCGTTGAGGGCTTTGCCCAGATCGATGGTGGCACCGGTATGGTCCACGGCTTGAAGTTGCGGGGCCTTGGCGCCGACTTCCAGGGGGACCTCGGCGCGGAGTAGGTTGGTCAGGAAGGTGAAGAGCATGAGCGAGAGGAGTACTTTGGTCATGCATATGCATCGTTCCGGAGCGGCCGGACTTACAGTTCGTGAGAAAGTGGGGCGGCCGGATTGATTAAGGCCGTTGGCTGACTGTCGAGAGGTCGGCCAGTTTCTGGGTCGTGATCTCCAGGCGGTTGGCCAGGGTTTGCATGATCTTTTCGCCGATTTCAGGATGTTCCTTTAGGAAGTCGGAGAGATTCTCGGCCTGATAGCGTGTGACCACCGATTTTGTGCGTGCCTTGACGGTACAAGTCCGGGGTTTGCCCAGGATTTCTCCGATCTCACCGAAAACGGTGCCGGGGTACATCAGCACGTTCAGCATGATCTGGTCTTTATACACCTCAAGGGCTCCCTTTTGGAGTACGTACAGGCCATTGCTCTCATCACCTTGCTTGAGAATTGTGGCTCCGGGGCGAAATTCCAGTTGCTCTTGCACGAGGGGTGAAGAAATCCATTTCTTCGGACATAGCAAGTCGCGTAAGCGAAGGAATATGCTTTTCAAAGGATTCTTACACCCCCTTACTGGCGCCTTTCTGCATAATGGATTACCGCAAGCACTTTGATTGGGTAGCTGAGAACGATGGCAAGCCGCGACGTCGACAGCGTGGATTTCACGCGCAGATACTCCGACTTCTACGGCACCACATTCGTCCGGGGGCGAAAGTCCTGGAGTGGGGCGCCGGACGTGGCGGCTTACTCAAAGGCCTGGAGCCGTCGCGCGGCCTCGGTCTGGATATCAGTCCGCGCATGTTGGAACAGGCCCGGGAGCGAAACGTCTCTGAAGGTGTCGAATTCCGGCAAGGCGATATACAAGTCGACACAATCGAGGAAAAATTCGACGCGATTGTCCTGGATTACCTTTCTGGCTATTTGCCAGACATTCAGAAGGCATTTGAAAACCTGCAGTCCGCCTGTCACCCGCGCACCCGCATCTATATTACTTCACTCAACTACCTCTGGAAGCCCGTTTTCGTGCTGGCCCAGCGTATGGGGCTGGTGCTTCGCCAGCCGGCCAGCAACTGGCTCTCGACGGCGGATTTGGTGAATCTTCTGGAACTGGCTGGCTTTGAGGTCGTGCAGGAGCGAACCGAACAGATTTTTCCCTTTCGTGTGCCCTTGCTGGATGGCTTCCTGAACCGGTTTCTGGTGAAGCTGCCTCTCTTTCGCCATTTCGGCGTCTCGCTCTTTATCGTCGCCCGCCCAGTCATGAAGCCGGAGCTGAAGTCGCCCTGTAGCTGTTCGGTGATCCTGCCGGCGCGCAATGAGTCCGGGCATATCAAGGCGGCTCTGGAGCGGATTCCGGTCTTGGGAGGAAAGACGGAGTTGATCATTGTGGAGGGCAACAGCACCGATGATACTTGGGAGGTCATTGAGCGCGAAGTGGCGGCCTATCAAGGACCGTTGGAGGTGCGCTACTTTAAGCAGCCCGGAAAGGGCAAGTGGGACGCCGTATATGCCGGATTCGCGGAAGCCAAAGGCGATGTTCTCGTCATCCAGGATGGTGACCTGACCGCGCCGCCGGAGGACCTGCCGAAGTTTTATGCGGCGCTGGCCAGCGGCCGGGCGGAATTCGTCAATGGCAGCCGCCTGGTGTATCCGATGGAGTCTCAGGCCATGAAGCTGCTGAATTTCTTTGGCAACAAGTTCTTTGCCATGGCGCTCAGCTTTGTGGTCGACCAGCCGATCAAGGATAGCCTCTGCGGTACCAAGATGATCCTGCGCGAAGACTACCAGCGCCTGCTCAAGCGTATTGAAGAGTTCGGTGCCTTCGACCCCTACGGCGACTTCAATCTGATTTTCGGATCTTCCCTGTTGGATCTAGCGATTCGCGATGTACCGGTGCGCTACAAGGACCGTGCCTATGGCGACACCAATATATCGCGCTTCTCCGGTGCCGCCTTGCTCATGCGCATGACATGGTTCGGGTTGCGCAAGCTGCGCTTCCACCGCTAGCGCAGGGCCGGCCGGCCCTGCCGCGGGCCTATTCCGTCCTGGCCGCCTCGGCTTCCACCGCACTTTCCTGCTCGGAAGGGCTGGGGGCGTTGTCGATCAACTCGGTCTTGGCACTCCGGATGGCCGTAGTGATCTCCGCGAGTTTGGCTTCGCTGAGATTCTGGATCGAGCTGCCTTCCTCCGCGTTCGCGAAGTGATCGAAGACCGCGTCGCCGCGCACGGACAGCGCATAGGCCAGGGTCTTGTCCAGCTGGACTTTGGCCTGCTTATTGAGATTCAGGCACCAGCTGTTGCGGTGGGTGGCTCCGGTGGCGATCCCATTGTCGATCAACTCCTCCAAGCTCTTGATCGTCGCCGGGGGCATGGAGGCCTTGTTCGGAACATAGAACTCAAGAGCCAGATTCAGTTGGCTGGAGATGGCATAGGCGCGCATGTTGGTGGCGCCGCATTGGATGCCGAACTGAAAAATGGCAATCGCACCGAAGACCAGCGCCAGCGGGAGCAGGAGAGATTTTATTTTATTCATGGAGGATCGAGGGGAGAGTCACGCAGCCCCCCCCGGGGGGGGGAGGAGCCTTAATCTAGCTCCCGGATTTGCGTGCTGTCGATCAACTTTTCCCGTGCGTACATCTTCGTGATCACGACCAGCTGGTCGCCGGCTTTGGACCAGCCCCGGTCCTTCAGCATGGAGAAGGCGCGTTGGATGGTGGTTTCGTGATCGTGGTCAAAGTCCATGTAGAAGGGCTCGACCCCGCGCAGGAGCAGCAATTGCTTGAAGAGCGGCTCCTGGTCCGTGAAGGCGTAGATCGGCACCTGGGGGCGCAGGGAGGAAAGCTTCTGGGAGAAGACCCCGCGGCGTGTGAAGACCATGATGGCCGCATCCAGCTCGGTGGCCAACTGTGCCGCGGAACGCAGCATCATGGAACGAGGCAGGTTCAGCGGGAGGTTCGTTCGGATCGCCGGATAGGACTCGGCTTCGACCGATTCCATTTTCAGAGCGATCCGGTTCATCACCTCAACGCACTCGATCGGGTATTTGCCCACTGTGGTTTCACCTGAAAGCATCACGCAGTCGGCCTGCTCGCGGATCGCATTGGCGATGTCTGTGACTTCGGCGCGGGTCGGAATCGGTGACTCGATCATCGATTCCAACATGTGAGTAGCGACGATGACCGGTTTGGTTTCCTGGATACAGGTGTCGATCGCTTTCGATTGGATCGCCGGCAGGTCCTCGAAGGGGCACTCGATGCCCAGGTCGCCGCGGGCCACCATCAGGCCGTCGGAGGCCTTGATGATCTCATCCAGATTGCTGATCGCTTGCTGGTCTTCGATCTTGGCGATGATCTTTGCCTGGGAGTCTTGTTTCTCAAGATAGTTCCGGAAGACCACCAGATCCTGGGGCTCGCGCACGAAGGACAGGGCAAAGAATTCGATTTTCTGCTCGATCCCGACGTCGATGTCCGCCTGGTCCTTCTTCGTCAGGGAGGGCAGGTTCACGCGCACGCCGGGGAGGTTGATGTGGCGGCGGTTGCCCAAAGGCCCCGGGATGATGACTTCGCAGCGCACGCGGTGGCCGTCGATTTCCAGTACCTTCAGGCGGATGAGCCCGCTGTCCACCAGCACGGTGTCGCCCACGCTCATGTCCTTGGAAAAGCCCGGATAATTCACGTCGACCCGGCGAACGCCGTCTTCCCCCGTGCCACCCAGACCTTCGTCATAGGTGAAGTCGAAGGTTTCACCCTTCTCCAGTTCGAATGTTTCGGGCACATCGCGGGTGCGGATCTCCGGCCCCTTCACGTCCATCATGATGGCGATGTGGCGGCCTACGCGATTACAGACGCTGCGGACGCGCTGGATGATTTCACGGGTCCATGCGTGGTCGGCGTGCGCCATGTTGATGCGGCAGATATCCACGCCGCTAGCGATCAGCTCCTCCAGCTTTTCTTCGCTTTGGGTTGCCGGCCCGATTGTAAAAATGATTTTAGTTTTGCGGTATGGTTTACTCATTCTGATGGAATGTTACATGGTTGCATTTGAAGCAGCTGCGATACCGAAAGTGGGATCGACTACATGTAGCTGTAAATTTGCATGAATTCTGCCCAAGGGTGCAAATTTTTCACGCACGAGCGGTACGCTATTACAGTCTTTACTAAGGTGGGCAAGGTAGACTTGACGTAATTTTGTGTTACCGTTCAGTGACTCGAGTAGATTGAAGGTTGCATCATTGGAGAGGTGCCCATGCCGGCCCCGGATCCGTTGTTTGGTGCTCCAGGGGCGTTTATTGTCCTGCTCCAGCAGGTTTTCGTCGTAATTGGCCTCGATTACAAGGGTTTCGACTTCGCAGATATGGCTGCGCACATTCTCCGGCACATAGCCGAGGTCGGTCACCCAGGCCAGGCCCTGCCGTGGCGAGAACAAATCGTCGTCTTCTCCCCAGTGGAAGCGGTAGCCGACTGGGTCATAGGCGTCGTGGGGGAGTGAGAAGGTGCAAATTTCGATGTCGCGGAAGCGGAAGCTGGCGCCGGTCTCGAAGTATTGCCAGTTGGCCGGGCGGCAGAGTTTGGCCTGGACCGCATCCGCGGTGTCGCGGTTGGCGAAGATGGGCAGGTCGGGACGGCGGGAGAGGCCGCGCAGCCCCTGCGCGTGGTCCTGGTGCTCATGGGTGAGGAAGACGGCGTCGAGGTTGGCGAGGGATTCGCCGATCCCCTCAAGCATTTGCCCGATGCGCTTCCCGCTGAAGCCTGCGTCGATTAAAATTCGGGTATGGCCGGTGCGCAGCAGGGCGCAGTTCCCGCTGCTGCTGGAGCCTAAAATCTGGAAGTCGGACAGCATTTTGCGGGACTGTAGGCCTGTCGCCTGCTCTCGCAAAGCTATTTTCCGAACTTGCTTCTTTTCCCAAGCTGCGCTTACTTGCCCGGCTTCACTTCGCAGAACCCTGTCCCGGCTTGCCTGTCGTGGGGGAACTGCGGTAAGGTGGTATGAACACGTCCGATCCGTAAAAGTCATGAACAAAAAATCCAGCAGTCCATCCGATATGCCCAGCCTCGCGGCCAACGCGAAGCCACGGAAGGTGTATGATGAGAACTTCGTTCTCACCGACGCCTACCGCGATGCGCTGCCCGATATGCAGAACGCCGATGCTCAGGAGATCTTCGGGGCCAATGTCCCGATCCTCAAGGTCGGCATCTCCAATTTCAAGCTGCCCTTGCGCTACATTACGCCGACATCGGACACATTGACCCTGGAAACGTCGATTACCGGTACGGTGTCTTTGGAGGCCGACCAGAAGGGGATCAACATGTCCCGGATCATGCGCACTTTCTATGAGTATTCCGAGCGGATTTTTACGCCGGACCTGCTCGGCGATATCCTGATCGCGTACAAGGAAACACTGGGTGCACACTGTGCCCAACTGAAGCTGGACTTCAATTATCCGATCCTGAAGCCGAGTCTGCGCAGCGGTCTGGAAGGTTGGCAATATTACCAGTGCGCCTTCGAGGGGAAGTTGGACGACCTGGATCGTTTCCGCAAATACATCCATTTCGATTTCATCTACTCCTCCGCTTGCCCCTGTTCCTCCGAACTGTCCGAGCATGCGCGCGAGTCCCGTCAGGTCTATGGAATCCCGCATTCCCAGCGCAGTACGGCCCGCGTCAGCGTGGAGGTCGCCGAGGGCAAGCACCTCAGCATCGAGGAAATCCAGGCGCTTTGTTTGGAGGGCCTCAAGACTGAAACGCAGGTCATGGTGAAGCGGGAGGACGAGCAGGCATTTGCCGAGATGAACGGTGCCTATACCAAGTTTGTGGAGGACGCCGCGCGTCTGCTCTATGAGCAATTGGCCTCGGAGCCCCGTATTGCGGACTTCCAGGTGGCCTGTGCCCACTTGGAGTCACTGCACTCGCACGATGCGGTCGCGGTTATCAATAAAGGGGTGCCCGGCGGGTTCACGGGGCAATTTGACGGTTTTAAAAGCTTGATCCGCTAGCAAGATTGCGGGAGATGGAACACACGTCTAATTTCTTGTTCCAACCCCACTAAAATTGTAAAATTCGTCGCAAAGCGGCCGACTGAGTCACAACTCGAGTGACTTGGCTTGGGATTTGCGGTGCTATGACCCGTTATGAATTCCTCTCTACCAAAAGCATCCTCGGATCCGGCTGCCCGCCCGTCCGGCACTGGAGACGAACTATTCGATGTCGTCGATGCAAATGACCATGTGATCCGCACCGAGCGTCGTTCGGTCGTGCACCGGGAAAAGCTCCTGCACCGTGCGATTCACGTTTTTGTGTTTAATGCGGCCGGACAGCTATACCTGCAGCGCCGTTCGATGACGAAGGACAGCGCGCCCGGCAAGTGGGTTAGCTCCTGTTCCGGGCATGTCGACAGCGGGGAGGACTATGATCCGGCCGCGACGCGTGAACTGGCGGAGGAGATCGGACTTTATGCGCCTGCCAATTTGCGGCGCGTATTCAAGGAGTTGCCATGCAAGCAGACCGGCTATGAATTTGTCTGGGTCTACCGCTGCGAAGCCGAGGGCCCCTTCACCCTGGATCCGGAAGAGGTGATCGAAGGCAAATGGGTGGGTCTCGAGGAGCTGGATGCCTGGATGGCGGAGCGCCCGCGGGATTTTGCTTGGTCTTTCGCCCACCTCTGGGAAATCTTCCGCGCGCGCTAGTACGCATCTTCATGGGGCTCAGGCTCTTTTGAGGACCTGTAATGCGGGGTTGCAAGAATTTGCCACCATAGCATCCTTCTTGCTTTGACGCTCAAGATGCGCACATTCTGTGCCTTCGATATTTGATTATGGTTCAGGCTCAAGACATCCCTACCGTCCTGGTGATCGACGACGACGACGATCTGCGCTATTCCCTCAAGCGAGTCCTCTCCGGTCGCAACTACAATGTGATCGAGGCGGACAGTGGTGAGCAGGGGATCCAGATGGCGGAACAGCATCACCCCCAGGTCATTCTTCTGGACAACCGGATGAAGGGCATGAGTGGCATGGAGGCCTTGCAGCATCTTCGGGGGATCAACCCTAATGCCATGATCATTCTCATGACCGCCTACGGGACTACCCAGACGACGATCGAGGCGATGAAGTTTGGGGCTTTCGACTACATAATGAAGCCTTTCGATCTGAAGAAGATTGTCAGTCTGACCGAGTCGGCCATTGCCGCCTCGTCCGACATGAACAAGGCGAGCAAGGAGGAAAAGCCGGGCAAGGTCACCCAAGAGGACATCGAAGGCGGCATTATCGGCAGCTCATCGGCCATGCAGACGGTGTTCAAGATGATCGGTCAGGTGGCTGCGAGTGATGTCACTGTCATGATCACCGGTGAGAGCGGTACCGGCAAAGAGCTGATTGCCCGCGCCATCTTCCAGAACAGTCTACGTTCACAAAAGCCATTTATTGCGGTCAACTGTGCCGCTATTCCTGAAAATCTGATCGAAAGCGAACTGTTCGGTCACGAAAAGGGTTCCTTCACCGGAGCCACCAACCAGCGTATCGGCAAGTTTGAGCTCTGCGATGGCGGCACGATTTTCCTCGACGAAATCGGCGATATGGCACCCTCGACCCAGACCAAGATCCTGCGTGCCCTCCAGGAGGGGGAGATCCAGCGGGTCGGTAGTAGCGAGACGATCAAGGTGAATGTGCGCATGTTGGCGGCCACAAACAAGCCGCTGGAGGAAATGGTGCGCGAAAAGACTTTCCGTGAAGACCTCTATTATCGTCTGAACGTTGTGCGCATCCAGTTGCCGCCCCTGCGAGAGCGGATGGAGGATGTGCCGCACTTGGTGGATTTTGTTCTCAAGCGTCTGGCGCGCGACAGCAAGGCGGCCGTGCACTCGATTTCGCCGGAAGCGCTCAATGTTCTTTGTCGCTACAACTGGCCCGGCAATGTGCGTGAGTTGGAAAACCTGGTCTACCGTAGCGCGGTCATGGCTCAGGGGGAGATGATTCTGGTCAAGGATCTGCCTCAGGAGATTGTCTCTGCCGTGGCACAGAGTTCAGGCCTGTCCAAGCCGCCTTTCCCGGAGGCGGATGCCGAGGTTTCCGCTGCGATCCCCGTGCCGGAGGTTGCCTCTGAGCCGGTTGCGGAGGCGCCGGCGGCAAGTGTGCCGGTGGTGGAAGACCTGCCGGCCACTCTGGTGGGCGAGCCGGCTGCGGATCCCTTTGATGCGGTGTATGAGGCGCTGCGCGGTGCGCATGGCAGTAATATCCTCGAACATCTGGAGCGTGAAATCATTCAACGCGCGCTCAAGGAAACCGATGGCAAACAGGTCAAGGCCGCCGAGATCTTGGGGATGACCCGTGCGACCTTGCGCAAGCGCATCGATCAGTACGATCTCAGCAAGTGATTTCTAAGCGATTGCGGGCCGGTCGTCCGGTCTAGCGGTTCACGAAGGCATGTATCTTGGCTTCGGCGCTGCGGCCGTCCGGGCCGCTGCCTCGGATCGTGATGCTTTCCCGCATCGGATCCGTGAAGCTTTTGGGGATGACCTTGAGGATTCGGGCGGCCTTGCCGCTGGGATCCATGGCTTCGGTGACTTCAAGTAGGTCCTTGTTGTATTCGATTGCCGAAATCGTGTCGATGTACTTGGTGTCGAGCAGGATGCGGGAGCTGCGCGGCGTTTCCGGACTGTCTTTGGTCCAGTAGACGATGGCCGGCTGGGCGTCGATCAGTACCGGAATGTTGATGATCATATGCAGGGTTGCCACCGCGTCCGGTGTATTGTCGAGGTAGACCTCCAGCTTGGTGTGGTTCTTGCCCCGGCGTTTCCCTTTGTTAAAGGTTGCGACGATTGTGGTCGATTCGCCCGGTTTGATGATCTTTCCCTCGACGATGGATCCGGTGCAGCCGCAGCTGGTTTTGATCCGGGCGATACGGAGGGTGTCGTCACCGTCGTTGGTTACTACAAATTCCGCCCGGACCTGCTCCTGGTCCGGGGCCATTTCAATGCGTGCCTCGGTCTGGTTCCAGCGAAGCTCGGCTTGGGCGGAAGCGTTATGAATGCCAAGGCAGAGGCCGAGGAGCAGGCTCAGGGACAGTGCGAACGGATATCTGGATATCATTTGCTTACTCAAGGGAATCCGCCTGCGAACGCAAGCGGGCAGGTGCATTCCGCCAACTGCTCCAAACCAGTCCCAAGCTGCCCAGCCAGAAAATACTGTTTCGGGTGATCAGCCAGGCATAGTTCGTCTGTACCTCAGACGCACCGAAGCAGCCGCAGCTTACCTCAAGGCCCCGCACCCACGCGGCGAGATTGATCCCGATAAACATCAGTAGCAGGGTACTCACGGTCAGTGAGGAGGCGCGCTGAATCGGCCGGATGAGCAGGCCGAAGCCGGCAAAGATCTCCAGCCAGGGCAGAAAGAGGGCGATCCAGGGCGAGGCCTCCAAGGGCAGCACGCGGTAGGATGTTACCGATACCGCGAAAGACTGCGGATCGAGTATCTTGTTGAAGGCGGCGGTCACGAAGACGCCGGCCAGGACTAGTTGTACCAGAAGCCGTACGGCCGAGAGTCTGTGGTGCGTGGTCATAGATGCCAGCCTCCCTTCAGGCTGTAAATCTCAGCATCGGTGATCGAGCTGCGCAGTCGTTCTGCCACTCGCTTGCTCGTGCCGCAGGCCGCGTCCGAGCAGTATACGATGATCGGGCGCGGTGCCTGTAGCCATTCTTCCATCACCATGATCAGGCTGTTGTCCCAGTCCGCTTCGTCGAACCAGAGAGCCTGCTCGATGTGCCCTTCGCTGTATTCGGCCTCACTGCGGGCGTCCAACCAGATGACTTCGAGTGCGGACGCATCTACATAGCGGATTTCGCCGGCTTGAAGCTCGGGTTCGGCCCAGGGGAGTGGCGACCACCCCCGGACCAGCGAGTAGGCGGATCCGATCACAACCAAGATGAGGAGCAGCGAGAACTCTTTGATTAGGGAAAGCATGATACAGGTCAGCTACCCATGTGCAAAAGCAGCCGGAGCGCAAGCTCTGCGCTAGCGATCCGTGTGAGCTTTTGTCATCCGCTTCGGGTCGAGGGCTTCGTCGAGCTGTGCGGCGTCCATCCATCCTTGCTCCAGCACGACTTCGCGCAAGGTTTTGCCTTCGGAAAAGGCCTGCTTGGCTACCTGTGCCGCTTTGTCGTAGCCGATATGCGGGTTCAGTGCGGTGACGAGCATGAGCGAGCGGTGGACCAGTGTGGCGATCTGTGCCTTGTTGAGACTCAGCCCCAAGATGCAGCGTTCGCTGAAGGTTCGGCAGGCATTGGCAAGGCATCGGATGGTCTCGTGTAAGGAGTAGGCGATCAGCGGGATGGTCACGTTGAGTTCGAACTGGCCGTCGCGTCCGCACATCGCGACGGTCTGGCAGAGTCCCTGGGTGTAGAGACAGGTTTGCACTATCATCTCGCTCATCACCGGATTCACTTTGCCTGGCATGATGGAGGATCCCGGCTGCGTCGCAGGGACTTGCAGCTCGCCGAGGCCGCAGCGCGGTCCCGATCCGAGCCAGCGGATGTCATTCGCTATCTTGGTCAGGCTTGCTGCGATGGCGGTGAGCTGGCCGGCGACCTCCACGCAGTCGTCCCGTGCCGCCTGGGCTTCGAAGTGGTTTTCCGCTTCCCTCAGGGATAAGCCGGTATCCTCCTTGAGGATGCGGACAACCCGGCTTGCGAACCCAGGGTGAGTGTTGATCCCCGTACCCACCGCTGTTCCCCCGATTGCTAGCTCCTCCAGCGCGGAAAGGGACCGGTCAATCCGTATCAGAGATTTGGATACCTGTTGGGCGTAGCCGGAAAACTCCTGGCCCACTGTCAAAGGGGTCGCGTCCATCAGGTGGGTCCGTCCGATCTTGACCGTTTCGCGGAATAGTTCCGCCTTCGCCTGTAATTTGTTTCGCAACAGGCCCAGCGCCGGCTTGAGTTCGTCCCGCAGGGCGAGGGCCACGCTAAGGTGCAGCACGGTCGGCATCGTGTCGTTTGACGATTGGCCGAGGTTGCAGTCGTCGTTTGGATGCACCGGTTCCTTTGAGCCGATGGGCTTGCCGGCATATTGGCTGCAGCGGTTGGCGATCACCTCGTTCGCATTCATGTTGGTCGAGGTGGCTGACCCGGTCTGGAAGATGTCGACCGGAAAATGCGCGTCATGGCGCCCAGCCTGGATCTCTCGCGCCGCTTTCTGGATGGCGTCCGATTTGGCCGCATTCAGGCGTCCCAGTTCCTCGTTGGCTCGTGCGCAGGCATACTTGAGCAGACCGAGGCTGTGGATGAAACCGGCGGGCATGGGATGTCCGCTGACCGGGAAGTTCAGCACGGCGCGCTGGGTGGACGCGCCAAAAAGCGCCTCGTCGGGCACTTCCATCGATCCCATGGAGTCTGTTTCCGTGCGCATGCCTCAAATATAGCGCACATCCCGACCTTTTTCGAGCGAGACGGGTATACTCGTCGTCCGGTCAGCCCCCTGCATTCCTTTATTTAACCTTTCACTTTTCTACCTTCCTACTTTCATACTCTGGCTATGGCCGTATATACCAAGCAGATCCAAGTCACCGCACCGGGGAAATCGACAAAGGAGTTCACCCATGAGATCGAGACCGGCTTGCATGAGTCCGGTCTGAAGGAGGGCGCCGTCACGGTTTTCTGCTGTCATACCAGCTGCAGTCTGGTTATCATGGAAAATGCGGATCCTTCCGCGCGCCGCGACCTCGAGCGCTTTATCGACCGTCTCGTGCCGGAGGACGACCCCGACTTCACTCACACCTACGAGGGCCCCGATGACATGCCCAGTCATATCAAAATGGCCCTGACCCGCACCGCGGAGGTGATCCCCTTTGTTAACGGTCGCCTCTGCCTCGGCACTTGGCAGGGCGTCTTCCTCTGGGAGCACCGCGTCCGCAGTCACAGCCGCCGCATTGTGCTCAGCTATCAGGGGGAGTAGGTATCTGGAGTTTTGGGGCGGACACGCCCATCGACTTAGACGCTCAGGGCTGGTAGAAGCGCGTCCCCCTTATATCTTTAGACTCGCTTGCTGGATGGAAGCGATACGCTTCCGCGCGTCGGTCGCGGGCTTGTACGTGAAGTCGACAGTGGAATCGCGGGATTCATCGGTGAAATACCTAGACAGCGTGATGCGGCCTGTTTAGAAACATAGCATAATGCCGTTTGTGTATGTCGTCGCATTATTCTTCCGTTTTAGGTGGCTTTACCTGGGCTCACTAGTGGCGGTAGCGTGCTCGGAGCAGTCACCTTCAGTACGTGGCTTCGGCCTACGCGACCATTGCTCTGGTTCTCATTTTGGATTCGGTACGCCGGATGGCGTCAAAGAACATACATTCTACAAGTTCTTCGCGAACAACTCGCTTTTGCCGAAGGAAGGCGCTGAATCGGGGTGAGTCGTCAAGGTTTTGCAGGCGCTGCTACAGGAAAGAAATATGCACGAAGTTTTCAGAGATATCGACACTGTCAAAGTTGGGATGATTGACGGACTCCTGAGAGAATCGGGAATCCCAACGGTGCTTAAGAATTGGACGGGGGGATCGAACATCACTTCCATTCCCATCCCGTCACTCTACCCGACGGTATACGTCTTAAACGATTCCCAAGTGAATGATGCAAAGGAGCTGATTAAAGACTTTTTCGAGGCCGATTCAGGAATGGCAGAAGAATGGAATTGCAGTAAATGCGGCGAGACCGTTGATGGATTTTTGTCCGAGTGTTGGTCATGTCAGACTCCCAGAGAAGGGGAGTCAGGCCGGAGCGAGTAAGCAACACCTTTATGCTGTCATGATTCAACGATTTGTCCTTGAATGAAAGGTGTCTTCCAAAAGGTTTCGGCCATCCTGTCGAAACCCATTTTCCTGCTTTCGATCGTTCTCTGGTTCTGTATTGCGATCCACGTTGGGTTTCATCTCCTTGCCGGTAGGGTGATCGGTGAATCCAGCTCAATCGAGGTGGAGAGAAATGGGACCGAGATGCTTGTTGATGTCCTTGGTCTCGTTCTGTCTGTAGCCTTCATCAGACTGTCTTGGCAGGGACTGTGTCACTGGCCGGGGAAGTACCCGAAGTTCCGGTTCGAGGCGAAAGGCGCAAGTCCTATTGATGCGGATCGCCGGATAACCCGCCCTTCGGGAGACGAAGCATGAAATGAGCTGGCTTTCACGAATAAAGAAACTCTTCCGCTCCCCGGAAAAGGCGGTAAGCGTGACTGTGACCCAGGATGGTCTGTCGGTGTCGAGCGAGGCCGAAGCTGTCGCGACTCTGTCTTGGGATGAATTGGACGAAGTTTACGTCTATACGCTGCCTTACCGTATGCTTGTCCCGTGTATCTTTTGGCGGCTGGAGGGGTGCAATGGCGAAGTGGACTTTCCGGACCGGGCTGTCGGTGCCCGTGAAGCGGCGAAGGTCCTTTATGATTTGCCTGGTTTCGATATGCATGCGTATCAGCGCTCCTTGGAAGGAATGCTTTCAGAGCCTATTCGCGTGTGGAAACGTGAGCGGAACTGAGCCCTCGCAAGTTAACGGGGCGGGGGCGCTGGAAAAAAATTACCGGTCACTACGGGCGGCGTTCAGGTTTTTCCAGATTGTCCACAAACCGAACGAGGCCGGAATTCCTGCGAGGTAGTAGAGAAAAGGGGCGTTGCTGGCATCGCCCCGGATGATTGCGCTCTCTTCGGGCGCCTTTGGATTATACATGATGGTGATGGGGTTCCCTTCAGGGTAAAGCTTTGCCAGCTGTCGTATTTCTGATTCGGAGCTGTTGTAGATGCCTAGGGCATAGCGCTGTCCTGTGTAATCCTGTCCATTGACTCGGTAGGTATAGCTCACCTGGAAGCGGTAGCCTGTCTCCGTGTGTCGGTTATCGCCCGTGCCGACGCGCTTGGTGTAGGTCTCGATCTCGCTCTGCCGTATCGTGGCACCGGCGTTCAGCCAATCGGCGGTGGCTGCCCATTCCCGTTGAGACTTGCCGGCCAGCGAAGCGCACCATGACGCGGCGAAGAGGGAGGCCCCGATGATGAGTAGGCGTATACGGTTGTCCTTGTCCCCGATGCCGATCCGGGCTGCGGCGAAGATGAGGACGACCAGTGCGATACCATAAGCTAACATGGATTCAGCCTGTCATTCCCTGAGGGCGGCTGCAAGTGCCTAACCGCCCTCTTTCTTTCTCTTTGGTGTCAAACCACATCTCCGCTCATCAATCATATAGTATAGTAGCCAGGCTATAAGAATGAGGTTGACGCTATTTAAAATAAAGTTAGTTTTATGGTATGAAGCGTATGCGGCGTACGAAGGTTCGTGGGACGGTGGCGGTTTACCACTGCATGACTCGTGTGGTGAACGGTGAGATGCTCTTGAGGGGGCGGGCGAAGGAAATACTGCGCAAGATGCTGTGGCAGGTGGCGGACTTCAGCGGGGTGGAGGTTTTGACATATTGTGTGATGTCGAACCACTTTCATGTATTGGTGCGGGTGCCGGAGGCGAAAGCAGTGAGTGATGCGGAGCTAATGCGGCGTTATCGTGTGCTGTATCCGAAGCCCACTCAATACCAGACGGCAACAGCGGCAGTGATGAAACAGCAGCTACAGGATGGCGGTGCTGAGGCGGTTGCGATTCGTACGCAACTGCTGGCGCGTATGGGAGATATTTCCGAGTACATGAAAGCGGTGAAGCAGCGCTTTTCCGTCTGGTATAACCGTAATCATGGGCGGTACGGAACTTTGTGGGCGAACCGTTTCAAGAGCGTTCTGGTTGAGGGGAAGGGGAATTCCTTGCAGACAGTGGCGGCTTACATCGATTTGAATCCGGTCCGTGCGGGCCTGGTGAAGGATCCGAAGGATTACCGTTTTTGTGGCTATGCGGAGGCGGTAGCAGGCTTGTCCAGGGCGCGTGCCGGCTTACTTGCGATTTGGGGCGATCATGCGAAGCGTCGGGCGGGCGGGATTGACGTGCAAGCGGCCCTACAAGCACATCGGCTCTTGATTTTCGGGAAGGGCTCGAGCCCTTGGATCCATAAAGGCAAGGTGATCAACCGAAAGGCAGCGTTGCGGGTGCTGGAGCAGGAGTCCGGGCGTTTGCCGAGGGGAGTAGCGCTACGTTGCCGGGTGCGCTATTTCACGGATGGCGCAATACTGGGCTCGACGGAGTTTGTGCGTGGTTTTTTTGTCGACTGGCAGATGAGGCGAGGGTTACGGCGCCGGCCCAAGGTCAATGTGATGGCCGGGTGCGATTGGGGTGATTTAGCGGTCATTCATCCCCTGAGGCGGGATGTGTTTAGCTAGCTTTTGAGTCGCTTCATTGGCTTTTGGGTGCCCCGAAGCTATGTCTTGTGTAACACTCGTCGGTTTCCGTCACGGACACGCCTCCTTTATTCGCAGTGCCCTATGTGGCCAAGTCACAGCTGTAATAAAAGACTATGATGCCGACCAGGGACAAGAGCAGTACAGCCACGCTCAAAGGAGATGGAAAGAGGCAGAGCAGGGTAATCGGGATTGCAGTGAAGAGGAAGGTCGCAAGCAGTACCCAGTATGCTTTGGGATGGGCGAAGTTGAGCGTTCTTCCTGCCCATGTGGGGCGCTTGGGGACGATGACCCTCGGGTCGGCTCGGCAGAAATAGAACAGTCGGCATTTCCAGTTTTGGGGATCTCGCCAATGGGATTCGTAAGGCTGCGCTTTCATCTGATTCGGGGTGTGGGTGTGCAGTTAAGCCAGTTTTTAGAGTGAAGGTTACGGTTAGCGTAGTCAAAATAGAAAGAAGCCTGTATGCGCTTTCGGCTTTTCAGATTCTCCTGGGCAATGTTGTATAAGCAGATAGATGACAGGTGTTTCTAGATTTACATGTAGGGCTGTGGTACGTCTCTCCCCGGCGGTTTCTGTCGCTGCGGGTTTCGTCCGGGCTTATGGGGGGTGACAATGGCACGAAACGGATCCGATTACTATGAGGGCAAGGTCCGGCTTGGATTGGTCGGCTGCGGGGCACGTGGTCAGGAGCATCTCTTGGCTGCGCGTGAGCTGTCGGGCCGTTGCCAATGGCGCTTCCTTTGTGACAGTCAGCCGGAAGTCTTGCGTGAGGCGGCTCGGCTTGTCCCTGGCTGTCGCACAGGCACAGACCTGCGTGAACTTTTGCATGAGGCGCCTTGTGACCTTGTGGTTATGGCCTTGCCCCCGGATGTCGATCGTTCCGGCCTGGTCAAGGCCTTGGCGGAATCGTCGGTTAAGGCGGTACTGGTGGAGAAGCCGGCGGGCTTGTCCGCTGACTCGGTTGTGCAGGCTTACGGCGGCTTGACGCAGCCGGTCTGGGTTTGTCACCAGATGCGCTTGCTTCCCTGGATGCAGGCCTTGAAGGAGTGGTGGGGGCGTCAGCCTGACTGTGCCAACTTGCGGGTGGAGCTGCGAAGTTACGGCAAGCTCTACGATCAGGGCGTTCATTTACTGGATCTCTTGTATTGGCTGCAGGGAGGGCGCATCACACAGCAGCCCTCGCATGTGCTGCTGGAAGATGAGCCGGCGCGGTTGGCACAGTGCCACCCATTGCACCCCGGTTGGCGCTACGACTCGAAGCATCCCGGCGCCCAATGGTCAGAGCTCGAACTGCAGGCCGACCGGTCTTCTGGGCTTCCCGGATTTTCGCTGAAAGCGGGGCCTTTGGCCTTTGAGGGGCCGGACTGGCTCGGCAAAGAGATACGGATCACTGGCGGGCGGGGAGGATTGACCGCCTCGGCGGCGGGTGGTTTACGTTTTGAGGGAGAATGGGCGAAGCAGAACCTGGACTATCCAGGAGATGCCAGCCGTTATCAGGAGGCGACGCGAGCCGTCTACCGCAGCTTGTCCGATTATGTGCAGAGGCGTCTTGCGGTCGACGAGGTGGCGCTGCCTCGCATCAATGCGCATGTCTCGGTGCTTCGATGGTTGGAAGGCGTGTTGTCGGTGCCGGCGCGGCGTCTGCCGGAACCGGCCTATCTGGCCCGCACGCGGGAGCGCGCCGAGGATCCCGTCTCGGTGATCGTCCCCCTTTCGGACCATCGCGGGCTCGGGGTGGAATGTATCCGGAGCTGGTTGACGCAATCGCAGGTGGCTGACGAAGCGTACGAGCTGATTGTGATCAGTAACCCGCAGACCATGGGTGTGGCTGAGCAAATACGTCCGCTCCTTCGTGAGAGGGACCAGTTGATCCACAACTCGGCCGAGGAAGTGCCGCTCGGGCAGGGCGATATGATCGAATATGTGATGGGGGTGGAAGCCTCTGACTCGGAATTCATCTTCATGAGCGAGCCCCATTGTATTGCGCTTCCGGATACGGTTCAGCAGTTGAGGCGGGCATTTCTCACTACGGAAGCGGCGGGCTTTTGCACGGACACGATCGAGCGAGTGGACACCCTGGGAGGGAAGATGGAAAGCCTGTATTATGAAGAGGGCTTCGAGAGCTGGAAGCAGCCGGGCGCCTGGGAGAAAATGATCATGCGCGGCTTTGGCGTGCGCCGCTCGGCCTACCGGGCGGTGGGCGGCCTGAACCTGCGGTACGGTCGTTTTTGCGAGTGGCTTTTGGCGGCGGACCTTCACCGCCGGGGCTATTACCTGACCTATGTTCCTGAAGTCGCCATTGTTCATTGTTATACGCAGGATATCCGCTATTTGAACGATGCGATCGAGGAATTCGTCATGGGGCAGTCCCTGTATCTCGAAGAGACGCCGCTGCCGGAACGTGCCGATTATTTTCCCGAGCCAACGATGGTTCAGTCGCCTTCGGATCCGGAGTGGGGCCGGGTGCGAAGGCAGCTGATGGGGAAACTGTCGGTGCTGGCGGAAGCATTACGGCCTTCCGGTATGGCGATGGCCCGGTGCAAGCGCGATGTGCATGCGCTACTGGTACACCTGCTTCGATGGAAACGCCGCTGGAGCTTCAGCCATTTCAAGGGATTTTACGAAAGCCAGGTCGCCTATGCGTTTCACAAGCATCGCTACCCGGCCGGTACGTCCCTGGGAGCTTCAACAGCCATCAGCTTGGCGCAGGGGTGGGATGCGTCGACGCTTCAGCCACCGGTGGGGCAGGGGTTCTACACAGTTGAGCCTTATGATGCGCAACGCTTTTGCTGGATGGCGCCGATCGGGGGGCTTCCACTTGAATTGCCGGCTGGGTCTTCTGTGCTGGAGTTGCGGCTCGTGCCGATCCTCAAGCTGAAGCCGGAGTGCCTGATGGCTCGTGTCAGCCGCTCCGGGGTCCGGGTGACACGGATCGAATGCTTGCGCAAGGAAGCACGCTTACGTTTTCACTTGGAGAATGTAGGTGCCGCTTGCCGCATCTGGTTTGGGTTGAAGTCGCCCCGTTTTTCTGCGATGGCTCCGGAAACGCGCAGTCTGGGCATCCCGGTTGCTACAATCCGCCTGACGACCACCTCTCATACGACCCAATGCGATCCCTGCTGCCATATTTCAGATACCTAAAGCAACACAAGCTCGCCTATTTCGGCGGGCTCCTGCTGGGGGTGATCTTTGCGGCGACCAGCGGATTCGGCATGGCCTTCATTACAGCCAAAATCCTGCCGGTTCTCTTTTCCAAAGATGCGGATTACGGCACGGACCAGAAGCTGCTGATGATCAGCCTGATTCCGGCGGTGGCCATTCTCAAGGGGGTGAGTGGCTACTTCAGTAGCTATCTGGTCAGCTATTGTGAGCGTAAGATCACCTTGAAACTGCAGGCCGAGCTGATGGAGTTCCTGCAGACGCTTTCCCTATCCTTCTACCACAAAAACCGGACCGGCAACCTGATGGCGCGTGTCTTGAACGACAATGCCCGAATCGCCGCGGTGGTCACCCGCTGTGCCGCGGACATGGTCCGGCAGCCGGTTGCGATTTTCGGTGCGTTCTGTGTCATTGTTTACCTGTCGTTCCAGAATCATGACATCGGTTTTCTGGCTGTCGCACTGCTACTTTTGCCCGTCTGTATCGCACTGGCACGTTCGGTCGGCACGCGCATCACCGCCCGTGAAAAGCAAATCGGGATGAGTGAGGGCTCGCTCCACTCCATCATTCACGAGAGCATCGCATCCGCGCGCGAGACCCGGGCTTTCAACTTGCATGAGCGGGAGCTGTCGCAGTTCAACCGGAAAGCCCGGTGGCAGATGAAGGTCATGTTGAGGCTGATCGCCTACCGGAACGCGATTTCACCGATGGTCGAGATTGTTTCCGCATTCGGGGTGGCGGCCGCACTCCTGATTGCGACCAAGAGCGGGATTTCGATCGAGGCCATCGTGCCGCTTCTTCTGGCCCTCTATCTTTGTTACAAGCCATGGAAGACACTAGGCAAGATTTATGCTGAGGTACAACGAGCGTCTATGGCTGTCGAACGTATCAACCGAATTTATGCCACCCGAGAGGTGCTGCCGGAACCGGCGCATCCGCGTACGTGTGGCCCATTCCGGGAAGCCTTGTCGATGGATGGGGTCAGTTTCGCCTACCGGAAGCAGAAGCTGGTACTCAAGCAGCTTGATTTGACCATCCGCAAAGGGGAGGTCGTTGCGCTGGTCGGACCGAGCGGAGCCGGCAAGTCGACCATCAGCCACCTGCTCTGCCGCTTCTATGATCCCCAGCGAGGTACGGTGCGCTATGACGGGGTGGATGTCCGTGAATTCCGCCAGGCGGATTTGCGTCATCGAATGGCTTTCGTTCCTCAGGACAGCTTTCTCTATGCGGACACGGTACGGGAAAATATCCGGATGGGGCGACTGGATGCGAGTGACGCCGAGGTCGAGGAAGCCGCACGCAAAGCCAATGCGCTGGCCTTCATTGAGGATCTGCCTCAGGGTTTTGATACGGTGGTTTCAGAGCGCGGCGCCAGTCTCTCCGGCGGTCAGCGCCAGCGTATCGCCATCGCGCGGGCCTTTTTGCGGGACGCCGAAATCCTGATTCTGGACGAAGCGACCTCCTCACTGGATGCCGACAGCGAATGGGTCATCCAGCAGGCATTGGAGCGTCTTTTCGAAAACCGGACCGTGATCATCATCGCCCACCGCTATTCCACGATCCGCATGGCCGACCGGATCCTTTTGTTCGAGGACGGGCAACTTTTGATGGCGGGCGACGAGTACGAACTGGAGCAGGCGTCTCCGTTCTTCAGAAACGTAAAGTTTGCCGGAAGCGATCAATTTACCAGCAGACTCAATGAATAACGACTAACCTCCCTCTTGTACGGATGCGACCTACCAAAGCAAATTATCCGGACCCACTGCCAATCACCGCAATCCTCCCGGTTTACAATTGTGCCCACCGCATGCGTGAGCACATGGAGAACGCGCAGGGCTGGTTGCGTCATGTGGCCGAAGTGGTCGTGGTGGATTCCCATTCCACCGACGAGACACTGGCGATCATCAAGGAGTACACCGCGAGCTTGGATGTGAAGTATGTCCAGCATCCCCCCGGCCTGTACGCCTGCTGGAATCGGGGTGTGCAGGAAGCCACCAGTCCCTTTATCTATTTTTCCACTATTGGCGATCATATCTCCTATGCGGGTTTATGTGCGCTGCTGGGGACGATCCGCCGCTTCCATGCGGACGTGGCAATCAGCCCGCCGCGTTTTACCTACGAATCCGGCACCGCAGTGAAGTCGAAGGAGGTGAAGTGGCCGATTCATGAGATCATCGACGACCTGAAACTGACCGAGCCGACCTTGATGGACCAGCGTGTCCTCTACAATTATATCCTGGTCTATCTAGAGCGTGCGGTTTTGGGGAGCAGCGCGAGCAATCTCTACAAGCGCACGATCCTGAAACGCTATCCCTTCTCCGATGACTTTCTGTCTGCCGGGGACAGCTCATGGATTATCGAGCATAACTTTGATGTACGTGTAGCGATCCACCCGGAGGTACTCGCGTCCTATCTCTTCCATGTGAAAGATTGGAGCTATGATCTGGACGAAGCGCAGCGTGGCCAATTGCTCCGGCGCAGGTTTGCCTACCGGGCCTACAGCCGATCCCTGGACAATTCCCCGAAACTGAGTCCCTCGGTGGCCCGGGACCTCAAGCAGGTCGTTGAAGATTCGCTCGGGCAACCGATCGAGAAGGATATACGGCCGGTCGACATGGGTTTTCTTCATAAGATTATCCAGCAGCAAACCGTCGAGACCCAGTTATTGCTGGATCAGTTGAATGCGGTCAACCTGCGTCTGGAATACCTGCAGCGCAAGCAAGCGGAGAAAGCCTATCGGCAGCGTCTGGGCGCGCTGCGTTACATTTGGCTGCCGGCGGTGCAAAACCGACGTGCGCGCAAGAAGTTGAAGTTGCAACTGGACGAAATGTCGGGGATTCCGGGGCTTAAATGGGATAGTTCGTTTGTTTGATATGAGCCGAGAGGCTGGTGTCGATGAATTCCTCCAGTTCCGGTGTCATGTATTCTTTCCAGGATCCGGGCTTGCCGCTCCGGCCGTGTGAATGAATGTCGGTCTCTCCCGGCTTGCGGCCGAACTCCTTCTCGAAAGTCAGCTGTTCGATGACTTTCAATAGGTAGTCCGCATCGAAATCAAAGCGGAGCTCCTGAAGAATCGGGATCAGCATTTGTCCCTGTGACTCAAAGATCTCCTCGTAGCGGTAAACCGGCAGCCCCGACTCCATCCACGAGCTTTGGGTGAAGAGGAACTTGGCGCTGCGCTTCCGGAAGACATGCAGCAGCCCTTCCTCGTCGCTCATGTCCTTCATCTCTTCCCTGGCCTGCAGCACATTCGGATTCGGGACGTGCGAATACTTGAGTGAGAAGTAGAGCGAGGTCAGGGTGTCCCTGATGTCCCGAATGACGAAGAAGGTGGGTTGCTTCTGTGCAAATTTCAGCTTCCTAAACCGCGGGTAGTCGCAGAACAGCGCGCTGTAGATGGCACCGGGTTGATACTGCAGATCCTCGATCTTTTCCCCGACGCGTAGGGGAGTTCGCTCGTCATACGCGGTTTTGAATATCCTGTAGAGCCAGCTGGAGCCGGCTTTCGCGTGGGTGACATGAAAGAGGCAGTCCGCTTCGGCCCGGGGGCCGCGAGTCTTCTTGAACAGCTCGAACATGTGCTTCCTTCGTCTTGCCTGCGAGCGGGGTTGACTACTTCGCCAGTTGGAGCAGTTCTCGGATCTCCGGCACGTCCTTGATGATCTGGCTGGGCGCGGGGCCGACGCCGATGTATCGAAGGTTCGGATACCGATTCTTGTTCTGGTCTCCGTGGTTGGCCACGTCGATCAGCGCCTTCATCAGCCAGGCCACGTAGACCTTGGCGTTTTCCGGGAGGTCGGCAAAGCTGCGCACTTCGGAGATGTCCTCGCTCCATCCGGGGACTGTTTTGAAGACGGGCTTGAGGGTCTTGTGTACCTTCCCATTGCGCGGGACGTGGTGCAGGATATTGCCGTGCTTGTCCTCGTAGGCGATGCAGATCTTCAGCTCGCCCTGCCATTCGCCGGAGTGGGAGAGCGCGTCCAACTTGTTCAGCACGAGGTCCTGGTAGCCGCCGTAGCGCAGCGCGTCACCTTTTTCCACGGCGTCGTACCAGCCGACCATACGTTGGCGGCCGGTGGTGGCGCCGAACTCGATCTTGCGCAGCTTGCAGCTGAGCGGGTGGTCGAGTTCGATTTCGGAGACGAACACGTGGGTGCCGACCTTTGTGTCGTAGGCCTTGCAACAACCGACGTTGTGGATCGGTTGTGCCGGAATGCCGGCGGATTGGAAGAATTCCGGGGTAAAGGTGTGGGAGGCGGTGACGTTGGGCGGGAAGCCGTGGCGTTTGTCCAGCCAGAAGGCCTGGCCGAACTCGCCGATGATATAGTTCCCTTTGTCCTGTTCACGGAGGACCAGTTCGCGGACGTCCACAATTTGCGGGGCGAGCTGCTGGCCGGCGGCCCAGTAGGCTTCGATCAACTTGTCTGCATCCAGAGTGAAGGGGGCCTCGCCGGCAAACTGGCCGAAGTCAAACTCCGCGGCGGGGAAGGCGCCGCTTTCGATAATCTCGGCATTGGCCTTGGTTTCCGCGGTGGTGAGGGTTTGGAAGAAGCCAGCCCAACGCTCGGGAGCGACTTGGCAGACGAACTCGATGACACGCAGCGCGCGGTCGATGCGTCCGCGCATCTTGTCGGCGAAAAAGTTCTTCGAGCCGAGGAAGTCGGCGTAGTAGATTTGGAACTGCCCGACCTCGTCGAGGTAGGCCGGCGTGATGCCCCGGCCGGTGGAGCCGCGGGGATCGCCCTTTTGAACATGCACGCGGTAGTCTTCCCACGCGAGGTCGAGCAGGCGGTGGCAGAGGTCGGACATGAGACAGCGCTCGTCGATGGCGAGCCGCTTCAGCGCGGTGTAGCCGTATTTTTCGGCATAGGCCGCTTCCCAGAGGAATTTTCGGGGATCGGCCACGACGCCTGCGCCAATCGGGAGGTAGGGCACCTTCGGGTCGGCGACGCCGCCGGGCAGCAGGTTGAGCTTGAGGCCGGCCACCGTGTGGCCCGAGTTGGACCCGCCGTTGACTTTCATGACCGCGGCCACGGCATCTTCACGGCCGGTGGTTTCACGCAGTTCGTTGACGATTTCAAGGATGACGCGGCCTTTGCCTTCGTCCCCTGTGGATATGCCCGTGTCAGCGATGAGTTGGGAGGTAAATTCGGTGAGCATTGTATGGATGTTGACCCGCTAAGGTTCGTGGCTGGATCGAGCGCAAGCCGTATCGTTGACTTGCCGGACCCCTCCTCTGTTCGTGGGCAAATTAAAATTCTGGGTTACTTGCTGGTTTCCGTGTCGCTAGTCTTGACTGTGATCACGTCGTGCGGGGCCGACTCCTTCTGGCCCGCCGGGCTGACGCGGATGTAGCGGGCATTGGCCCGGAGCTGGGTGAGGTTAGCGGCACCAAGGTAGCCCATACCGGACTGGATGCCTCCGACAAGTTCGCGGAGCACGCCGGAAAGTGAACCGGCCGCCTCCTTGAGTGCTTCGATGCCTTCGGCTGCGGCCTTGGTGGTGACGTCCTTGCGGTCGTGGCCGTAGCGGGAGGCGGAACCGTCCTTCATGGCCGCATTACTGCCCATTCCGCGGTACTGCTTGTAAAGCTTGCCGTTGATTTCGATGATCTGTCCGGGAGCCTCGTTGCAGCCCGCGAGCAGGCTGCCGCACATCACGCCGTCTGCGAGAGTGAGGGCCTTGACCATGTCGCCGGACTTGGTAATCCCGCCGTCGGCCAAGATGCTAACCCCGTTCTGGGCGGCGGCTTTGGAGGCCACGTAGAGGGCGGTCATCTGGGGGATGCCGACACCGGCCACGATGCGAGTGGTGCAAATGGAACCGGGGCCTTGGCCGATCTTAATCGTGTTGGCGCCGGCCTTGGCGAGGAATTCCACGCCTTCGGCACTGGTCACATTGCCGGCGATGAGCGTCAGTTCGGGAAATTCCGAACGGAGCATACGGACCGAATCGCCCACGCCCTTGGAGAAGCCGTGTGCGGTGGAGACCGCGATCGCGTCCACACCCTCGTCGACTAGCTGGCCGACGTGACCGAGAATGCGGTCCCTGTCGAGTTCGCCGTCCGGCTTGCGGTGGGCGGAGATCGCGGCGCCGCACATGAGGCGGAAGTGGGCATCACGGGCCGGCTTCACGGACTGCTGGGATTCGGTTTCGATACGTTCGATGTCGCTCAGGGTGAAGAGGCCGCGCAGGCGGTCCTGTTCATCCACCACGAGCAGCTTATGGATGCCGAGATGCTCGGTGAAGAACTTGTCCGCCACCTGGATCGGATCTTTTGTGATTTCCTTTTCCTGAAGCGTGTAGACCTGATCGCGTTGGGTCATGGCCTCGGAGACCAGGCGGTCGGCGTAGCGCGGCTTGACCACGCGGCCGGGGAGCAGGCCGAGCAGTTTGTTGCCTGCGTCGACAACCGGGAAAGTACTGAAGCCATAGCCGCGGTCGGCGATGCGTTCGAGGATCTCACCGATTTTTTGTTCGGGGCCGACTTTGATCGGTTCCTGGATGAAGCCGTGGATGTGGTTCTTGACCCGGGCTACTTCCTTGACCTGCTTCTCGTCGTTCATGTTGTAGTGGATCAATCCGAGGCCGCCGTTCAGCGCCATCTGGATAGCCATCTTGGACTCGGTGACCGTGTCCATATCGGAAGAGATGATTGGAATCTGCAACTCAAGCGCCTCGGAAAGGCGGGTGGCCAGATTGGTCTGACGGGGGAGCACCTCCGAGTAGAGGGTGGCGAGCGAGACGTCGTCGTAGGTCAAGCCGACCGGTAGGTTGCTGCTGAAAAACGCATCGGCCGGTTGATAGAAGTCTTCGATCCTTGGAATGGCGGGCACTGTCATGTGCTGACTCCAGCAAAAGATTGTCTTTTCTCAAGTAGAAAGAACAGTGAGTTCCATGGAATGCCGCATTTCCATCCGCCGCTACCGTCGAAGCTTCGTCACGCCCTTGCGCACGGCGCGTGGTGATTGGTCGTTCCGGGAGGGCTTCATCGTGCAGGCAGACGACGGCAGGCGCTGCCACTACGGTGAGGTGGCGCCGCTGCCCGAATTCGGAACGGAGTCGCTGGCGGAGGCGGAGGCATTTCTCCGGGAGATCGGGAAGCACCCCGGCTTGAAGGTGCCGCCGGAACTGCCCTGCTGCGGATTTGGCTTGAGTGCGGCAATTCATGGCGCGGTCTTTCCGGAGGCGTGTGAGCTGCCGCCGGTGGCCGGGCTCCTTCCGGCGGGGCCGGCCCTGATCGAGGCGGCCGAAGCCAAGCGCCAGTCGGGGACAGGGGTATTCAAGTGGAAGGTCGGTGTCCTCACCCCGCAGGAAGAGCAGGGGCTCTTTCGTGAATTACTGGGTCGTCTGTCTCCGGATGTGCGTTTACGTCTGGATGCCAATGCGAGCCTGAGTCCGGCCGAGTTGGATAGCTGGTTGTCCTGCCTGCAGGACTACCGGAGCCGGATCGAGTTTTTCGAGCAGCCTCTGCCTGTCGGGATGGAGCCGGTCATGGCCCGAGCGGCGGCCGCTTCGGGTGTGCCCATCGCGTTGGATGAATCACTGAATGGGCTGCAGGCGGAGCGATGGCTGCACCCCGGCGCCTGGGCCGGGCCGCTGGTGATTAAGGCGCCGCTGATGGGGGACATCCTGCGTTTGCGGGAACGGCTCAGGCCGGTGGCTCAACAAGTGGTCTTTTCTTCCGTCTTTGAAACCGCGGTGGGTTGTGCGAACGTGTTGGGGTTGGCCCGCGGCCTGTCCCCGCTGAAATATGCCTTTGGATTTGATACGCAGAATGCCTTCGACGATAGTCTTGGCTTTCCGGGGCCGGTCGCTGGCAGTGCGGCTTCGGTGGTGCCGCCTGATATTGCACAGATATGGAAACAACTCCGCCCTTTGACTTGAAAGAGCTGAAACGCGACTGGATCGCGGATGTGAGCGGGTATTCCTTTTCCAAGAGGGTGCAGCGACGGATTGAAACCATCCGGGGGAGCGGTGTGGCGGCTCATACCCGTGGCGTTTTGATTGCCGAGGAGGACCCGGTGAAATTTGCCGCCGCTTTTTTTGCCGCGGTGCACCTGCGTATGCCGGTTATCCTTGCGAACCGGCGCTGGGGGCGGATCGAGTGGGCGGAAGCTGCGGCCCTGGTGAATCCCGCAGTCATCTTCGGTTCGACTCCGCTAGGCACAGAGAAGTGTGCAGGCAGTGTGCCGCGCGTCGCGCCCTCGACGATTTTGATCCCGACAGGGGGAAGCTCGGGCGGGGTGAAGTTCTGCGTGCACCGCTGGGAACATCTGGTCGCCTCCTGTGAGGGGCTCGCGCATTTCATCGGCCCGGGCCCGATCCATAGTTGCTGTGTCCTGCCGCTCTTTCATGTCAGTGGGCTCATGCAGCTGGTCCGTTCTTTTTATACTGGAGGGCGGATTGCCTTTCCGTCCTTTGACGACCTGCGGGCGGGGCGCTTTCCTGACTTTCCGAGCAATACGACCTGTCTTTCCCTGGTGGCGACCCAACTGCAGCGATTGCTTTGCCTCAAGCGTACCATCCGTCCACTGATGACGGCACGGGCGATCTTTCTCGGGGGTGGTCCGGCTCCCCTTTCGGTTCTCGAGCAGGCACGCGAATTGAAAATCCCGCTCTTCCTCAGCTATGGGATGACCGAGACGGCGGCCATGGTGGCCGCATTGACGCCGGATGAATTCCTGGCCGGTCAGACCAATGCCGGGCGCCCGCTCTGGCATGCATCGATTGAGATTGTGGGCCCGGACGGTAGTCCTTGTCTGCAGGGGGAGTCCGGCCGGATCCGGATTAAGAGCCGAGCCTTGTTCAAGGGCTATCACGGACAGCGTATGCGCAACGCCGGCGACAGTTATCTCACAGAGGACGAGGGTTGCTTTGATCGCTACGGCCGCCTGCATGTGATTGGGCGCAGTGACCGGCTCATCATCAGTGGCGGAGAGAAAATCGACCCGCGCGAGGTGGAAAGCGCGATTTTGGAGACGGGCGCGGTCGAGCAAGCTTTGGTTCTTGGGTGGCCGGACCCGGAGTGGGGGCAGCGCCTGGTGGCCTTTTATGTCGAGGGGGCGGTTCGCACCGATCCCGGCAAGTGGGACCAGGAATTGCGGTCTGATCTGGCCCACTATAAATTGCCCAAGCTGATGATCCCGGTAAAGCGACTGCCGATGACGGTGCACGGCAAGGTGGATCGTCGCTTGATCCAGTCCCTGATCGAGGGGGCGCTGGAGGCACCGCGGGCGTAGGTGCTGGGTGATTCGCGGAAGAAGCGCGATGTTCAGTCTGGAGTCAATTGTGGCTTAAGCTCCCTGCCATCCTGGCAGAATTTATTCGAAGTGGTATTATGTGTCGTGCACCTGCCCGGTGGCAATTTGTTCCCCTAATCGAGCTGCTATAACGAAAAGTTAAGCTTACTATAATTCTGCGTTATTAGGAAAACTTAGGTCGAAATTTTTCTTGATAAGTCAGACTTATCAGACGATAGTCCTGAAAACTTTGGTTAGTATAGAGGGTAGTAGTAGGCCCGGGCGTTTGGTAGGCGTCCGGGCCTTTTCTTGTCCAAAGGGGACGTATTCCGGCCTTGCTTACCTCAGGGAAGCCTTGCTTTATTCTCTTGTCTTTATGTTTTACCGGAGGCGTTGATAGTAGCGCTTTTCTGCTCATTGTAATGACCGATCTGACTTCACCACAGACAGTTCTTCCCAGCGCCGAAGTGCGCCTTTCCCTGCTTAAAGTCCTTTGGCGTAGTCGCTTAGGGGATCTTCGGGAGCAGAGCCTGATCCGCCAAGGCAAAGGCTGGTTCCATATTTCGGGGATGGGGCATGAATCCATCGCAGCCATTGCGCTGCATCTCAAGGCGGACGATTATGCTTTTCCCTATTACCGCGACCGCGCCTTCTGTCTACAGCGTGGCATCGCCGACTACGAAGTGGCGCTGGCCTTCTATGCCAAGCGTGCTTCCTCCAGTGGCGGTCGTCAGTTGACCGGGCATTTCAGTGACCGGGCGCTGAATATCTGGAGCCATCCCTCGCCGGTGGGGGCGCATTTGCTGCCGGCCTGTGGTGCGGCCTGGGGCATGCAGCTCGATGGAAAGAAAAACGTAGTCTATGCCTCCCTGGGGGAGGCTTCCGCACGGCAAGGCGACTTTTTCGAAGCGGTCTGCTTCGCTAAGGAGCGTAAGCTTCCGATTGTTTTTGTGGTTGAGGACAATCGGATCGCGATCAGCACTTCGACGCAACGGACGAACCCGCTCGCTTTGGGCGTGCTGGACAAGAGTGAATGGATCCGTGTGGACGGCAGCTCGGTCCAATCTGTCTATGAAGCCGGGGCCGAAGCGGTCGGCCGTGCCCGCGCCGGGGAGGGCCCTGCCTTTATCTGGTGTGACGTGGAGCGTTTTTCGAATCACTCGAGCGCGGACGACCAGCGCATGTACCGTGCGGCGGACGAACTGGAAGCCATGCACGAGCGCGACCCGATCGCGGTCTATCAAAAGCAACTGATCGACGATGGTGTTTTGACGGAGGAAGCGGCATCGGAGCTGGAAAAGACGATTCGCGAAGAGATCCGTCAGGCCTATCAAAAGGCCAGCGAGCAGGAAGACCCCCGAGCCTCCGAATGTAATTATGAACTGGTCGGTCCGGAGTTGGATGTCCCGGCGCCGACGGTGGAGTTGCCGGATTCCTGTCGCATGTTGGATGCGGTCAACCGTGTCCTGCACAGCGCGATGGACAAGCTGCCCAATGTCGTCTTTTTCGGTGAGGATATCGCGGATCCGAAAGGCGGCGTTTTCAACCTGACAAAGGGGCTGTCCACCAAGGACCCCGCTCGTGCGGTCAATTCACCGTTGGCGGAATCGACCATCATGGGGGTCTCGGTTGGCCTGGCCTCGTATGGCAAGCGTCCCTGTTTCGAAATACAGTTTGTGGATTTCATCTATCCGGGCTGGAACCAGCTGGTTTCCAATATGGCGACGCTGCGCTGGCGCAGCTTCGGGGCCTGGAAATGTCCTTTGGTGATTTATGCGCCCTGTGGGGGCTATTTGCCGGGGGGCGCCTTATGGCACAGCCAGTCGGGAGAAGGGTCCTTTGCTCACATTCCGGGGATCCGCGTGGTGGTTCCGTCCACCCCGGAGGATGTGGCCGGATATTTCTGGACCGCGCTCCACGGCGAGGATCCGACGATTATCCTCCTGCCCAAGCACTTGATGTGGGCGGAGCAAAAGGTACAGGGGGCGGTCAAGGCCTTGCCGCTCGGAGAGGCGCGTGTTGTCCACGAAGGCAATTTGCTGACGCTGGTCACTTGGGGCAATTGTGTGGAACTGGTGGAGGAGACGCTCGAAGGTCTGGATACGCCGCTGGATATTGAGTTGATCGATCTGCGCTCGATTTCTCCCTGGGACCGGGAGACGCTTTCCCGTTCCGTACGCAAGACCGGTCGCTTGCTGGTGGTTCAGGAAGACAATATTTCCGCCAGTGTGGGACAGATGATCGTCTCCGAACTGTGTGGGGATGCTTCCGTGCTCGGTGCACTGAAGAGCCCGCCGGTGATTGTTTCCAAGGCCGACGTTCATGTTGGTTTCAACCCGATTTATGAATATGCGGCCCTGCCGGACCGTGAGCGGATCGCCTCGGCCATCGAACGGCTTTTGTCCACCGCGCTGTCCACCTCGCTCGAAGCGGGGGCCGCAACGTCGGCTACCACTGTGGCCGCCAGCGCTGAACCTGATACGATTTCCATGAGCACGACTTCTTCGAATTCCGCCAGTGCGAGTAAAACCATCACCGTGCCGATTCTTGGCGAAGGGATCCGTGTGGCCCGGGTGGTTTCCGTGCTGAAGCAGCCCGGCGATACGATCCAGGCGGATGACGCCCTCTGCGAGGTCGAGACCGACAAGGCGGTCTTTCCGATCGAGTCCGACGTCGACGGCGTCCTGACCGAGTGGAAGGTGGCCGAGGACGACGAAGTGTCGGTCGGGCAGGATCTTGTGGTGGTGCAGTTGAAAGCCGGCTCGGTGGCCGCTCCGGTCGATACGGGCTCGGCGCCGGCTGAGGCCTACGACCACATGAAGAAAGCGGCGGGTCTCTCGATGGAGGCGATCAAGCAGCTGGAGGGTATCGTTCCGGCCACGATTGACATGACTTGCCGTTGGGAAGCGGTTCGCGACGCACGCCTGCGCAGCAAGGAAGCGGGTGGGCCGACCCTGTCGACCGCGACGATGACGGCTTGGGCCGTGGTCCAGGCCATGCGCAAGCATGAGCGCTTTGCATCTTTTATTCGCGGCGGTGAATTAATGCACGATCCCGCCCGTTTCGACCTCGGTGTGGCTGTGGCGCTTCCCGGCGATGTCCTGGAGACTGCTGTGGTCAAGGAGGCAAACATGCTCGGATGGGCGGATTTTCCGGAAGTCTTCAACGAATCCCTGCGCCAGACACGTCATGGGGAAATTGTTTCCAAGAATCGTGTGTCCCTGACCATTTCGAGCATGGGGGCCTACAGCGTGCGTTCGGCCATCCCGGTGGTGGTACCGCCTTCCGTTGCGACACTTTTCATCGGTGCACCCTACCAGTTGCCGGATCCCAAGTCGAAGGACGGCGGCACGATGGAAGTCGTTTCCCTTGTCCTGACCTTCGACCATCGCTGGGTCAACGGAGTGGGCGCCGCGGCTTTCCTCTCCGATGTACGTAAAGGCATCGAGCGCTTCAAGGAAGCGTGAGGGCAAAGGCCGGAGGCCTTTGCGGAGGGCTGAAACCTGAAAGCTGAGACCTGGAGGGTTGAGGTCGCTCCCGTATATTTCACCCACTTGTCACCTGACGGTGCAGCTTTGAGTTGACAGGGACCTTCGGAATTTTACAACCGTAGGTCCCAGATGGGCACTTCTCTGAAGTATCGGATTCTGGTTTTGAATCGCTTATGGCAAGCGGTGAATATTATCACTGTCCCTCGTGCCTTCAGTTTGCTGCTTCAGGACCATGCCCAGGTCATCTACACCGGTGACGGCAGCTTCCGCATGATGGATGCGAATGCCTGGCTGGCTTTTTCGGAAGATGAGGAGCCGGGTGACGAGGAAGCCTTCGTGCAAACGGTTCGTATGCGCATCCGTGTGCCCAAGGTTCTGCTCCTCCGCGACTACGACCAGTTGCCGGCCCAGGAGGTGAAGTTCACCCGTCAAAATCTCTTTGAGCGCGACAATTACCGCTGCCAGTACTGCGGCAACAATTTCGAAGAGCACCAATTGAACATGGATCACGTGATTCCCCGCGACCAGGGCGGCCGGACTTCGTGGGAAAATATCGTGACTTCCTGTATTAAGTGCAACTCGCGCAAGGCGAACCGCCTGCCGCACCAGGCCAATATGCATCTGATCCGGAAGCCGGAGCGTCCACGCTGGCGGCCCTTTGTCAGTTCGCTGATCGGTCAGGACTACGATTCCGAGTGGGATCACTTCATTCAGGGCAAAAAGTAACGATCCCTGTCTATTGCTGGCATGGAAGTCGGTTGACCGCTACGGAGCCTGCCTTATTTCTGGTGACAGGACCGTTAAATCGTTTTTGGAGCGCTTTTTGCTAACAAATGCCCTTGTCTCTACTGACTCACTAACTAGCTAATAACGAAGATGAAGATCTGTTGTATTGGAGCGGGCTACGTCGGGGGACCGACGATGGCGATGATAGCAAATAAATGCGAACAGCACACCGTCACGGTTGTCGATATCAACCAGGCCCGCATTGATGCCTGGAATTCCGACGACTTGCCGGTCTATGAGCCGGGCCTCTTCGAGGTTGTGAAGGCTTGCCGGGGCAAACGCCTCTTTTTCTCTACCGATGTGGACACTGCGATCCGCGAAGCCGACATGATCTTCATGTCCGTTAACACGCCGACCAAGAACTATGGGGTGGGTTCCGGCCGAGCCGCGGATCTGCGCTACATCGAGCGTTGTGCGCGCAAGATCGCGGAAGTGGCGGAAAGCGACAAGATCGTGGTGGAGAAATCCACCCTCCCGGTCCGTACCGCCGAATCGATCAAGCGTATCCTGGAGTCGAACTCCAACGGGCGCAATTTCCAGATCCTCTCCAATCCGGAGTTCCTCGCCGAGGGGACCGCAGTCGAGGACTTGGAAGCGCCGGATCGTGTGCTGATTGGTGGCGACCAGAGCCCGGAAGGCAAGGCCGCGATCGAAAAGCTGGTCGAAGTCTATGCCACTTGGGTGCCGCGTGAACGTATCATCACGACGAACCTCTGGTCGTCCGAGCTCTCGAAGCTCACCGCCAATGCCTTCCTGGCCCAGCGTATTTCCTCGATCAACGCGATTTCCGCGCTCTGCGAGGCGACGGAAGCCAACGTCGACGAAGTGGCGCACGCGATCGGCACGGATAGCCGGATCGGTCCGAAGTTCCTCAAGTCCTCGGTCGGCTTCGGTGGTTCTTGCTTCCAGAAGGATATTCTCAACTTGGTCTATCTCTGCGAATACTTTGGCCTGCCGGAAGTCGCCGACTACTGGAACAAGGTAGTCGCGATGAACGACTACCAGAAACACCGTTTCGCACGGCGCGTGGTTTCGACCATGTTCAATACGGTTTCGGACAAGAAGATCGCGGTTCTGGGCTTCGCTTTCAAAAAGGACACCAACGATACGCGTGAGTCGGCAGCCATCTATGTCTGCAAGGATCTGCTTGAAGAGCTGGCCAATCTGGCTATCTACGATCCGAAGGTCACCGAAGACCAGATCTATCGTGACCTGGGGGTGGCCGAGGACGATGCGCGCGTGACGATTTGCACCGATGCCTACGAAGCGACCCAGGATGCGCATGCGATCCTAATCCTGACGGAATGGGATGAGTTCAAGGCGCTCGATTACAAGCGGATTTACGATTCCATGCACTTGCCGGCTTTCCTTTTCGACGGTCGTAACCTGCTCGACCTCTCGAAGCTTCGCGAAATCGGATTTGAAGCCAGCGGCATCGGCCGCGGCTGATTCGTTCGGGATACGTGGTACGAGATACGGGATACGGGATTTGAGCCTGCCCACGACTCAGCGCGGACATGCCCTTCGACTCGCTCCGGGCGGGCGGAAGCCTGTCACTCCATATGCTGCTTAGCCATTCGTTAGGACTTGCACAAATTCATGGAGGGATGCGCGTGCCGCCGAGGCATGCCGGATCCCGCTTTGCGGGAGCCCGGACCATCATTTCTAGCACGCTGCTGCTTGTGAGGTGTGTCCGTTTGTGGAGTTTATTCGGGGAGCACTCATGTTCCTCCTCTGCTACAAGGGGAGGTGTCTGCGCTTGTCGCAGACGGAGGGGTTTGACTGGCGACGGACCACCCCGTCTGCCGCAGGTGCGTCATCCACCCCTCCTGCCAAGGAGGGGAACTTTGGCTTTGCTGGTTGAATGTTGTTTGTCGATGGGCTCGGAAATAGGGGATACTTGGCGGCAGGTTTCTGAAGCGGAGGTGCGACAGCGATTTCCGCCACGCTTAGAACTTCGCTGATTTTGGTTTCAGTTGTCAGGAATAGTCATGGCAGAGGTGTAATTACCGGTTGCCAGCGCTGTCACGGTTGTTTTCTCTTTGGGTTTTCATCATCAACACACCTTTTTGCACTATGATCGTCCAACCCCGTATCCGTGGATTTGTTTGTATTACCGCTCATCCGGTCGGCTGTGAAGCCAAGGTCCGTCAGGAGATCGAGGTCGCCAAGGCCGCCAAGCAGGACGGTGGGCCGAAGAAGGTCCTCGTGATCGGGGCTTCCACTGGATATGGCCTTTCCACGCGTATCGCAGCTGCATTCGGCCATGATGCCGCGACTTTGGGTGTCTTTTTCGAGCGTCCTTCGCAGAAGGGCAAGCCGGCCAGTGCGGGTTGGTACAATTCGGTGGCATTCGAGAAAGCCGCGCATGAAGCGGGGCTCTATGCCAAGAGCATCAACGGCGATGCCTTTTCCCATGAGATCAAGGCCCGCGCCATTGAGATGATCAAGGAGGATCTGGGACAGGTGGACTTGGTGGTGTACAGCCTGGCTTCGCCCCGCCGGACCGATCCGGACACGGGAGAGACCTACAAGTCCTGCCTCAAGCCGATCGGCCAGACTTTTACCAACCGCACCCTGGATACCGACAAGGGGGAAGTCAGCGAAGTCAGCATCGAGCCCGCAGACGAAGAAGAAATTACACAGACGGTCAAGGTGATGGGCGGTGAGGACTGGGAGCTCTGGATGAAGGCCCTGTCCGATGCCGGTGTGCTGGCTCCGGGAGTGAAATCCGTGGCCTATTCCTACATCGGGCCTGAACTTACTTGGCCGGTTTACACCAACGGTACCATCGGAGGCGCCAAGAAGGATGTCGAGCGCGCGGCCGCTGCCATCAGCGAAGCCTACGGTTGTGAGGCTTATGTCTCGGTCAACAAGGCGGTGGTGACCCAGGCCAGCTCGGCGATCCCGGTTGTTCCGCTTTACATTTCCATCCTGTTCAAGGTCATGAAGGAAAAGGGGAACCATGAAGGCTGCATCGAGCAAATGGTTCGCCTGCTCAACGACCGTCTTTACGGCGGCGACCTCCAGCTGGACGAAGCCAAGCGCATCCGTGTCGACGACTGGGAGATGGAGCCGGATATCCAGGCCGCCGTGGCCAAGGTCTGGCCGGAAATCACTTCGGAAAACCTGAATGCGCTGTCCGACTTCAGCGGTTACCAGCAGGACTTCCTGGAGCTCTTCGGTTTTGGTCTGCCGGGCGTGGACTACGAGGCCGATGTCGAGGTGGACCTTCCGCTGCCCAGCGGCGGTTGAGCCGGGCTGCACGCTTGTCCGGAGTCCGGGGCGCCCCGGGTGTATTGAAATCATGTCCTTACGGGCCGGGCTGCGCGTGGACATCATTTTAGTGGTCCAGAGGGCTCGTGCTCTGCGTGGTTTGATTCCTGCTTCTGGACGGGCATGCTATCCCGCCTGAAGTTGTGGCTGCGCCCACACTCGGAACGTAGCCCCGGCATCCAGCAGATCGAGCGGGGTACGCTGCTATTTGTCTTCATCCTGCTGGTGGGCACGGTCGGCTATGAGCTGATCGCCGGCTTCGGCTATGTCGAATCCCTCTACATGACGATCATCACGATCTTCAGTGTTGGCTACGGGGATGCCGGTGTGGATACGGCGGGGGAGCGTTTTTTCACTATGGCCCTGATTCTGTCCGGGACGACCATCGGCCTGTATATTGCGGGTGGTGTTATCCGGATCATAGCGGAGGGGGAAATCAACCGGGTTGTCGGCAATCTCATGAAATCCAGAAATATAGAAGGCCTTTCCGGTCACACCATCATCTGTGGCTACGGCCGCATCGGCCAGATCATCGCCCAGGAGCTTGAAGAGGAGGGCTTCTCCTTTGTGATCGTGGATCTCGACGAAGAACGCATCGCGATGGCGGAGGAATGCGGTTTCCTCACCGTGCGCGGATCGGCGGAAGATGAGGCGGTGCTCGAGGACGCGGGGATCAAGCGGGCCAAGTCCCTCATTACCGTGCTCCCGATCGACAGTATCAATGTCTTCATCACGCTGACCGCGCGCAACCTGAACCGCAGCATCCGGATCATCGCACGGGGCGAGCAACCTTCGACCAAGAAGAAACTGGAACAGGCGGGCGCCGACGAGGTCGTCTTGCCGGCCGCGATCGGGGCCAGCCGGATGGCGGAAAGCATCCTGCGTCCCACCATCGTCGAACTCTTCGGCGACAGTAGCCGCATGAGCCTTCTGTCGAATGACCTCAAAGCGATGGGACTGGAACTGGACGAGCTTGCGCTCAACGCTGGCGATGAATTTGTCGGGCACTCGATCCGCGAGTTCGAGCAGAAGTCGCAGGCCAATTTCATCGTGCTGGCGATCCGGCGGGCGGATCAGTCGATCCTGCAACATCCGGCCCACGACACGATTTTAAAAGAAGGTGACAATCTCATCATCCTCAGCAACCCGGCAAACATTACACCCATTCTTAACAGTCACACGCGCCGGCGGGAGCTGGCTTGATTCGGAGTAACTATGCGAAATTTAGTGAGCCGGGTCTCGCAAGGCGCGTTGCTTGCTTATCGAGGACCTATTTTCCATAATAACTTTCGGGTGCATGAACTCAAAGAGTTGCATTTCGTTCTGTAAAATGGAACAAGGGGCTTTCTTGTGCTACAAAGATGCCCCGGATGTTTACTTCATTGAATAAACTCACTGTCTGCTGCTTGTTCGGCGCTTCCGTTTTGCTGGCCGAAGAAGGGGCGGTGGATGTGCTGACCCTACAGGAGGCTCTGGACGAGGCGCTGGCTTACAATCTTGGCTTGGTTTCTTCCCGTTACTCTCCGGCCAATGCACAGGACGATGTCATCATCCAGGAGTCGGCTTTTGACTTTGAACTATTCGGTTCGGTTTCGACCAGTGAGCGTCAGTCGGCTGCCAGCTCCAGCAGTCTGGACTCGACCTCGCTGCCGGAGAGCGCGAGCCGTTCGGCCCGGGCCGGGGTGGACAAGTTGTTCAGCACCGGCGCCTCCATTACCCTCGATACGAATATCAGCCGGAGTACGTCGAACAACAACTCCGTGCGGAATCCGGATTACGGCTCGGACTTCGGCCTGAGCCTGCGACAGCCCCTGCTCAAGGATGCCTGGTCCGAGGTCAATCTCGCGCCGATCGCCCGGGCTCGCGCTAACGCACAGCAGTCGGAATACGCCCTGCGTTCGGATATCCTCGACGTTCTGGTCGATACCGAGATCGCTTACTGGAACCTGTCCTTCGCCCGTGCGGCCCGCGAGTTGATCCAGTCGAATCTCAAACTGGCGACAAACCTACTTGAGGAAAACAAGGAGCGGCAACGTCTGGGCCTGGTCACCCCGTTGGAGGTGCTCCAGTCCGAGACCGAATTGACCAACCAGGAGGAGGATTTGATCGAGGCCGAGCGCGGAATTGCGGATGCGGAGGACGCCCTGCGCCGCCTGATGGGCAGCACCTCGTTTACACGAACCATCAATGATTCGGTTTTTGTCGAGGTCCTGCCGGTCGCCATGCCGCCTCTGCGCGAACTCGACAAGGTGGTGGCCGATACCCTTGCGACCGATACCGATGCCAAAACGCAGGAGCTCGCGATCGAGGTGCAGCGCATCAACCGGCTGCTGGCCCGAGACGACACACGACCGGATCTCGATCTTTTCGGCGGCCTGACCTATCTCGGACGCGATAACAACGGGGTCGATTCTCATCTTGGTGCGTACCATGCGGATGGATACAATTGGAACGTCGGCTTGGAGGTACGCTTCCCCTGGAGTTTTCGTGATGCCCGAGCCCGGGTGCGGCAAGCCGAGCGCAACCTGGAGCGCGCCGAGGTACGTCTCTATGATATCAAGCAGGAAAAGGCGCTGGCCGCCCGGAATGCCTGGCGCGCGGTCCAGTCCGGCCTCTTGCGGATCGAAGTCACCGGCAAGGCCTTGCGCCTGAACGAACAGAGCTTCGAGCAGGAGCGTGCGCGTTACGGGGAAGGGCTGGTGCCCTACCGCAGCGTGCTGGAAGCACAGCGCGATCTCGACCAGGCCCGGCGGAGCAGGCTTTCCGCGGTCATTGAAACACTGCGTGCCATTGCCAGCCTCAGCCGGGTGGACGGCAGCATCCTCGAACGAAACGGCTTTACCTGGGACGCGATGGATTCGATCTCCGGGCCCGCCGATCTGGACTCACACCCACTATTGAACGATTTGGAGACTCAACCATGAAGCGTTTGCTCATCACCTTTGTCATTCTTGCTGTTGTGGCCTTTGGGGGCTACAAGCTCTTTGATTTTGTTGCCAAGAACCGGGAAAAGGATGAGCCGGGCATCCGCACCGATACGGCCTCGGTGCGCGACCTGGAGTCAGTGGTCACGGCAACCGGTGAAGTGCTGCCGCTGCTGAGCAGTGTGGTGAAATCCGAGATCAGCGGTCGCATAACCGTGATCCATGTGGAGGAGGGTGAATCGGTCGAGAAGGACCAGGTCCTGCTTGAGCTCGACCGTACCAGTCTGCAGACCCGTGTACGGGAAGCCGAGCGCAGTTTGCAGGCAGAGCAACTCAAGCTCGACAAGGCCAAGCGTAATTACGACCGGCTCAAGGCGCTCTTTGCCCGTGAGTTCGTGGGCGAGCAGGAGTTTCTCGATGCGCAAACCGATTTTGAGCTGGCGCAGCTGAACCTGGAAATTGCCGAAGCACGCCTTGAGGATGCGGAGGACGATCTGTCCAAGACTACGATCATCGCGCCGCACGACGGTGTCGTGACGCTGTTGGATGTGGTCGACGGCGAGGTGATCTCCGGCGCGACCTCGGTCTCCAACGGAACCGAGATTCTCACGATCGCGGAACTGAAGGAGCTTTTCATGGAGGCAAAGATCAACGAGGTCGATGTCGAACGCTTGCATCTCGGCCAGGAGGCACGTTTACGCTTCGATGCGATTCCCGACTTCAGCCTGAAAGGGAAGATCAGCGTGATCGCACTGTCCGCACGCAAGGAAAACAATGTGCGGGTCTTCCCCATCGAAGTGGTTTTCGAAGCCTCCGATAACCGGGTCCGTCCGGGGATCAGTGCCACGGTTGATATTCCGATCGATTCGGTCAGTGATGCGGTCTCGGTGCTCCTGTCCGCGGTCTTCAATGACGATGAAGGAGAGAGCTACGTCTTTGTGCAGAAGGGGGAAGGCTGGGATCGGTGTCCGGTCGAGGTCGGGATCAGCGACTTGCAGCATGTCGAGATTCGCTCCGGCCTGTCGGAAGGCGATGTGGTCGCCCTGAGCCGTCCGCCCGAATTCCGGTCCAATGACTGAGTCCGCCAATATTTTCGAGCTCTCCGGGATCCGGCGTACCTACAAGGTCGGCAGCGAGCTCGTGCATGCCCTCGACGGGGTGGACCTGGCGATCCGTGAGCGTGAGTTCATCGCGGTGATCGGCACTTCGGGCTCCGGCAAGTCGACGCTCATGCACGTGTTGGGTTTCATGGACAGCCCGACGGCGGGCAAGATGATTTTCGAAGGTGATGATGTCTCGGACATCAGCCGTGGGCAGCGTGCGCTGCTGCGTGCCAGCCGGATCGGTTTCGTTTTCCAGGCCTTCAACCTGCTGCCCCGGTTGACTGTTTTGAACAATGTGCTCCTTCCGCTGACCTACAGCCGCCGGCGGGTGAACGACAAGTACCAGCGCGGCATGAATGCGTTGGAGCGGGTCGGCATGGCCCACCGTGCCACGCATACACCCAACCAGCTTTCAGGCGGGGAGCGCCAGCGCGTGGCGATCGCCCGGGCCCTGATCAACGAGCCGCGGCTGATCCTGGCCGACGAGCCGACCGGAAACCTCGATACCAAGAACCGGGGACGCATCATGGAATTGTTCAGTTCCTTGCTGGACGAGGGGATCACACTCGCGCTCGTCACGCACGATGACGAGGTGGCTCACTATGCCGGACGCCGTATCCGCATGCAGGATGGCAAAGTCGTGGAGGACTCCCGCTCATGAATCCGGTCGGTGATATCTACACGGGCTGCAAGAACGGCCTCGGTGAGGTCTGGTCCAACAAGATCCGCTCGCTGCTTTCGATGAGCGGCATCATTCTCGGGGTCGCGGCACTGGTCGCGATGGTCGGCATCGTGCAGGGCATGCTGGGCAATATGAGGGCTTCCTTCGAGCGCAGTGGCGGTATCCTCAAGCTGGAGGTGCACAGCCGGGAGGCACCGGAGTCACAGCAGCACATTGCCGGGATCTCGCCGGGCATGACTTGGCGCGATGTGGTGGCGATCGAGCGTTCCACCCCGCTGGCTGCCTATCTCACCCCCATCGTGGACATGCGCTGGGAGCGCTTCATTGCCAACGGCCGGCGCGAGGGGGCGATCCTGCATGGGGTGACGCCCGATTTTATCAGCATCCAACGCCGCAAGGTCGAGTATGGCCGCTTTATCTCCGATACGGACATCGCCTCGCAAAGCCCTGTCATCGTGATCGGGGATCATATCCGGCAGCGCTTGTTCCGTGACCAGACCAATGCGGTTGGCCAGCAGCTGCGTATCCGCGGTCAGGTCTATACTGTGGTGGGCCAGCTGGATCCGATCGACAATTCCGTCGCGGGCCAGCGCAGCTTTAACTGGGAAAACCGGCTGAACTACATTCCGGCAACCACTGCCATGAGCCGCTACAAGGGTGACAACTCGGTCGACCAGATCCATATCCTGGCAGACCGTCTGGAGGAACTGCCCGATCTCGTCGAGCAAATCGAGAATACGCTCACACAGACACACCGGGGCATTCGTGACTTTGAGGTCCGGACTCAGGAGGAGCGTCTGCAGGACATGCAGAAACTCGAGAATTCCTTTACCTACTCGCTCGGCGGCATCGCCGGGATCTCCCTGCTGGTCGGTGGCATCGGTATCATGAACGTGATGCTCGCTTCAGTCAGTGAGCGCATCCGCGAGATCGGGGTGCGCAAGGCGATCGGGGCCCGCAGCCACGACATCTTTATCCAGTTCCTTGCTGAGGCTGTGGTCATCAGCGTACTGGGCGGCTTGCTGGGCCTGGCCGTCAGTGTGGGCCTCCTCGGCCTCGCCCGCGACTTCATTCCCGACGGCGGGGCGATCAGCGTGCTGCCGGTGACTGCCATGATCTACGGCTTTTTCTTCAGTACCACCATCGGCCTGGTTTCAGGCATCTATCCCGCCATGCGCGCCGCCCGCCTTGACCCGATCGAGGCCCTGCGGTACGAGTAGAGCAGAGCCCGGAGGGCTCTGCGGAGGGCTGAAGGCTGAGAGCTGAGGGGGAGTGGCAGGGGAGTTGAACGTTGTTCGAGATCCGCTGAAGTTCCTCCTCTGCTTGCAGGGGAGGAACTTCAGCGGCGAAGCCGGATGTCTGCGCTTGTCGCAGACGGAGGGGTTGACTGGTGACGAACCACCCCGTCTGCCGCTGGCGCGTCATCCACCCCTCCTTCGCCAAGGCGGGGAACTTTTAGTTGGGCAGACGGAATGCGTGATCGCAGATTCCGATCGCGAAAGCGATTTCGACCCGACTCCAGTCAACGATCAAGTTTTAACTAACAACGCGTACCTGCCCGCGATCAGAACGGGGGTTCTTCGTCGAGAATCTCGTCGGCCGGGTCGAAGGGGGGCGGTTCGTCGTCTGCGGCGGAGGCGGCACCGGACTCGATGCGCCAGGCAACCAGGTTCACGAAATACTTGCCGTTCCACTCGCGGCCGTTGATGTCGAAACTGACTTTAACGCTGTCGCCCTTCTTGAGCTTGTTGACCAGCTCGACCTTGTCTTTCAGGCACTCAAACTTGATGTCCTGGGGGAATTTATCGGCTTCGTTGGTGACCACGAATTCACGCTTGTTGAAGCCACTGGCGAAGGTTTGTTCGTCGAAAATTTCTTTAACGGTTCCGGATAGTTCGTATGACATCGCCTCAGGAAAACAGAGCCGTTCGGCACTGCAAAGCTTTTGTTGGAAAAGCTTAGTGTTTGGGTGATGCTCCCGTGGATTTGACATGCTGTAGCGGCGCCTGCCTCAAACGTCCTGGCAGGAACATATAATACCACTACTATTGAATTATGGCGTTTCAAGAATCCGTCATCGACGTGACCGTCGATGCTACGAAACCGCCCGAATGTAGCATACGGCGTAAGCCGGATGATGACTGAGGGCGCTGGAGTTATTTCGACTTAGTAGTACTTATACCTCCTCCGCATCGATAATCTCGGTGCCCGCCTGCGCGGTGGCGATCATGGCATTGTTCAAGCGGTTCCGCATCACGAAATAGGCGATCATGGCGGGGATGCCGATGACCAGTCCGGTGGCGGTGGTAATGAGCGCCTCCCCGATATCGCCGGCGAGAAGCTCGGGACGTCCCATGCCGCCACGGCCGATGGTCTGGAAGGCGCTGATCATGCCGCTGACCGTACCGAGGAGGCCGATCATGGGGGCGACGGAGGCGATCACATTCAGGTAAGTGACCCACTGTGCGACCCCGTTTTCTTCGGCTTCGAGGTTTTCGACGAAGAGCTCCTCGGCTTTCTCGCGGTTCGCCTTCAGCTTTCTGAGTGCGGGGGCGAGCGCGCGGCCCAGCAGGGTATTGGTTCCGGAGAGGTGGTTCCGGGCCGACTCGAGGTCGCCTTCCGCCACGGAGTTGCCGGCCGCTTCGGTTTGTGCGGGGGTGAAGAACTTCCGGGTATGGGTTTCACGCCAAGCGTAGAAGATGAGGAAGAGCATGGCGAGCGAGCAGGCGCCGAGCGGGTACATGGCCCAGCCGCCCTGCTGGATGAGTCCCCAGAGGCTGAGGTCGGCGCCGCCGGCAGTGGTGGTGTCGGCGGCTACTTCCGCGCGGAGCATGAGCGGGCAGCTCAGGAGTAATAGGAGCGGCCTAAGTCTGGGACGGGGTGCTGTCTTCATCTTTCTTCAGGTGTTGTTGGATGGCATTTAAAATGGGACCGAGTTCGGGGTTGTCCTTCGGCCAAACCAAGGAGCGGGCCTCCATCTCCCTGTAGAGGCGTTTGGCATAGGGGACATCGCGCAGCTGCAGAGCGGCGCCGATGGCCAGAGCATAACAGTCGGGGAGCTTGTCCTGCGGGCTGGGAGCGGCGAATACGATGGGGCGCAGTGCGAGTTCGAGGGCGGCCTCCGGCTCTCCGGAGCGCAGATGCTCCATGCCCAGGACAAAATATCCGAGTGCGGAGCTGTCGTAGGGCTTGCGCTCCCGGACCCAGTCCCGGGCCAGCGGCTTGGCTGCCGCGTAGAGCTGGAGGATATAGTAGCTATCGAGGACATCATCTTCCAGCTTGTGGATCGCGTCCTCGTTGGCGATCTGCGGCTTGATCCGGTCCGAGACCCCGATGGCGCGGGCCGGTTGCGGCGAGCGGAGGATGAGGTGCACGTAATAGACAAAGAAATGGGACTCCGCCGGCGGCAGCAATGGGATCAGGTTCACGCGTTGGGCGTACAGGCGGTCCATTAGCTCCAGGGCGTCCGTTTGCCGGCCGGCTTGCATCCACTCGAGCGCGAGTGTCTTGTAGCTTTCGCCGGGGACCTCGATCCGGGCGATCGCCTCGCTGTCAAAGGTGTAGATGATCTCTCCGGAGCCTTCGGCGGAGGCGAGCTTCAGCTGCGTGCTGTTGACCTCGACCGCATGACCGCGAAGCTGTTGTCCATTTTCCAAGTGCAGGGTGATCGCTTGTTCGAGCTCGGCCTCAATGCCTGCCAGGAGGGGCTCCGGTAGTGCGGCCAGTGAGGCGCGTCCGGACAGGAGGATTGCGACCGCTATGGCCATCGGCTTCCTGCCTTCGATCCTCGGATGTCTTGGACGATTCACGGGGCCAGCTCCTTGGTCGGGGGTGCATGTTCGGCCAGTTCGCTTTGCGAGGCGGCTGCGGCTTGCAGGGCGGGCAGCTTGGCTGCTGCTTTCTCGAACAGCGGATCCTGTTTGAGGCGCGGGTCGGCCAGCATCTCTTTCAGTGTGTTGCGGGCGGCCACCGCATCGCCGAGCTCCTCGAAGAGCAGGGCGCTCTGCCAGTAGGCCGGGGCTAGCAGTTCGGGGTAGGCACGGTAAAGTGTGTAGATGCGTTGCCAGTAGGCGATCGCCCGTTTCGGGGCACCGGTTTCGCTTTCGATCCGGGCCAGCGTGGCTAGGGCCCGAGCATGGGGCCGCCCCCGCATCTCCTTGATCTGCAGAACCTCATCGAGTGCGGTGCGGGCGAGCGCATAGCGTCCTTCGCGGACGAACAGGTCGGCGGCCAGCAGCCGGGCGTCCGCCGCCAGCGGGTGTGTGGGGGTCTCCTCCAGGAAGCGTGCCAGCCAGCGCTGTGCCTGTGTCAGGTGGCTGTTTTTCGCTGCCAGCCGGGCCTTGCCGTAGTAGGCGGCGGCGCGCTCAAAGCGTTTCGGGTAGCAGGTGAGGATCTGTTCGAAATAGTCGTCCGCCGAGTCATAGCCGCGCTCGGCCAGAAGGATACCGATCTCCGCGAGGCAGGCCACGTCCTGTTGCTCGATCGGTACGAGGCGGTGGATGTTGAGCATGGCGGCCTCGGCGCTGGCCTTGCCCGCGCTCTTTTCCAGCCGCTTCGCCTGAAAGCGTGTGAGGCGCGCATACCAGGTCAGTTCGACGGTTTGCAGGCTCTGCTCCGAGGTGTCCTGAAGCCAGCGGTCGAAGCCGGACGAGATGTCCGGGTTGCGCCGGTAGAGCGTGGCATAGGCGGATAGGATCGAACCGACCGCCCGGGCTTCCGGTCGGTTGCCGAAGCGTTGGAGGGCGGCTTCATAGAGGGGAAAGGCTTCGCTTGCACGGCCCTCCTGTTGCAGCGACCAGCCGATCCAGTAGAGTGCCTCGCTCACCCGGGGCCTGCTTGCCGCGTCTTCCCGGTCCACGTAGGACTGCAGCTGTGTGCGCAGCAGGTCGTAGCGCTCCAGTGCACGGTAGATTTTGGCGCACTGGAAGACCGCGTAGTCGTACAGTTGGGCATCGTCCGCCGGTACCTGCCGAAAGGCGGCCGCTGCCTGGATGAGCTCGCCCTGTCCCATTAAACTGTCCCCGCGCAGGGCCTGCGCTTCCGGCACGCGGTGGTGGTCCGGAAAGGTCTTGATGAGCTTGTCGGCACGCCGAATGGCCGCCTTGTAGTCGCGCAGTGCGTAGTGCAGGTTGGCGATCCGGTACTGGATCTCCGGATACAGGGGGTGCTTGCGGCTCTTTTCGCGCAGGCGTTCGAGTTGCTTCAGCGCCGTGGCATAGTCCTTTTCAAAAAACCAGGTCAGCCCGGACCAGAGCGCCAACTGGGTGTGCAGCTCCGATTTGGGATAGCTTGCCAGGGCTGTTTCAAAGCACTCGCGTGCTTCGGCGGGCCGCTCCAGTGAGCAGAGATTGTAGCCGCGGGTGAAGTACCAGCGGGGGGCCTGCTTGTCCTTGGGGAAATTGACGATCAGCTCGTCCAGTACGGCAATGGCATCGCTGTAGCGGCCTTCGGCCTGATAGGCGCGTGCGATGAGGAACAGCGCGGCGTTGGCTAAGGCATGGCCCGGGTGTGCTTCGAGGAAGCCGTGAGCCGTTTCGCGTGCCTTGGCCCACTGCTCCGCTTCACACAAGGCAAGGGTCCAGCGGTAGTGTGCTTCAGCCCTGATTTCGGACGTATAGGCCTCGTCCTGCGCGATTTCACGAAAGAGCAGGCGGGCTTCGCGGTGGCGTCCGGCGAGCAGGTAGGCCTGCCCCGAGCGCAGGTACAGGCTCGGTGTGTAGTCCTCCATTTGTTCGAGCCGAGACTGCTGGCGTTCCAGGCGTCCAATCAGCTGGCGAATATGACTCTTCCAGATACTGGAGGCAAAGACGCCTTCCTCCTCGGCCAGTCGGCGGGTCGCCTGCAAGCGTTGCGCCTGTTGCTTGAGCAAGCTTTCCCGGGGGAGGGCCAGCCGGTAGGCGCGAATGGCCTGCTCCGGTTGTGAGGCGCCCAGCAACAGGTCGCCCGCGTCGATCGCCGCGAAGGTCAGGATGGCGATGTCCGGCATCTGACTGACCTGCCAGTCGGTGGTAAACAGCAACTCCTGCACGAGCTCCGTTCGCCCGCTTTCCCCTGCGATCTGGAGTGCACGTAGGCGCCCCTGCATACGCAGGGTGGCCGGCGCATCGCTCCGGTAGAAGCCGTTCAGGCGTTCCAGTGCCACATCGGTTTCGCCGATTTCATAGCACAGTTCGGCCTCCTGCAGCAGGGCGAGTCCCGCTTCCCGGGTGTTGGGGAAGGACTCTTGGAAGCTCCGGAAGCTATGGGCTGCGAGGGACAGGGCCTGTGTCTGGGCCTGGGCAATGGCTGCGTTGTAGAGCGCAAAGGCGCGAAGGCCGGGGGAGAGGTCCGGCTGACGCAGCAGCTCGGTGAATTCGACCAACGCATCCGTCGGCCGGTCGGCCATCAGGGCCGCGTAGCCACGCACGGGGTGCAGGATCCGCTGGAAATCAGGGTCCAGGTATTCCGGCTCCTCCCCGTAGTCCACCTCCAGCGTCTCGAACTGCCAGTAGGCCTCGCCGTACTGTCCCGCGGTAAAGGCTCCCACCGCCAAGTCGACCTGCTCCTTCAGGGTCGCTGCGGCCGAGCCGGCAGGCCCCCAGCAGATTCCCAAACACAGCAGGAGTGACCGGGCGCGGCGCGGGAGAGGCCTATTTAGACGGGTGTGTGGCATTTGCAAACAATACAATGATGAGCAAATTGAAAAGCTTAGCACTAGACCGTTTATTCGTTTAAAACAAGTCTCGAAAAGGGCATTGACAGCGCACTCAAAATTGATGCTATCCGAGGCTCTTTTGGATACGGGGCGTAGCGCAGCCTGGCTAGCGCATCTGCTTTGGGAGCAGAGGGTCGCAGGTTCGAATCCTGTCGCCCCGACCAAAATAACCTTCACGCAAGTGGAGGTTTTTTTTGTCGTAGGGCGCCAGAGATGCGAACCTGCGAACAAGCAGGTTTGACGTAACAGTTTCAGGAACGAATGTTCCGCCCGGAAAATGTGGAGATGGCGAAGCAATCCTGCCTGTCCGCCGTAGCACACAGTGCGAAGGTGGATCGCCCCGACCAAAATAACCTTCACGCAAGTGGAGGTTTTTTTGTCGTAGGGCGCCAGAGATGCGAACCTGCGAACAAGCAGGTTTGACGTAACATTTTCAGGAACGAATGTTCCGCCCGGAAAATGTGGAGCTGGCGAAGCAATCCTGCCAGTCCGCCGTAGCACGAAGTGCGAAGGTGGATCGCCCCGACCAAAATAACCTTCACGCAAGTGGAGGTTTTTTTTGTCGTAGGGCGCCAGAGATGAGAACCTGCGAACAAGCAGGTTGGTCCGGTTCTCTGCAGTTGCAGAGCCCGGTCATGTCGGCCAAGGCCTCGGAAGGCGCAGGATTTCAGTCCCGCAAATCTTGCGGGACGCCCGGAAAATGTGGAGCTGGCGGAGCGATCCTGCCTGTCCGCCGTAAGAGTGGGGGCTCGTGGGACGTGAATTCGACTTTCTCGGGCAAAATACCTAGACAGGAATCGTAATGGGAACTAAAAACAGAGCATTCGACCGTTTGTGTTCGAGCTTCGACAGTCTCCCGATTTTAAGGTGTTTTACCAGGATTCACCAATAGCGGTAGCTTGCCCGCATTCAGGCAGCCTGAATCCGCCGTACACGCCATACTTTACGCCTCTAGCGCCGTGAGACAATCGCGTTCCGTGAAGGTGAAACGATACATAATACTCAGCGTTGCTGTTCTTCTTCTTCTTTTGGGGCTTGGCGGATTCGTCTACCAGAAATGGATTCGTTATAACCAATACGCATCATGTGCAAATTGTCGCCATCAAATTGCTTCGGCAATGGAGCAGTATGCGCTTGAGCATGACGGTTGGTATCCACGGGGTGATGGCAAGGCTTTGGACATTCAGGTAAAGGAACTCGAAGCGTGGTTGCCTGTTCTTCAGGCGCTTACAAGCCATGCGCAGAGCCGGAAATTATCCGACGAATGGAAACGGACGGGAGTGATCAACCCGGATCTCTGCTGTCATCATTACAACATGGGAATCAATGCAAAGAATGCACCTCGCGGGGCTATCGTGATGTATTACTATAAGCCTACGAAGTGGGAATGCTGGATGCACAAAGAGGATTTTATCGGCAGGCCGGTTTTCAGCGATGGCTTATGGGATTTTATCCCAGAGGCTGAGTTTCAACGTCGTCAAGATATGACGCTGGAATACTTGGAAACTCGAGCGAAGGAAGGTCCAGTCAGTGGTGCCGGCAGCGTGGGCGGCTATGCAGCCACTCCACCGGCCCAGCCCTAGCGCACTTTAATATCAGGCCATGAAAATTCTTCAGGCACTTATTCTCATCTTTCTGCCAGCGTTCGGCGTGCTTGGCGCGAATGCTAGCATAAGAGTCACCGGTGAAGTGAAGCGAGAGAGGGAAATCAAGTGTTCACCGGAACTCACCTTAGGAGTGGCGCTGGGGGAGGCCAATGGATGTGATCGCCTCGCATGTTGCATCTTCCTGAAAACGGAAAGGAATGGAAAGGTTGAAATCGTTTGCCTGAGAATAGAAGAATTAAGAGAAAGAAAGGAGTTCATCTCCGTGCCCCTGAAGGATGGAGATTGGATTCATGTTCTGGCTCGCGGTTACATGAATCCACAGAGTTTTCCAAAGGGGTGGAGGTCCACCACTTCGATCTCTGAGGATGCGCCACTCAAATTTACAGGTTATCTAGAATGGAAGGCCGCATCAAACGGTGGTATCAACTCCGGTCGTTCCGGTCAGCTTTAGGGTTGTTGTGGTTCAAGACAAACCGGATTAAAGAAAGAGAGGGCACTTGCCAGATTCGATGCCACCGGGCACTCTGGAAGCTGCATCCAGTCGGAGGTCTCAACTCCGTTTGCTCGACCCCTCGCTCACTCATTGAGATTCCTCCACGTTCGATGAGATAAAATTTCCTAAACAATAACTCAAAATAAAGGATTAACTATGGCAGGGTTCGGATTCGATGCGGAAGCTATTTCAGCACGAGGTAAAGCTGGCGACATGTATATTGTTCAACAGGTTGTTTTAACCGAGAAGTTTCTCGGAACTGGATCTGGAGCATCAAGCCTAACGAACTTGCAGGCAGCAATTAACAAGCAAGTGGCTAATGGCTATAGACTTCACACGATCTCGACTACTTCGTCAGGGTCCAAGGGTTTTTTGTCAGGAGATAAGATTCAAGCCACAATGGTTTTCGAAAAGGTTCTCTAGCGATCGAGTCTTCTAAGGAGATCGGCTCGATTCTGGTGGCCGAATCCATGCACCAGATGGGGGGGCACATATGTTGTGCATTATCATTTCTTTGTGATGTCCCTGATTCTTCTCTCTGCGACTTACCATATCAACTTGCTGAGGGAACTGAAACTTCAACCGGAGTGATTGAAATGAAAAGAATCTACACCGTGCTTCTCTTCCTTGCAGCAACACTGTCTTCTCATGGGATGGACCTGCCCCGGAAAGAAGGGTTTAGTTGGTGGGAAATTGATACGCTTAAGGCGGCATTTCTTGTTCCAGACGGGTGGCACAAGAAATCGACCGTTCGGCAAGACACTCTGGGGTACTACATCACTAAGGAAGAAATCCTTGGTGGGCGTGGGACTTTCACAACAGGCTTATCCCTCAATGTATATAAGGACTTTCAGGCTAAAAGGGGAACAGACCCTGTCAGGTTCATCCATGACTTTCAGCTCGGCTTTTCGAAGCACGCAAAGATCCTGAAAGAATGGACTCGGAGGATTGGGCCATTTGATTCTTATGGGTTTTTAAGTGAAGGAGTTGTCGGTGGTGTCTCCACGAAGGTCCATCATCTCTTTATTGTGAATTCAAAGACCGGAACTCTGTACTATTTCTTCTTCGAAGCGCCAACGAGTGAATTTGAAGAGGCATGGGTATGGGGAGAGCCCATGATAAAGATGCTCTACATTGACGATACAATCTAAGTCCAAGCAGTTGGCAGCCCCCTCCGTCTGCGGCAAGTGCAGCCTCCGGCTTCTCTCCGATACGCCGTGACAGGCCTCCCCAGCGCGCACCCGTCTTCGTCTAAGACTACGCCGAGCGAGGGAGGAGGAGCTTGAATGGATCTCCGGACAAGCTCCTTCTGAAAGTGGTGTGCCCGCTTGGGCCGGTTGAAAGCGTTTCCGGTTCGGCACAAGGAACTGGACGTATGGCGCTTAGCTGGCTACGTTAGTTGTTCAAATGTTGGAATTGATTATTTTAATCCGATTTTGCGTCAAGGCTGGTGAGCAGCTAAAGGCGAAGGGCTACAAGCCATTGAAGTATTATTTCCTGTTTCCCGTCGCGTGGTTCGGAATGGAATGCCTGACGGCAATTCTGGTGGGGTTTATTTATGCGTTCGTCACCCGGGGGCAGGGCGAGCCGAACCTCGCGATCATTTATCTGCCCGCGCTACTCGCGGCATTTTTGAGTGCGGTTTTGCTCAGCAAGCGAATCGAGAAAAAGCCCAAGCTTGAGGCGGCGACGCCGCCTCCTTTTCCGGCATAGGCGTGAATGTCCGGGGCCGAGGCGCGAGGCGTTCGGCAGGCTCTCGGCGCAGTACGAAACAATCGAGTTACATGAAAACACTGATCGGATCACTTTACATCGCAGCGGTCTTGTCGGGACTGGCGGGTTTATGGTTCTCGGTCGTGCCGACGCTGAGCTATCTCTTTAGCCGCTTCGACGGGGATTTTACCTATCGCCCGTTGGAGAGCTTCATCTACCGGGAGGGTGTCTTGTTCATGCTCTCGCTGGGGGTGCTGATGGTCGCGCATATCGGAGTACATCTTGCGCCGGTTTTCGATTCGGAAAGCTGCGGCGAAGATGAGAAGGAAGCCTTGAGCAACCTCTCGGGCACGCCATGGGATCCGAAGCGAAAGGCCCCCGGCCGGGACTAGGGACGTATGGGGACTGAGCATCGCGACATGCCGCGGATCTTGAAAACGAGAACCCGGATTCCCCATGGCAGCCATTTTAGTGTACGCTCCTCGCGAACTGTTCTATCTACCACAATGAAGCCCCGCACCCACATCACCATTATCTGCGCTTTTGTTTTCTTGGCCGGTACGCTGACTGGTACGCCGGGTGGGGAGGATTGGACGGACAATGTCTCAATGCGCCACCAGTTCGTGGAAGACTTTGATCATGACGGGGACCTGGATCTGCTGCGCTCCCAACCGGTTTCCAGTTTTGGAAATGCGGGGGGCGGGTTTAAGCTCTACCTGAGGGAAGGGGATCATTACGAGGAGGCCGGGATGCTCTTTGCACATCCGAAGGCCGTCGCGCTGGAGCATGACTGGCGGCAATCAAGGATCTGGGTCTATCTGCGGGGCGGAGGGAACGTGGGCAAGCTCGGCTACCATGTGCTCCGGGATGAGGTATTGGGTGAATTCCAAGGGATCGAGATCAACCCTGGAGACGGCGGGACGGAGCTGAGTAATGCTCTGTTGGATACGATCATGGATTCGGCGAGCACGATCCATTCGACACTTGTGCAGACGGATGGGGCATTTCCGCGAGTTCCGCAGGCTGACGAGGGGAACGATGCGCACCACGGTCCGTTTGCGGTAGATGCGCAGGTTTCCCGGGTGCACCTGAGGCAACTGGAGCCCGCTTCGGATGAGGCAGACGCGAGTCATCCCCAATATCTTTTCACTGTTCCGGGCCAGACGGATAGGAGTTTGCTGTTAATCCGGCGGGGCGAGGGTTGGACGGTGGAACTAACCGTGAATGGAGAGACCGCATTGAAGCCGACCCTTTTTAGCAGCTACGGGACTGTCGGCGTGATCACCGCGCGGACGGCGGATTTGAATAAGGATGGGGTGGAGGACTATGTCATTGAGTCCTATTCCGGCGGTTGTGGCCTTGCCTCCGGGCATTGTAATGTCGGGTTCGTCCTTTCGTCTGGAGAGGCATACGAGCTGACCACCGTTACAACGCTCTTCCCCGACGAGGGTGACTTTGTGCTGTTGGGCGGGGAGCCTTACTTTATCCATACGACACTTTTGGGCGTGGAGGCATGTGAGGACGGGCGTGGGCATAACTTCTGGGTCTATAACTTGTTCGGCTTCGAAAACGGCAGTATCCAAGTTGCGAATACAGCGGATCCTGCGTTCCCGAAGACGGTTTGGTACTCCTTTCGTCCCAACCATTCGGAGACGACGCTGTTAACGGATGCGCAAAAGGCCATATTGTGGCAGCAGTCATTAAGCGCGGTCTATTGGAAGCCCTGAAGGGGGTTGGGGTAGGATGAAGGCTGAGGGCTTCTGAGGGCTGAAAGTTGAATCCTGAGACCTGAAGGGGGCGAACCACCTCGTCTGCCGCTGTCGCGTCATCCACCCCTCCTTGCCAAGGAGGGGAATATTGGTTTGCGGGGCTCGAAACGCTGTAGGCTTCTGGCGCCCGCGAGCGGGCACGCCACACGCGGGAATCTGGCTATCTCGAAACGGATCTCAATCAACGAACAACATGCCAACGCCCGCCCTACTTCGTTTGCATGCGGTAGGCGCCGTTCCAATCGGCGGGGCCGCCGTCGGCGAGGAATTGCTCGCAGCGGGCGAGTAGGACCTTGGACGGGGTGGTGGGAGCGTAGTCACGGCAGGGCTCGAAGGGCAGGGCTTGCTTGAAATGCGAGATGGCGTCGGCCCATGCGCCGGCGTAGTAGCGCTGGAGGCCGGCTTCGTAGTGCTCGCGGCAGGCGCGGGCCTCGTTTGCGTCGATGGTGCCGTCCCAGAGCTCGATGACTTCGACCGGTTGGCTGCGGCCTTTGACGATGATCCGGTCCAGGCGCCGGTAGAAGAGGTCCGGCAGGGTTTCGAGGGCGGCGTTGAGGGTGGACTCGGTGATCATGGTATAGACCCCGTAGCTTTTGGCGCCACTTTCGCAGCGTGCGGCTAAATTGACCGAGTCGCCCATCATGGTGTAGTTGAAACGGACGCGGCTGCCCATGTTGCCGATGACGGCGTGTCCCGAATTGAGTCCGATACGGGTGCGCATGTTGGCGATGGGGTCCGGCCATTGCCCCGAGTCCGCCCATTGCCTGCGCAGCTCCGCGTGACGCTCCTGCATCCGAATGGCGGACTGGCAGGCGCGTGCCGCATGGTCTGGGATGGGCAGGGGCATGCCGAACATGGTGACAATGGCATCGCCGATATATTTGTCCAAGGTGCCGCCTTCGGCCTGTTGGGCATCGGTCATCGCGCTGAGGTACTCATTCATGAGCGTGATGAGCTCGGTGGGGGTGAGCAGCTCGGAGAGGGAGGAAAAGCCCTCCACGTCGGAGAAGAGTGCGGTGACCTCGGCCTCGGTGCCGCCGAGCTCCGGATCCTGCTGGGAGTTCACCATCTGGTCGACCAGCTCGGGGGAGACATAGGCGCCGAAGAGTGTCTTGATGCGGTGGCGCTGCCATTCCTCCGCCCCCAGTTTGAAGAGTACGCCGAACATGGCGGCGCTGACCGAGGCGGCCAGCGGGCTGATCAGGGGCAGGACAAAGTTCAGGCGCCCGAAGGCGGCAAAGACCAGCCCGGCATAGGCAAAGAGCAGGAGCACGGACGCCGTGCGGGTGAGGCGCCTGCCGCGTCCGCTCCAGAGGGCCAGAGCGGCGACGGCGATTGGCAGCACGATCATGATCAGGACACAGGATGCCGTATCCGCGTGGCGGATATAGGCCTCCTCCTGAAGGGTGCGGTAGATATTGGCATGCATACCGACCTTCGGGACCGGAGAACGGCTGAAGGGGGTGGGGGCCAGGTCTTTCAGGGTGGCGTCGACGGGGCCGAGGAAGATGACCTTGTCTTTGAACTGGGCAAACCATGCCTCCAGCTCCGCCACGCGGTTGGTTTCCCCCGACTTGTGCGCCTCGGCCAAGGCATGGGCCTGGTCGAGCACGGTCGCCATGCTGAAATGAGCGGTCTCGTCGGAGGGTTGCCAGCCTTCGAACCAGTTCAACTCCATGGTTTGTCCGCCGATGAGCGGGACACGCCGTAATACCTCGCCGTGCTTGCGGATGATGAGCGCGTCCTCCGTCCATTCCACGTCTTCGGCCCCAAGGCCGTGGGCGGCGAGAAAGACTTCCATGCCGAGGGTGAAGAGGCGGTGCCGGCTCCGGTCGGGGATGGCCTGGGTGGGAAATCCGTCGGCATCGACCAGCTTGAAGGTGCCGTTCTCGTGGACAATCCGGGGCTCGTTGAGAATGCCGCTGAAGTAGTTTAGCTGGCCGTTGATGAGCAGCCGGCTGAAATCGCTGCCTTCCGTATCGATCACGGTCAGGACCTTGTGGGGAACGACGCCTTTATTCAGGGTCTCATCGACATTGGCCAGACCCAGCCGCCCAAAGTCATACTGGATGATGGGAAAGGTGGGGGACTCCGGGAAAGGGACTTCGTCGGCTGCGACAAAGCCTTCGCGTCGCAGCGGCAGGATTTGCTCGCCTGAGGTGGTGCCGGTGTAGGCGGCGGCGAGGACCACGCGGTCCTGATAGCGCTCGATGATCTGGCCGAAACGGAGGTCGCCTTCCCGTGCCCGGTCGACATCAAGGAGGGAGCCGGTGCCCATGGGGGAGAAAATAATATCGATGCCCATGGCCCGGGCCTGTCCCACGCCCATCAGGGCATTGACCGTCTGGGCGAAGTTCAAGCGGTCCCAGGGTTTGTCACCGATCTTGGCTACGCTGGGTGCGTCGAGGTCGACAAAGAGGATGGGGGCGTTGCTCTGCAGCTCGCCGCGGATTTTATAGCTCCAACGCAGGGCCTCCTGCTCCAGTCCGTGCAGCAAGCCCAGCAGCCACATGCCCAACCACAGCAGGACCACCAAGGCGATGACCGCAAAACAGGGAATCAAGTGGCGGAGACCTCTCACTGTCTGCACATTAGAACGGCTTCAAGCGTATGCGCGATAAGATATTTGGGGCAGAGGCTGAGGCCTTTGGCCTCAGGAGGGCTGAAGGCTGAAAGCTGAAACCTGAAGGGAGGAGTCTGAAGGGCTGACGTAGCTTTGAGGAAGGGTAAAGGCTGAGACTTGAAAGCTGAGGGAGGCCTGGAGGGGTCAGGACATGGGTAACAGTTTAGGTTCAAGACATAGGTAACACTTCGTCAGAGCTTGGTGACAGTTGTTAGTATTATTTTTGTAGGTGTTTACGAAGCTTTTTGGGTGTTGCCCTCTCCT